>JANLHZ010000075.1 GCA_024653775.1 Planctomycetota bacterium | reverse complement strand
TGATATGCATCTTCCGTATGAAGGGCGGGGCTGGAAAATTTTAGTCCGAGCCATTGGCGCAGACGAGGACGTCCGCGGTCCCAGGTGCGCGACGTGGTTCACCAAACTCTTACGATTATTAGCGTCGGTTCGGAGAACCTCCTGGCGCGCTCACCCTGAGCGTTAGTATCCACGGACGAGACGTCCACGCCATTTGTTCATCCAACTTTTATATAAAAATTCGCCTGCGCCTTTGGGACGAAGCGCGGCTGTGGTTTAATCTGCCCGCTCGACTGTTCGACAATTGCCGACACTTCTCTCCTGACCCGTATTTCAATGGCCGAACTCGCATTCAAACGCGTGCTACTCAAAATCTCCGGCGAAAGCCTCGGCCCCGGAGGCGGTGGAGCGGGGCTTGACGTGAGCGAGATGTCGAAAATCGCGTCGGAGATCGTTCGCGCGTCGAAAGTCGGCGCGGAGATCGTCGTCGTCGTCGGCGCGGGGAACATACTTCGCGGAAGCGATCTCGCGGGTTCGTCGGTGAACCGCGCTTCCGCCGACTATCTCGGAATGCTCGCGACCGTGATCAACGCTGTCGCGCTTTCCGAGTTCATTAACAGCCACGGCGGCGACGCGAGGGTTCTGAGCGCAATCAGCGTCCGCCAGGTTTGTGAGCCTTTCATTCGCGATCGCGCGATCAGCCACCTTCGGAAAGGCAGGACGATCATCCTCGCCGCGGGGACCGGAAATCCGTATTTCACGACTGACACCGCGGCTGCCCAGCGCGCGGCGGAACTCGAAGCGCAGATTCTTCTGAAAGCGACCAAGGTCGACGGCGTCTATGACTCGGACCCGAAAAAGAATCCGGGCGCGAAGCGTTATGAAAAGCTAACATACCTGCAAACCATCAACGAGAAACTGCGCGTTATGGACCTCACCGCGATCTCGCTCTGCATGGATAATAACATCCCAATTCTTGTATTCGACTATTCGAAGCCGGATAATATTGTAAGAGCCGTAAAAGGCGAACGAATTGGAACGCTCATTTCCTGAGCGAACCTTCGATTTTGAAACAGGTGCAGCCGAATGCTCCGGACGACTTTCGGCGGACACTTTCGACATCGGAGATCAGTACTGACAGTTGGAGCTATTATGGAGCCTGAAGAAATTCTACTTGAAGCAGAAGAACAGATGGAGAAAGCCGCGTCACACCTCCATGGCGAACTCCGCAGAGTGCGAACCGGCCGCGCGAATCCGGGAATGATCGAGGGAATCAAGGTCGACTATTACGGCGCGCCGACGCCGCTGAAACAGCTCGCGACCATTTCCACGCCCGATCCATCGATGCTAATAATCAAGCCGTTCGATTCGAGCTGCATAGGCGACGTCGAGAAGGCTATACTCGTCGCAGACATCGGCATAACGCCGCAGAGCGACGGCACACTTGTAAGACTGCTGGTCCCGAAACCTTCGCAGGAGACGCGCAAGAAACTCGCAGCAAGCGTCAAGGAACGCGCCGAGACGGCAAAGGTCACGATCAGGAACGCCCGTCGTGACGCCAACCGGCTCGCGGATCAGGCCAAGAAAGACGGACTTCCCGAAGACGAACACAAGAAACTTGTTGACGAGATACAAAAACTGACCAAGAAGTATGAGGGCAAAGTCGAGACGCAGGCGGACGAGAAAACCAAGGAAGTTCTGGAGACATAATTCTCCAAACTTTTGCTTCAAACTCTTGTTAAACGGGAATGAGAAATTATCTTTAGTTCCTCCCGAGGGGGCGTAGCTCAGGGGTAGAGCAATTGCCTTTTAAGCAATAGGTCGAAAGTTCGAATCTTTCCGCCCTCAGGTAATAAATTCATAACTTGTGGCACAGGAACTTCACCGCGAGAGTCGAACGAGTGATCGATAAATGCCAGAAACTCAGGATCGGCAAGTACGTGAACGTGTCGAGCGAGGGACGCGCGATTATTTTCGAGGTCGACCGCGACCGACTCGCGGAAAGGACCAAACTCGACGGCTGCTACGTGCTCAAGTCCAACGTGCCGACCGGCGAGGCCAGCGCGAAAACCATCCTGGACAGGTATAAGGCCTCGTAACAAAATAAAGTATTGAATTCTATGCTCAGATTTGTGCCAGGTTTGCTTTGCGCGATAGAGCGAATCCGCAGCCGTAGCTATAGTTACGTCGAGGAATTCGCGACTGAGCGCGAGATGACGTACGATTTCTTTCGCAAATTGGATTGACCCGCTAACGCGGCTCAATCCAATTTGCGGTTAGTGTCCAGAGTCTTGCGCAAATTCATTCTGTCCTCGACCTGCTTTGACACCATTCCCCATGGGGAATGGTGTCAAAAATGAATCGATTTCTCAG
>JANLHZ010000069.1 GCA_024653775.1 Planctomycetota bacterium | reverse complement strand
GCTTCCCCCGAAATCTGCCTTATATTGAAACCCTGACGGGTTTGTGGGCTTCCACCGAAATCTGCCTTATATTGAAACCCTGACGGGTTTGTGGGCTTCCCCCGAAATCTGCCTTATATTGAAACCCTGACGGGTTTGTTGGTTGCCCCATCGGATCCTCGATGTGCTTCCTGAAGCCTCAAAAAATATACACGCTAATCCGCGCGTCTCAAGGGAAATCCATTCGCGCGAGAATTTGGATAAACTGTTGATTTGAGAGTTTAAAATCTTATACTTCCCGCCTGTATCAAAGCTAAGGAGCAGAAGATGAAGACCGGAATCCACCCGAAATATTTTGTGTCCAAGGTCAAGTGCGCGTGCGGAAACGAATTCGTCACAGGCGGCACGGCGAAGGAAGTCAGCATCGGAATCTGCGGCGTCTGCCATCCGTATTACACCGGAAAACAGAAGTTCGTCGACGCGGCGGGTCGCGTGGATAAATTCCAGAACAAGTACGGCGCGATCAACGTCAGCGACTGGAAAACGAAAAGAGAAGTTCAAAAGGGCGCGAAGGCGAAGAACGTCAAGGAACTCAAGATCAAATTCAAGCCGAAGGAAGAGGTCATCGAGGATCGCCCGAGGCGCGGCGGTCCGGGTGGCGGACGAGGAAGTTACGGTGGCGGCGGTCCTGGTGGCGGAAGAGGCGGCCCCGGTGGCAGAGGCGGCCCGCGCGGAGACGCTCCCCGCAGAACCAAGATCGAGGAAGCTCCTGGCGCTCCGGCTGAATCGAGCGCGCCCGCGACAAGCGCTCCCGAAGCACCGGCGGAATCGTAGCACAGCGCGCATTCACTCGAACGTCAGTTCCGTGAACGTAATCTGTGTCCCCCTGTCAGACGTCTGCCCTTGAAGCCACGTCGCGTCCATCATATCTGCTGGCGAGGTGTAATTCGCAACCAGATACCTGTTCTCGCTCAGCTTCACGATCGAAGCAAACGCCGTGTCGCCGCAGGTGCCTGGCATGTCGAAAAGGAACTCGAGTTTTCGCTCTTCGCGGTCGAGCCTGAAAAGCGCGGTGCGTTTGGGCCTCGTCGAGTACCCGGCGAGATTGATCGATCTTCGCATCACGAACGGAAGAAACTCCGGCGCGGAGTCGAAGTCGCGCACGGGATCGCGCCTCGCGATGAGGTAGAACTCGCCATTGTGTCCGAACATCCGCGGCGAATCGCATTTCCGCGGGTCGGATTTCTCGGTGAACTCCCAGGAGCCGAGGCTATCGGCGCTCGCATATGCGACGTGCGAGCCAAAGCCTGAATCGTCGCCAGACTCGTTTCTGCAGACCGCCCAGAGATCGCCGTCTTCGGTGAAGTCGAACGCGACCTCGCTGACTCCGCCTGTATAGACAACGCTGCTTTCTCCGCTCGCCGGACCCCATACGTAGCCGTCGTCGGACTTCTCGAACCGCACCTGCATCGCGTTCCTGGCGATCAGATCGTACTCCGGGCCGACGTAGGAGGTTTTGTACAGCACATCGCCAAGGTTCCTGATGACCCAGAAAACCTCGCCGTCGATTCCGACGTCCGCCGGTTCGGACCACTCTTCGTCTTCGCCGCGTTCGATAACGTGGCTGTGCCGCGGTTCGAATGCGAGCGGGTTCGTGCCCGCCGAGAAAAAGTAGAATAGCAGCTTCCCGCCCAGCTCTACGAAGTACGGCTCGCGCATGTCGGTTTCGAGGTGGATTTCGTGTTCGAACTCCCACGTCTCGCCGAGGTCGGTCGATGACAGGATGTAGATCACGGTGTCAGGCGACGCGAAGTGATTCGGAGAGGTTCTCCACGCGAGAAACAGTCGATCTTCGAACATCGTAATCGCGACGTTGTTGTTCGACGGCTGAGCTTCGACTTCCTCCGGAAGCGAATCCGACGGAACGATCACTCTCGGAATTCCCGCATCGATGGTTTCCGCGAGAGTCTCGCCGCACAAACAAACGCAAAGAGCGATCGAAAGAAGGGCTTGTAGATTCTTCATAGTGCCGGCCTTGCCTGGTTTCCGGGTTTGTGTACCGCGGGGAGTTCCGCGGACGAACTGGCGACCGTCAGCGCGCGCAGGAATTCGAGAATCGTCTGCTGCCGGCTGCCCGGTTTCTTTTCGAGCGCCTTCATTATGGCCTTTCCGAGCGATGGATGAACGTCCGGACAGACGCTTTTTATTTCGACCGGCTTTTCGTAGAGATGCGCTTTCAGACAGTCGTCGTCGCTACGCGGTTTGTCGTACGGCATCTGCCCGGAGAGCGTCAGATAGACGGTAATCCCAAGGGAATAGATGTCCGTCCGCTCGTCCACACTCTCGCCGCGAATCTGCTCGGGAGCCATATACGGAGGCGACCCCTGAATCCGCTTGTCCTCGAAAAGTTTGCCGAGGAACCCCGTGTCCTTCTTCCGCGCAAGACTGAGATCGATAAGACGCACGTTCGCGTTACCGTCGACGAGGATGTTTTCGGGTTTTATGTCGCGATGGATGATTCCCTGGGAATGGAGGTAGTGAATGGACTTGACGATCTGATCGACAATCGTGTAGCGGTGCGTCTGGACGAACTCCCAGGTGTTCTTCACGCACCACCTGAGCGTCGCCGAGACGAAAAGCTCCATCGCGTAGCACGGCCTTGGCTTCGACTTCACGTATTCGATGAATTTGATGATGTTCGGATGGTCGAGCTTCGAGAGAAGCTTCGCCTCCGACTCGAACAGCTTCAGGTCGCCGCGGTCGAGGGAAGCCTGTGTAATCACCTTGATCGCAACGTGCTTTTTATCCCTGATCCGCACGGCCTTGAAGACGCGCGCGCAGCCGCCCTCGGAAATCAACTCCTGAAATTCATATCCGGGTACGAGAACGTCCATTTTTTTGCTGAGTCCGGGTCTGATTCATGAATTGCCGGGGAAGGTTTGTAAATGTTATCGAAAGAGCCGCGCTAAATCAAAGCAATCCAATGTAGGCGCGGGAGAGTTTATTCACACTGACTTCTTGACTGCGAAGGAATATAAAAGGTAGTATCTGCCAACCTCCTTTACGTTCCCCGACCAGACGTCTACCGTAACGCCCCGCAATATTGTGGAGGATCCTGATGAGCCGTTCGCTTCATGTAATACTCTTTCTGCTCTCGCTGATAGCAATTCCGGGCTGTTCGTTTTTCGATTCGGGCGAAGATTCCGGCGTGGTCTCGGGCAACTCCATCGGAGAAGAGCAGTCGAACGTGCCCCGCGTCGGGGAGTCGTACACGATGCAGGACATCGCGCGACAGTCTAGACTCAACACACCCGAGCCGAAAATCGGGGATTTCATCCCGACGCCGAATCCGAACCTCGTGAACCGCGTGAAGCAACTTCCGTTCCGCATCAGCGGACAGTGGTTCCAGGTCCGCCCGCTGATCGGCATATTCCCGAGCCACGACGGCTACACCACCCTCTGCTGGACGATCGACCACGACCTCGTGCAGATCGACAACGAAACCCTGACTGTAATGTGGTATCAGAACGTCGGCGAGCCGCTTCAGACGGTTGTAGACAAGGTGATCCCGCCCGTGACGACGCCTTCGTACGTGTGTCTGATTACGAAGTCGAACGAGGTCTGGGTATTCAATCGCGATCGCGGCCAGCTTCGCTCGCGAAAACTGATAAACACCTACACTCCCGCTACCAGCATCGCCGCTAACGACCAGTACATCTTCCTCGGCGTTTACGAACATCGCTCGCTGATGCTCTACGATATCGCGAACGAAAGCCTCTATCCGGGGTATCGAAACCAGCGTCAGCCGGTGCTGGTCGACCTCGGTCCCGTGACGAGCGACAATTCGGTTTTCTTCGCTTCACGCAAGGAGAACAAGGACGGTAACGACTACATCTACAGCGTCGCAAGCAACGGAAAGTCGGAACGGTGGGCGCTACGGGTCGAAGGCGCGCCGAATAACCCGCTCAGACTTTTCGAAGAGACGCTTTTCGTCGCCGGCTCCGACTACAGCGTCTACGCGATTTCGACCTCGGGCGAAGTCAAATGGCGCTGGCGGTCCCTCGGAAGGATGGTCAGCGACGTCTGGGCGACGAGTGATTACTGCTTCGTATCGAATGAAGAACTTTCGTACGACAAGACCACGCGCTACTTCAACTGCATAAAGCGCAAGCTCATCGTGTTCGCGGAAGGCGGAACCCACGAGAACTACGAGCTTGTCTGGCGGCTTCCTCTCAACCTGACGTTCGTAGCCTGCGGCGCGAAGCACGTCTACTGCCGCGACGAAAACATGATGCTTTACCGAATTCCTCTCGAAGACGGCGAGTTCGATCCGAATCGCGACACCTTCTCGCTTTCAGACTTCCCGTTCATCATCAGAACCGTAAGCAGGAACTTCAACCTCATCATCGCAAACCGCGAGGGCTACATTTTCAAGCTCTATGAGTAAAGCAGGATCGAGTTTCAATCTCGATTCGCCTCGAATTTGAACGGGATATTTTTCGTCCGTGGACCTTCCGGACCATTTCCCTTGATCCTCGCCCCTCGATCCTCGATCCTAAAGCGGGATATTCCCGTGCTTCTTCGGCGGGTTGGTCTGGCGCTTGGTCTTCAGGATTTCGAGCGCGCGAATGATTCTTCTGCGAGTCCTCCGCGGACGGATGATGTCGTCGAGATAGCCCTTCTCCGCCGCGATGTAGGGATTCGCGAAGAGATCGCGGTAATCCTCGACAAGCTGCTTGCGAAGCGCTGCGGGGTCCTCCGCTTCCGCAAGTTCCTTGCGATAGATGATGTTGACCGCGCCCTCCGGACCCATCACCGCGATCTCCGCCGTCGGCCAGGCGTAGTTGACGTCGCCACGAATGTGCTTGCTGCTCATGACGTCGTAGGCGCCGCCGTAAGCTTTTCGCGTGATGATGGTAATCTTCGGGACGGTCGCCTCGCAGTACGCGTAGAGAAGTTTCGCGCCGTGCTTGATGATGCCGCCGTGTTCCTGGTTGACTCCTGGGAGAAATCCTGGGACGTCCTCGAACGTAACGAGCGGAATATTGAACGCGTCACAGAACCGCACGAACCGCGCGCCCTTGATGCTCGCGGCAATGTCGAGGGTGCCCGCCATCGCTGAGGGCTGCTGCGCGACGATCCCGGCGCTTCGTCCCGCGAACCGCGCGAATCCGACGATGATGTTCTGCGCGTAGTCCGCCTGTACCTCGAAGAACTTCCTTTCGTCGACGACTTCCGCGATCACCGCATACATATCGTAGGGCTTTTCAGGGCTGTCGGGGATGATTGTGTCGAGCAGCGCGGATTCGCGGTCGGAAGGATCGTTCGTCTCCACTTCCGGCGCGTCGCCCAGGTTGTTCGACGGAAGATACGAAAGCAGGGTACGCACGTCCGCGAGGCACTTCGCCTCGTCCTCGCAGTTAAAATGCGCGACGCCGCTGATTTCGTTGTGGACCCGCGCGCCGCCGAGATCCTCGAACGTGACCTCCTCGTGAGTGACGGTCTTGATGACGTCGGGGCCTGTGACGAACATGTGACTTGTGCCCTCGACCATGAAAATGAAATCCGTGATCGCGGGGCTGTAGACCGCGCCGCCAGCGCAGGGGCCCATGATCACGCTTATCTGCGGAACGACTCCCGACGCGAGCGTGTTCTGCAGGAAAATATCGGCGTAGGCTCCGAGGCTCGTGACGCCCTCCTGGATCCGCGCGCCGCCGGAGTCGTTCAGCCCGACGACGGGCATTCCGCACTTCATCGCGATGTCCATCACCTTCAGGATTTTGCGCGCGTGCATCAGCGAAAGCGATCCTCCGAAGACGGTGAAGTCCTGGCTGAACACCGCGACGGGTCTACCGCCTACGAACCCGGTGCCCGTGACAACGCCGTCGCCGAGGAATTTCTTGTTCTCCATTCCGAAGTTCGTGCAGTCGTGGCGGACCCACTTGTCGATCTCGTCGAAACTTCCCTTGTCGAGCAGCAGCCCCATCCGCTCCCGCGCGGTGAGCTTGCCTTTGTCGTGCTGTTTTTGGATCGCAACCTTGCCACCGCCTTCCATCGCGATTGCGTCAAGATCCTCGATGCGCCTGACCTTCCCCGCGGTGTCGTGCGGATACGTCCCGAGCGGATCGACGGAGTTCGCGCTTGTCGTGTTCTGCTTCTTCGGCTTCTCTTTCGGCATCGCACGGTTATAGCAAATATTCGCGTCAACATACAAGTCGAGTCGGGATTATCCGTTCGTTGGCGCTCTACATCTGACACTTGGCAATAGCCGCTTAATCGTTAAAAAAAAAATCAAATCGTACTTGTTATTCTCTCTGGTTGTCGTATAATCATCTGATACTTCACTACGCATTACGAGCAACCCTTAGCTGGACAATCGGAGATTATTATGGACGCATCAAAAGCAATTTCTGCTTTCGTACTCATTCTGATCGTCGCTTTCACAATCCTTGTCATCGTCTTCTGGCCCGGAATTTTGACGATCTTCCCCGTCGGCGCACCCCTCGGATTCATCATCTTCGACGGCATTGAAGCCCTTATCGCGACTCTCGCGTTCGCTGGACTTCTCGTCGCGCAGGTGATGCGGTCGGGAGTGCTTTCGCTGCTACAATCAACCCAGCCAAAGGCGTGGGGGGTGATCAAATCTCTCGGTCTGACGATGATGTACGATTTCGTGTCTGGTTTCTTTACTCTGTACTATTTTGTGGGTATTATTCTCCTTGGAATCGCGCTCGCGATCGAAACTTCCGACCCTGACGCTTCCGGAGGTCTGATATTCGTCACAGTCATTCTCTTTCTACTGCTGATTATAGGCATGGGCGCTCGCGCGGTCTCTATCGCGGTTATGGCGACGAACGCGCGCGGACTGCTATCATAGTTTTAATTGCGATAAGACGGAAGGAGAATGAAATGAGTCTATCAGAATTTCTATACCGCTTCCTCACAGGCGACAAAAGACCGCTGAAACTCGCGAACGGACAAGTTCTCCGCGACTGCGGATGTAACGTAAATACATCGCCACGAACTTCGTTAAACGGAAACAATCTTCCGCGCACGAATTTATCGGCGATTTCGTCTATCGCGCGGACCACGGCACTCACACCGGAAGCAATAAATAACAATGGTTCTGATTCGGATCGGCTGAATCCATCGCAATTCGAGACTGAAAACAGAGATTTCGGCGTTCAGGTCTTCGATCAACTACGAAACGGACTTGCGGGCAGCCTCGCCGAGCGCCTCCGCGATGAGTTTGGGGATCGGCTGGGGGATATTCCCACGGATCGATTAACGGAAATAGTTAATGGCTCTATTACGTCGATTCCTCCATCGAGTATGAGCGAAAATGAGCGTCGTTCCGCTCGAAACGCGGCTCTGGGAGGACTCGCATTCGATTATTTTCGCGGTCGTATAAAGGAAACGGAAAGGCGCGAGGTTGCGTTCGGATTGCTGAGGGAAATAATCCAGCGCGAGAATATTGAAGCCACAATAAAATACACAGATGCCGGTCCGTGGGAAATAATTGACGCGATACTAAATTACCTCTGGAAAATTGGACGCGCAACTGCGTTCGGTCCAGGGATAATTTGCACTGCTGGTTTTATTATTTATTATCGTCTAAATCCCCCTGAGCCGTCTTGCAGTGTGGCTCAAAGGGATAAATGGCAACATTGCTATGTTGGCTGCAAGATTTCGTTTTGGTGTCCGGCGGGGGTTGTGTGGGCATCAGTTGTTGGGCTTTTAAAAGAAATATGGGATGAGTTTGTGCCGGGTGGCACGGGATTCGATGAGCACGACATCGCCGCGACAATCGAAGGCGCGACAACCCCTTGTGGTTTTTTTCAGTCCTGCGAAGATTGTTGTTGCGATCTATATAGTTACGAGAAATAGAGATGAAGAATATTCGTGGATCAGTTTCGATTAAAAATGTCCTTAAACTTATCCTTGCTATATGTGCGGTCATATCGATTTTTGCATTTTACGTTCACTTTGGTTTCGTAGTAACCAAGTATGAAGGGACATCCGGTCCAGTGCGCTTCGAACTTCGCACCGTTAGAGACAGATTCTTCGATAAGACCGCGGAAGCTTCTGATACCATTATTATTGCCAACAATGGTTCTTTCACGTTTAATGAATGTGTTATTATAATAAATAACAAGTATGAATGCCTCGCAAACAGGTTGGTTATTGTTAAGCCAAATCGTACCTTTGGCGCTCATCCACAGGAGTACGCAACGCTTGAACTTGGCCCTGACAAATCCATCGAGTTCGTAATCAGCGCGGATCTACCGCAACATGTTCATTTTAAAAATGCTGAAGGCGAAGAATTGCCGCCACATGAGACTATTGTGTCAATTGGACTAAAATGCAGCGAGGATATTTATACCTGGAATCTCGAATACCCGCCTTCAGAATAAGACGCTGTGAGTTTGCGGTTTTTTTGAATCATGTCACGACTGCTGCTGCGATTTAGGCTACTAGCTAATAGCTAAGCAATACTTATGAAAATTGAGGACGATGAATGAAGTGCGCGTTTAAGACACTCGTATCTATTGCTTTAATTGTCGTTTGTTTGTACGCGTTCGTTCAAATAGCTTTTGAGCGCTTTGAGTATACAAACGTTGCCGGAGATATTAAGATCAAAGTCGAGAAATTCGTATTCAGAATGGACGTTGGGTCGGGAATGAATGTTACGAATATCGAGGTGTCAAATCACAGTAGAGGTCCACTCGATGACTGCTATGTCATCATCAATGATGAATATAAATGCCCGATGTCGTCAATACACGTTTCCACCCCGGATTTCTGGTTTTTTTCAAGAGTAGAAACCTTTGGCTCCGCAAGTCTTACCCATTCGGAAATTCTATCATTTCAAATTTCCGCAGACGTTCCACAGCATGAATTATTTATAAACCCAAGCGGCGATACTCTTTCAACTGACAGCGATATATATTCAGTAGGCATTGAAAGTTCTGAAGGGCTATTCACTTTCAAATTAGAGTAAGTTATGGTAGTACCCCCAGAAAAACAAGGATTCACCGCGAGATCGAAGCGCGGCGCGAACCGCGGTTCGATTTCGCCGATCGGGAACCTCAGGACACTCGTCGAAGCGTTTTCGGACGTGAAAACGCACAAGTATTCGCCAAAATGTCCTCCAGAAAAATTGAGACAAAAAAAGCTCGGATGAGCTTTTTCAGGTTGAATCCCGCCGCTTGTTCCAGGACAGCCGGGTGGAGGACAGCAAGGAGGAGGTAACCAGCAGAACGGGCAGCAAGGTGGCAATGGAGGTTAGTTCCTCTTGAAACGAGGTAAGCGATGGTTCAGGCTGAAATGAATAAGATTATATTGGGATTTGTCGGAGCGACGTGTTTGATATTGAGTGCGTCTTCCTGCCAATCGACTCAAAGTGATGGTTCCAACAAATCGGGTTGCGCTGGTTGCCAGCACGATCCCAATAAACTTGAATCATTCGATGCCAGATTGACTGAATTAGAAAAGATAGCCGCAAAATCATTCACAACATCTTGGGAGCCATACATCAAATACAACGCCGATATGGACTTTGGTTATATAACTCAAGAAGGTATCACGTCGGAAAATCGCGTGGCTAGATTAAATGGGAGGTTCGGTGGCTATTACAACATCGCGGAAGCTGAAGCAAGACGCCGGATGTTGATACGTCTATACAATGAATGCGCTGATGGCTCTGTTCATAAAGAATCAGCGAGGCTGTTAGCTTCGCCCCATGCAGGGCTTCATCCAGAGGTTCTTGAGAAGATGCTAAATGCCCTGCCAGTTGAGTCAGACCTGGAAATCGTGAGGTGGTTTACTGAAACCATTATCGCACGCTTACCTGACTATGGTTTAATGCCGAACGAATTGAGTCTGGAAGATAAGCAACTTCTGATCCAAGTATACTCAATAGCTAAAAATTCAGATGAAGAAAGACGCAACGCTATTATCGAAGGAATCTTTGACCAGCTAAAACTTCATGAAATTATTGAAAGAGGTTCAGAAGAGTCTAGGCAGCCAGATTCACTTGAGCGACTTTTAGAGTTTTTAGATTCGATTGAACGCGAAATCGATTAGGCTCAGGCGTCGTACTGAATGATGATGGTCTCGCTGCCCCTGAGCGCGATTTCGTCCGGATTCGTTGTCCCTGTATGTATCCGCGTCCTTCGAAAGCCGGTGCCGCGGGCACGCCTTTCGCGGATGGTGATCACTCCGGAAGGCGGGTACGGGCGCGACGCGAATCCTCCCGCCGCGCGGATCGCGTCCGCGAGGGAAGAACCCGCTGGAAGCGTATAGTTCCCCATCTTCCTGACGCAGCCTATGACGGTGACAATTAGCGACTTAGCTGAAGCTCTAGTCGTCCTGACCACTCTTCAATCTTCCCCGTTTATGGTTTCGTCCGCGCTTACGATCGACGTTTTGACGATCAGCCCCATTCGGACATTACATTGCGACTTTAACGGAATGTAGAGCATGTTGCCAGTCCCCATTTTAAAGTGCTCGCAAATTTTTGTCGTGCTCACTTCCGGAATCTGGATCGTCACTGGCGCTGAATTTTCGAGACCGAGATCGACAGTGAAGTTCGCAAGCGGCTTTCGCACCTCGGAAAGCACGACGCCAACCTGCGCGAAAATTTCTCCGCCTGAAAGCTCGATGCCGCGGAACTCTGCGATTATGCCGTCGTTAACCGTGTCTACCACGGGATCCGCGATACCGCTCTCGATTTCGTAGTCCGAGATGTACGCGATCTGATTGACGCAGCTTACGCTCGCAAGCTGGTACGGAAACGCGACCAGTCTAGGCGAGGACAGGAAAATGCTCTCGTTACCGGAATTCTCGGCGTCGAGGATTCGTTGGAATTCGTCTTCGGAAAGCGTCACGTAGTCTACCTGTTTTCGACTGAGCGGGATGCCGAAATCGTCCAGACCGCGCTCCGTCACGTCGAGAAACCACATCTGGACTTCGACCATCGAATCGTCGCTTTCGCTCGCGTTGCGGAAGAAACCAGTGAACTTGTCGTGATTTTCGGGGTCCGCCGCGATGAGGACCAGGCCGTTCGATACTATCGGCTCGAAGGTGGTCTCGATTTCGAGTTCATCGATAAGCGCGAGAATGAACGCGTCCTCGCTTATCTGCGCGTTCGTCAGTGGCGTCGGGAAATCTCTGGCGTCAGCGCGAATCATCGTCCGCGGACGGTAGACGCGGATCGTCACCTCGTCATCGAGTGCGATCTCGGGCGCGCCGCGCGGCTCGCAATCGAGCGCGTCCTTCCAGAGCGACTTCGCCAGCTCCTCGCGGCCCGCCAGATACGCGCGCTTTCCGGCAGCGAGGTACGCCTCGGCGCGGCCATCGGTTTCCGCGCGAAGCAGATCGAGTAGCATCCCGGTCATTTCCGCGTCGTCCTCGCGCAGCACCATCTCGCGGAGTTCGTCCAGCGCGGACGTTTCTTCAGCGGTTTCGCGCTCGGGATATAGAATTCTCCCCGGCCCGGCAAACCCGGGCTCAGGCGCACGGCAGCCAAGGATCGTCAGCATCGCTAAGACAGAGAGCAGCTTAATCATTGTGGAGACCTTTCCTTTCGAGCGGGGGAGCAGGCGGGAAACGTCCCCGGCACTTGCACCCTCCGTGAGAACAAACCAATTTCGCAAAGAGATCAATTTACGGAGGATTGAAGTGCCGGGGACGTTATCGAGGCATCGAGCAACGATTATTGTCCGCGCGAAATGTCACGGGATTATCATTCGCGAAAAATGTTTGCCGGAATTCGAACCTCGGAACGCCTTACGACGTCACTACGAATTCGGGCGAACGAGTTATCCGCGTATCTGAACTTCCCTCACCCTGACCTTCTTCCGCGGGGTAATGTCACTTATTTAAGCCCTCGCTATCATACGTTATTGAAAACACTTTCATTGCTCCCAAGCTGCTCTAAAATTGATTATAAATTTAGACTTAGCCTTAGTCGTAATCTTTTAAGGCAATAAAATAATATACTTTATACTTATTACGTAATTAATAGCTTACCAGTTATAGTTTTTTATTCGAAAATAAACTGAGGGAGAAAATGAACACCGTGGTCTATAAACCCGAAAAGAGCCACCGTATGATATACTTACTAATTGATATGAACATGTAGCATTACCCACGGGGAGTGGAAATCACCACAGACGGGGACGGCCGCGCATCCTTACGGCGTCAGAATCAGCCGGCTCGCGCGCTGGCCGCCGGTGTGGATGGTGACGCTCGCGAGGGTGTTCGCCTGTGTCCTCGCTGCGGGGAAGACGTTCGTCCCGACCGCGAAGCGTGGATCGCTGGTGCCGGACACGCTAATACGAATCTTATGTCCCTTCGGGAATCTGATCGCGGTAATCTGGAGCGGGATTTCGATCTCGTATACCTCCCCCGGACGAATCGCGGTGGGACTCTGCGTACTCTGGCGGTAGCTGAGTCTCTGCGCGCCGTCTGCGACGAGATAACTTGTGCCGTCCGGATGGACGTCGCACAACCTCACGATCACGTCCGCGTCGCTCGTATCCGCGCTGACGAACGCCTGTAACTTCGCCTCGCCCGTGAGATCGACGTCCTCATCGAGCGCGGGCGTGGTGAAGGTTATGACGTCTTCGCGCTTTTCGACGTCATTCTGGTCCCGCGGGCCGTGGCGGACCGTGTGGCCGAGCATCGCGCCGCCGATGGAGGGAACGGGGTTCGACGGATCGCTTTTGTACTGCGCGGTCCCCGCTGAGAGCGCGGAGTCCGCGAGTTCACCGTTCGCGGTCAGAAACAACGAATGATCCCTGGCGCGACGGTCACCAGGCGGCGGCCACTGGTTTGATGAGAACCACTGTCCGCTATTGATACGGTAAAACCGCACAACGGGTTCCTCGCCAGGCAGACCGCGCGCTTCGGGATCGAATAACCATCTCTGAAAAAACCTCTTGCCCGTGTTAGCCGCCTCGAAGACGCAGTCCTCGAATTCGAGATCGCCCTGATGCTTCTGATCGACGGTCTCGTGGACCCACGGCCCGACGAGCAGGTGAGAGTGCGACTTCGTAACTTCGCCCGCTCCGCGCTTCATAGCGATAAAATTGTCGATAACGGCTTTCGTGTCGAGATCGTACCATCCTCCGACGACAAGCATCGGGACGTTCACTTTCAGAACGTCGTCATTGCTCCTCGATGCGCCGCGCCAGATGATGTCCTCCGTCGGATGGGAGCGAACGAGCGTCCCGACTCCGAAGCCGAGGCGGTCGAGGGACGAGACGTAATCCTCGCGCAGGACTCCGCCGACGTAGTAGCGATCGAAATCCTGGCCGTAGCTTGCGACATGGGGCACGATGCACGCGAGATGCGGCGGGCGCTCCGACGCGGTGGCGAACTGTACCTGCCCGAGCGCGGACGCACCGATCATTCCGACCTTGCCGCTGCACCAGCTTTGTTCCGCGAGCCATTCCACGGTGTCGTAGCCGTCTTCGCCGCGCTGCTTCATCGCCGCGACTCCCCTGCCTGCGCCGCGGGAGCCGTAGAAGCCTCTCCAGTCCACGATGCAGAACGAAACCTCGCGCCAGCCGTAGATCGGACTCCGCGCGCCCACGCGGGAGAAACACACCGCCATCCTTCTGCGATCGTAAGGCGTCATTATCAGCACTACCGGCACCTGAGTCGTGACGTTCTTCGGGCGGTACGTCGTCGCAGCGAGGGACTGACCGTCGCGCATCGGGATTTCGATATCCGCAGAGATCAGATCGCTGTCGATCGCTATCCTGCTGAGAGAACCCTGTCCCGGAAGCGCTCCAGTCGGCAATTCGTCATCTCCTTCCTCGGCGAATACGAAGTGTGGCGACAAGATCAAAGCAAGCACGAAAAACACAGTGGTCGCTGCTGCTTTCAGTGTTCTTTCTTTCATCGTTCATTCCCTTGCCTCGGCCCTCTCCCGGGAGGAGAGTGAGAAATTTCGCCAGCCGCTAATTCGTAATTACTTTTCGCCCGGATAGACCGGACCTTTGAAAATATCCTTCACCTTCTGTTTCGCTTTCGACGGAATCGGCGCGAACGGACTTGGCCTGTCGTCCTTGATTCCGCGTAGTCTCAGGAAGTAGCTCACCTGCACGCCGTGTTCGGGCTTGACGATTTCGTGGAAGCGGAACCTGAGCGCCTCGCGGAGGTGGGTTTCCGCGTCCGCGAGATTCTGGCGCTCGTACGCCCAGTATTCGACGAACACGTTCACCACCGACGGCTCGTACTTGTCGCGTTTGACGAGAACCTTCGCGCCGGCGATTTCGCGCATGCTCTTCGCGCACCTCTGAAGCGACTCCTTCAGCGCCAGGAGCGATACCGACTCCTTGCCGTCGAGGGCTTTCAGGACGAGGTATCGATCCGCGCTCTGATCGCGGAGTTCCTTGAAACGCTGGACGAGCGCTACGATGTTGAAGACGAGCAGCAGCAGCGCAAGCGCGACGACCACGCTCTGATACCCCGGAAACAGCAGCCACGCAAGCGTGGGATGAATCGACTCGACCTCGATACTGGTGCCGTCGATGAAAAACCACAGCACCATGGTCGAGACCATTAATGTCGCAAGGCAATTTACAATCAGGGTGAATCTGATCATTATTTTTTTTTCCGTGGAACGAAAATATGCAGGATCAACTGTATATGTAATGGTGCGGATTATCAACTTACAGATTTCAGAAATCAGATTTCGGATTTCGGATTTTAGATTTCAGCTACGCGCCCGTTAGGGCACCAAGATTATTGCGGAATTCAGATTTGGCGTCGTTCACTAACATTGTTCATAGGCTTGCGGCGCTATTCACAGGCGTTATTCTTCTGTCCTCCTGCGCGTCGTTTCCAGC
>JANLHZ010000004.1 GCA_024653775.1 Planctomycetota bacterium | reverse complement strand
GTTCGCGTTCGTAGTGGCGCCGTAAGGCGTTTCTTCGATCCTCTACTATCTGGAAAATATGCTCTCACGAGCACACTACTACAGAATCCCGCTATAGACCGGGACTACCCCGCGAACAGTTACCTCTATTGTTAACCCCCGCTGCAGCGCAAAAATTCACCTCGCGGGACGAATCTGCTTTCTGCTTTTTTCGTGCCAGGAACGGTGACGAATAGATTTGACACTTCGCGTACACGACTCCGGGAAAGAGAGTAGAATTAAACTACAGGAAACAATATAGGGACAACGTGACAAAGTGGCGGTTCAAGATCGGAGGAGCACCATGGATTGGCAGGAACGATACAAAAACAAAAAAATGACCTTTCACGAGGCAGTAAAACTCATTCCGAAGGGAAAGCACATATTTATCGGCTCGGGCGCGGCGGAGCCGTCGGGGCTGGTCGAGGAGCTGTGCCGCAGCTATCAGCGTTTCGGGGACAATCAGATCGTCCACCTGATGACCCTTGGACCCGCGCCGTACGTCGAGCCGAAGTACGAGAACCGTTTTCGGCACAACGCTTTCTTCATCGGCGCGAACGTCCGCGAGGCGGTCCACGAAGGACGGGCGGACTACACTCCCGTGTTTCTCTCGCAGATTCCGGATTTGATCCGCGCCAGGAGGTTCCCCGTGGACGTCGCGCTTATAATGACCACGCCGCCGGACGATTTCGGGTTCGTGAACCTCGGCGTTTCCGTGGACGTCGTTCTCTCCGCGGTCGAGAGCGCGAAAATAGTCATCGCGGAAATCAACCCGAACATGCCGCATACTTACGGCAGCGGCTTTATTCCCATGGACCGGATCGACGGCTGGGTCTTCAACGAATCCGATCTCCCGACCCATAAACGCGAACCTCTGGACGACGTCGCGATGCAGATCGGGAAAAACGTCGCGGCCCTCGTGGCGGACGGCTCGACCATACAGGTCGGAATCGGCGCCATTCCGGACGCCGTACTTGCATCGCTTACGGAAAAGAAGGACCTCGGCGTCTGGACCGAAATGCTCACCGACGGCGTGGTGGACCTCATCGAAAACGGAAACGTCACCGGGAAGTTCAAAACCATCGAGCCGCGAAAGGTCACCGCGTCCTTCACCTTCGGCGAAAAACGACTGTACGATTTCGTGAATCGAAATCCTGCGTTTTCGTTCCATCCGTCGGACTACGTCAACAGCCCGATAAACGTCTCGCTTCAGCATAAGATGGTCGCGGTGAACTGCGCGCTGCAGATCGATCTCACGGGCCAGGTCTGCTCCGACAGCATCGGTACGAAGTTCTACTCCGGCATCGGCGGGCAGGTCGACTTCATCCGCGGCGCGTCGATGTGCCGGGGCGGAAAGCCGATAATCGCGCTGCGCTCGACCGCCAGGCAGGGCCTCGTGTCGAAGATCGTCCCGACACTCGACGAAGGCGCGGGCGTCGTAACTTCGCGCGGCGACGTGCATTACGTCGTCACCGAGTACGGCGTCGCCGACCTCCGCGGGAAGAGCGTCCGCGAGCGGGCGATGTCTCTGATTTCGATCGCGCACCCGGATTTCAGGCGCGAGCTTTTAAGGTCCGCCAAGACGCGAAGGTACGTTTTTAGCGACCAGTTCGAGCCGACGCCGGCGTACGCGGTGCGCTACGAGAAGACCTGCCGCGTCAGAACCGGCGAGGAACTGCTGATGCGCGCGATCCGGGAGACCGACGAAGCGAAGATGTCCGACCTTTTCTATAATCTTTCGCCCGATACGGTCTATAAGAGGTGGGGGACGAACGTTCCGTTCATGCACCATAACAATCTGATAAACTATCTGCGCGACGACGACGTTAAGAACGTCGCGATTCTTGTGGAAACTAACCCGCAGGATTCCGAACCGGAGATCGTCGCGGTTGCGCGGTATCATCTTTGCGAGGCGACTGGCTTCGCGGAGGTCGGGTTCGTGGTACGCGACGACTGGCAGAGAAAGGGTCTTGGCACCGAGCTGATCCGCCACCTGACCGACATCGCGAAACAGAACGGCATCCACGGCTTCACTGCGGACGTCCTCGCGACCAACCAGGCGATGCTCCGCGTCTTCCACAAGGCCGACCTCGAAATCCAGTCCAAACTCGACGGCAACGTCTACTCGCTCAAAATGCCGTTCAAGGGGAATTGATCCTCCGCGAAAATGGGTTAACCAGTAGATGACTGAAATTCGAGCGATCACTTTTATCGAAGCTCCGGTGGAAATTTGCTTCGACCTCGCGCGCGACATCGATCTTCACCTGAAATCCACCGCGCGGACTAGGGAGATTGCCGTCGCGGGTAGAACGACCGGACTATGCGAACTCGGCGACGAAATCACCTGGGAGGCGACGCACTTTTTCATCCGGCAACGTCTGAAAGTGAAGATCACGCGATTCGATCGTCCCCATTCGTTCACCGACGAAATGCTCGAAGGCGCGTTCAAAAGCATGAGGCACACTCACAACTTCCGCGCGATCGATGGCGGAACTGAGATGGAGGACATCTTCGTCTACTCAGTGCCATACCGGATCTTCGGCGCGATGTTCGACCAACTGATACTCAAAAGTTATATGACCCGCTTTTTAAAGGCGAGGAACGTAGTCATCAAGAAAGTCGCGGAGGATTCGACCCACCCCTGATTCGATGGCACGAGCGGAATTTTCTTACGCCCCCGCCCCGGGCGCGCCATAGAAGTAGACGGCGAAGAAGTGGCAGGTGGTGCCGAGTAGCACGAAGAGGTGCCAGACGAAGTGGCCGAAGCGGAATTTCGAGTCCGCAGCATAGAAGATCACGCCGAGGGTGTACGCAAGCCCTCCCGCGGCAAGCCAGATCAGCCCCGGAAGCGGCATAGATGAGATCAGCGGTCCCGCCGCGATGACGATAACCCATCCCATCAGAAGGTATAGGCCCGTACTGATCCACGGCCTGTCGACCTGATCGAAAATCTTCATTAGCACGCCAACCACAGTAAGCCCCCAGACGATGCCAAAGATGGTCCAGCCCCACCCGCCCGTCAGAATCCCGAGCGTAAACGGCGAGTAAGTCCCCGCGATGAGCACGAAAATCATCGAGTGTTCGATCACGCGGAAGATACGTTTCGTCTTTCCGTGCGGGAACGCGTGGTAGAGCGTGGACGTCAGATACAGCAGGATCATCGAGGCCGCGAAGATGCTCGCGCCGACGATGTACTTAGCGTCGCCTTGCTCCACCGCCGCGAAAATCAGAAACGGAGTCGCGATCACCGCCGCGACCGCGCCGAGTCCGTGGCTGATGCTGTTTGCGATCTCCTCGCCAAGATGCTGATCGCGTTCCTTGTTCTTGCTCATCTCGTCTTTCCTTCCAGAGGCCGGCGCACTCCACACAACAATAACTTATCATATACTCGGCGTGGATTTGCGAAATATTCAGTCAACGTTCCTTAAATCACCTCGCGAGGTCGTTTGCGCACGTCAAATTGCGATATTTTAAGTGAATGTTCGGTTAACCACGTTGCTTGGAACGTTCCAGGCGTTTCCTTTGCGTGGCACGGACGTCTCGTCCGTGTTTCCACGGGCAAGATGCCCGTGCCACGTGTTTCACCGAACGTTCACGATTTTAAGCACCTGTCCGGTGGTCACCGTTCACAGGGTCTTGCACGCAGAAGTTTGTAACATGCGGGCGGGACGCCTGCGCTACAAATCAAGGCGGGACGCGCGCACTACTTCCTGCATATCGCGAAGGTGCCGGGATGCGACAAATATCCGTACGTTCGGTATCTGTTCGGTTATTCACGTCCCCGGCATTTAACCTCTACGGCAGAGAACTCCATCTCGCTCTGGAATTCTTAATGTAGCATTGTGGAAGTGCCGGGGCGGTTCCGATTCAACGTTGTTACCAAACCGATACTTATAAACGAGTTTCCATGTGCCTGAACGTCGCACGCATAAACATGTGTCTTTGGCACCTATGTTGCGTGAATTAAAAAAAATCAAGGAAGAGGAATTTGACCGGGAAGCGATCCGAGGCAATTCGCACCGAAATTCGATATAATAATCTGTTATTACTGACATAATAATTCTTATTTATGGTATTATGTAATGCGTGCGTTCGGTGAGCCACGTTGATTTAAGAATCTCAGGCGATTCCCTCACATGGCTCGATGGTAGCGCTGGCGTCTCGCCTGCATGCGCCACTGTTCGCGCGCAATCGCCACGTGCCGGGCACTTCCAAAGTGACCGGCACGTCCCGCATACAGCCGAGACGGCCACGCTACAAATCGCGGGACGCATTTTTTGGCTGAGGTTTCCAAAATTTGATTTTGCGGGGCACTCCATAGAATTAGAATGCGTCAAACGAATTGATACGCAATTTTATTAGAGGTTCCGGACAGAGAGGGGATTGCTATGGCTATTTGTTTGAAATTCAGGCTGCTTTCCGTTCTGCTACTTGCTTTCGCGATAATCTCGGTTTCTGCGGGCGTTTCAGCCGCGCAGGATCGACCGCGGGAAGGCGATCGCAGGCCCGAGGAGCAGGCGCGGCCGCAGGGCGACGCGATCGAGAGGCTCGCGCGAGAAATGGAAGAGTTGCGCCAGAGACTTCGCAGACTCGAAGAGGAAAATAACGAAGCAAGAAGGAGAAACGAGGAACTCCAGCGGCAGCTCGATGAAATCCGCGGAGGCGGGCAACGGCCGAACCAGGGTCCGCAGCAGGGCGGTTGGGGTCAGCCGAACCAGGGTCCGCAGGGTCCGCAGCAGGGCGGTTGGGGTCAGCCGAACCAGGGACCGCAGAACGCGAATCCAGAGCAGCGCGAACGCCAGATGCGCGAAGCCGCGGGAATGAAAGAGGAGATCGAACAACTTCAGATCAGGCTCAGGGAACTCAAGGAGGAGTACAGCCGCGTGGTCGAGCGCGAAGGCGAGGAAAATGACCGCGCGCGTGAGCTTCGATCCCTGGCTGAGCGCGTGCAGGCGCATATAGACGAGCTTATGGGGAACCTTCAGCGAATGGATCAGGGGCAACAGGGACCGCAGGGACCGCAGAACGCGAATCCAGAGCAGCGCGAACGCCAGATGCGCGAAGCCGCGGGAATGAAAGAGGAGATCGAACAACTTCAGGTCAGGCTCAGAGAGATCAAGGAAGAGTACGGCCGCGTCGTCGAGCGCGAAGGCGAAGTCACGCCACGCGCGCGGGAACTGATGGCGGAAGCAGAACGCTTGCAGGCGCGGGTGGGCGAACTGATGAGCAACTTGCAGCGTCTCGATCAGGGCGACCAGAGACCCGCCGGGCCGAGAGGACCAGAGGCGCGGAATCCCGGACAGCCGATGGAGAATCCGGAGCGCCACGCCGCGGAGCTGGAACGTGAAATCGATATGCAGATGGCGCGTCTCGAAGAGCTTCGCGCGCGTGCCGAGGAAATCGGCTCCCGTGTAGGGGGAGATAATCCGGACGTTCGAAGGCTTCGCGAGGAGATTGCGAACGCCGAAAGAAGGATCGACGAGCTTCACCGCGAACGCGAACGCGCGGGCCGCGACGAAGAGCCGAGGATCGAGAATCTTCCCGACGTCGTTCATATGCGCGGCGAGCAGATCGAAACCGAAATCGCGGACATAGAAAGCGCTCTCGAAAGACTCTACGGGCAGGAGCAGACCGAGCGCAGGGCGCGTCGAATCGAAGAACTCGAACGAAGGCTCGAAGAGCTTTATGACGAACTCGAAGGACTTTACGGAACCGCCAGTGAAGAGCCGCTTTTCGACAATCCGGAGCTGAACGAAATCGTGGAGATCGCGTACTCTCAGGATCGGTTCAAGGAAGGAATCGACAGACTTCGAAGGTTCCTGCGCGAGCATCCGGACAATCAGGACGCGCGCGATCTTCTGGCGGAAATGGAGCGGGACGAGGTCGAGTTCGCCATCGACCAGGCACTCGATCAGGCATACGACCTGATTTTCGAGCAGGACAGGCCAGACGCTGGGTTCAGGGTGCTGGACGACCTGATCGCTAAGTTCCCGGATCGCGAAGATCTTCGAGATTTGCGACGGGAATTCGAACTCGAATGGCAGGCCGAGCAGCGCGCCCGCGAGGAGAACGCGCGAAATCGCGACCAAAGCGACCGTCCGAGGTAGTTTCGAAACCGGCTCTAAAGAACCAGAGAAATCTGTCCGAGAATAGACCGGGGCATCACCATCCACGGAACCCGGCGAAATGACAGATTCTCTACTCTACAAACTTCTGGAAAAGAAGCTCGACGCGATCAACCGCCTCAAAGGGATGTTTCGCAAGGACCTTCAACTCGCTTCGGTTTCGCGGCGAGTGGTTGAATATTCGATACACGAGATCGCGCACATCGTCGATCAGCTTTCCGACATCTGCGAGGACAAACCGGAACAGGGTAGAGACAAGGACGCGACTTCCGAAGCGCCGCAGAGAAAGGGTCGTCTCCTTATTCACCCGGCGTTTCAAAAGACCCAGCCGACTGAAGTTTGAAAATTCGTCTGGTTTTGCCGACGTTTTCATTGATAAGGGACTAACGCAGTCCCTCGATTTTGTACATCCTGACCTCGTGCGGCATCAGGAACCCGCCGAGGACGGGGCCCTTAGTGATGAATTCGCCGGTGGAAATGTCCTTCACGATAGCGTCCGCGGGAATGGTGACGCTGAACTGCATTTTGACGCTCGTCGTGTTCGAGACGAAAACCACGTCTCCAAGGGGACCCTTGTGCAGCGCGGTCTCGACGCTCGGATCGCTCGCATCGAGAGTCTTCGGCACGCCGAGGTCTTCGAGAATCTGCTCCAGCGATCTGTAGATCGCGCGTAGCGCCTTGTCGTCCTTCATCGAGATCGTCTTCAGCTCGGACAGTTTCTGGACGGAGATCACTCTGCCCGCGCCTATTTCGTAAACGTCGCAGCCGCGGATTTCGTCGATCTTCGGCTTCGCCTTCGCCGACTGCGCGAGCATTTCGAGGCTTTCTCCGGACCAGCCATGGCTCGGGAATTTCCAGCCGATGACGAGCGTGCCTCCGTCGCGGACGAAGTTCACGAGTTTCGCCTGAAGGTCGCTCGACATTGGCGAAAGCGTTGGCAGGATCACGCAGGAATACTTTTTCCACCTTTGCGGGTCGGACGCGGTGTCGGACAGATCGAACGCGAAATGATTCCGCGCGAGCGCGTAATACCACGTCCGAAAAATCCTTCCGTGAAACACCTGTGGCGCTTCCTCGAACCCGAAATCGTCCTCTAGACAGTACGATTCCGCGAGCAGTTCCGCGTCGTCGAGGAACAGTATCGGCACCGGATCGAAAAGATACGTGAGGTTATCGAGCGCTGCGTACTCGCGGTTGACGAGCAGCAGCACGTCCGAATGCTTGTGCAGAAGCTCGAACTTGACGTTGGCGAGGTCCGCGAAAAGTTTCCGGTAGAACTGCGCCAGAGGTTCGCGGTACTCGCCTTCAGAGGTTATCGCGCTTCCGTACCAGCGATCCCGCTCGACTAACATGTACGCGCTGAACGACTTGATGCCGTGCATCAGCGAAACCATCGTCGTGTGGATGATGTCCTCTGGAAGAAGCGACTTGATCCACATCGTCGAGCCGCAGCATAGTTCGGGCAGCATCGGAAACCTGCTGGTCCCCGCGAGATGACCCGCGATCCTGCGCACGAAATGATATTCCGTCCGCCTTTGGTAGAGATCGGCGCCCTGCGCGTGCACGATCTCCTCCGCGCCCTGCACGTCGAACGGCGGATTCCCGTGATTGCCGGGCGGATAGTTGTGGAACCAGAAACAGCCTCTTACGCCATGGCTTTCGAGCTGGTCCTTGATCCTCCGGATCGCGTACTTCATCAGGTACGTGTGGAAGTCCACCCAGTCGAAATAACGCGGAAGCTCCCGCGGATGCTTCACCGAAAACTCCCGCGGCGGCGTTATCTTGTCGAACCCGACGTCAGTTCTGTATCTCTCGCGCAGCCCGAATTCGTTGCCCCGAAGGCGCTCGCGGACGAACTCCCGGTAGAGACTCAGCGCGCCTTCGCTGTAATCCTGATCGAAGACGCTTGTGCGAAAGAACATCGCCATTTCGTTGTCGGGCTGCACGCCGATCACGGGGCCAGCGGGATACAGGTTCGCCGCGATGATTTTAGAGACCGCCGCCATCCAGACATCCACCTCGGCGTAGAACGCTTCGCTCGCGTAGCTCGGCGCGGGAAACCCACGGGGCGGCGCGGGGATCACGACGACGGTGTCGTCAGGACCTTTCGCAAGCATCTCGTCGTGCGCGAAAATCCGCTTCGGGTAGCCGAAGTAAGTCAGCTCCGCGTTTATGTGCGGCCCTGGGCGAAGGAACATTTTCAGTCCGAGCCTGTGGCAGAGCGAAATGAACTTCGGGAGGTCTTTGCGGGGGTCGCGCTCGCCGAAGTCGAACCTGCCGCGTTCGATCTCGTGGACGCTCCAGGGAACGTAGGTCTGAACGCACGAAAACCCGAGCTGCGCGACATTGCCCAGAATCTTCTCCCAGTTCCGCGGATCGAGCCGCCAGTAGTGCACCGCCCCCGCGAAGAGTCTTACAGGCTTTCCTGCGAGGAAGAGCCTTCGATCGTCGACCTTGATGTTCATCAACAGATTTCAGATTTGAGATTTTGGATTTCAGATTTTCTTTCTCTCTCCGGGATAAGGCGCCGGAGGCGGATGAGGGCTATGACTCTACCACGACGCGTACCAAGGTTCAATCAAGGCTTTGTCGGCAATCAGAAGTAGTCTCAAGCCGCGAACCCGAGGCATTGTCCGATATCTTCTTCCTCGATATACGGATACGCTTCAAGAATTTGTTCGTGGGAGTATCCCTTCGCGATCAGGCCGGCAACCATTGCCGCTGTGACGCGCATGACGCGGATGCAGGGTTTTCCTCCCATCACTTTCGCGTCGAATGTTATTCTATCGAAGTTTTCCATGCTTTGGAGTTTAGGAGGCTTACGTGAGCTTAGGAAGCCTCGAATCCATGAACGCGCCGGATTCGTGGGAGGGGATCGTCTCGATTAGCCTATCGATGATCTTGTCGCTCGTGATGCCTTCCGCCTCCGCGGTGAAGTTCGTGATGATGCGATGGCGGAGCACCGGATGCGCGACCTTCCTTACGTCGTCCGCGCTGACGTGGTAGCGGCCGCTAAGGACCGCGTTCGCCTTCGCGCCGAGGATGAGGAACTGAGTCGCGCGCGGACCCGCGCCCCACGCCACCCACTCTTTCACGAAGTCGAGCGCTTCCGGAGTCGTAACGCGGGTCGCGCGAGTGATATTCATCGCGTAGCGCATCACATGCTCCGACACCGGGACTTTGCGAACGATTTCCTGCAACTCCAGGATCGCGTTCGCGTCGATGACCTTTTCAAGCTGCGCCTTCCGATCCGCGGTCGTAAACCGCATAACCTGAAGTTCCTCCTCCTGCGATGGATAGTCGACCATGATGTTGAACATGAAGCGGTCCTGCTGCGCTTCTGGAAGCGGGTACGTGCCTTCCTGCTCGATAGGGTTCTGCGTCGCGAGCACGAAGAACGGCAGCTCCAGACTGTGCTTGCGTCCGCCTGCGGTTACCTGATACTCCTGCATGGATTCGAGCAGGGCCGCCTGGGTCTTGGGCGGGGTGCGGTTGATTTCGTCCGCGAGAATGATGTTCGCGAATATCGGTCCCTGGAGGAACCTGAAGCTGCGCGTGCCGGAGCCTTTTTCCTCCTGGATGACTTCCGTCCCCGTGATGTCCGCGGGCATCAGATCGGGCGTGAACTGGATGCGGTTGAACGACAGCGACAGGCAGTCCGACAGCGAGCGGATCATCAAAGTCTTCGCAAGTCCCGGCACGCCCACGAGGAGCGCGTGCCCGCGGGCGAAGATGCACATCAGAATCTGGTCGAGCACGTCATCCTGGCCGACGATCACCTTGTGGATTTCTTCCTTTAGCCTGTCGTAGCTTCGCTTGAGAGCATCCACCATTTCGACGTCGGATTTGTTTATCGGATTATCCTGCACGACGGACTCCTTCATTTTGTTTGTCAGTTGTTAACATCTGTCTTGTCAGAGTAATGAACGATTCTAACCGCGAAGTGATAGATTTTTGATTCTTAATTTTTGATTTTTGAGTGTTTTCAGTTGCAAGAGATGTCTTTCGACTTCCGCATTTTCTCACCACCCACCACGAGAACTCACCACCGACTACTGACTACTCTTATCGAGCAGCACGCGGATGATCTCATGCCAGTTTTCGAGCGACGGCGCAAGTTCGTACTCCAGAATATCCGAGATTGTTACGTGGTCCGCGCTAGCGATCGCCTCCTGGGTCTGCTCGAGGAGAATAGCGAGTTCCTTTGCGCTGCTCTCCACGGTTCCTCCGCTGATCTCGAGCGAGCCGAGATCCACGCCGAGAAGCTGGGATGCGCTCTGCACCGCCTCGATCGTCTCGTACACCTCTCCAAGGAACTGCGCGAGCAGCTTCGCGGCGTCGACGCCCTTCCCCGTCTGAAGAAGTTCCGCCGTGCGAACCAGCGCCTCCCCGAACTTCTCGAAGTTCCGATCGAGGGACGTGAGCACCAGTCGCGCGAGTCCGGTGGGCGTGTTCGTCACGATGTTCACGTCGCCAATATCCGCGACCTTCACCCTCCGGAGTCGAAACTCCAGATTCGGAGTCAGCGGCTGACCATCGACGGTGCACCCCTCGATGAGCCTTCCGTTTTCGCTCAGAAGCTTTCTGAGCTGATCGATCACCGGACCGAAATCCGAATCCGGCTCCACGCCGATGCCGAGTTCTTCAGAGTCAACTTCGTCGATGAGTAACTTCACTTTTCGCTCCACCTTGAAAGTACTAGTGCGTCCGGGACCGCGGACGTCCTCGTCCGCAGAAGCCATCGGACATCCAGTTCGAGGGCTTCTGATCGCGTAAATCGATCGCCTTAGTTTATAAAATACTATTCGACACGTCGCTTCGCACGCTTTAAGGAAAATGCGCCGAGGAATCTTCAGGTGCCCGGCACTTTCTTTCTTCGTAACTGTTCACGGGGTAGTTCGCAGTCTATAGCGGGAACCTGTTCGTAGTGTGCTCGTGAGAGCATATTTCCAGATCGTAGAGGATCAAAGAAACGCCTTACGGCGCTACTACGAACGCGAACTACCCCGTGAACAGTTACCTTTCTTCAAAGTTATCTATTGCACGTTTATACGAGGAATGACTACCGAAGATTCAAGTGACGGGCACATTTTTCGGATTATCCCGTTGCCACGCTTCCATTGCTGGGCTGCTCGTCCTGCTTCAGCGCGATGCGGACCTTGCTGACCCTGCGCTCGTCCGCCTCGAGAACCTCGATCCTGTAATTGTCCGACTCGACAGTCTCTCCCGCGGTCGGTATTCTGCCAAGACAATGGAAGACGTAGCCTCCGATGGTGTCGTTCTCGTCGTCGGGAATGACGATGCCCATGCCCTCGTTGATTTCGTCGATGCGCGCGCGACCCTCCGCCTCGTAAACGCCTTCAGAGACCGCGAGCATTGGCGCCGGCTCGTCGTCGTCGAATTCGTCGACGATCTCGCCGAAGATTTCCTCGAGAATGTCCTCGTGGGTGATGATTCCCGCGGTTCCGGAATATTCGTCGAGCACCACCGCGAAATGAACCCGCTGCTGACGAAACTCCCGCAGAAGATCGCTTATCTTCTTCGTCTCCGGGATGAACAGCGGCTGGCGCATCAGCTTCTGCAGTATGCCGACGTTTTCCTCCGGCGCGTGACTCAGATTGAAGTCGCTTAGCGTTATCAGATCCTTCGCGTAGAACACGCCGACGACGTTGTCGCGGTTGCCCTTGTATATGGGCACCCGGCTGTGCTGCGTTCGTTTTACCATTTCGACCACGCCGTCGATACCGTGCTCGATGTTCACGCACATCATATCCGTCCGGGGAGTCATCACGTCGGAAACCGTGAGGTCCTTGAACTCGAGGAGGTTTTCGATCATCTCCCTGCCCTCAAGATCGACGAGGCCGTCTTCGATGACCTCGCCCACGACTGAAAGGAACTCCTGCTTCTGCACCGAGGTGCTGCCGTTCGTCGTCTTGTGCCGGCGGAGCAACTGAACGTTCTTCTGCAAAAGCCACGTTAGCGGCGCCGACAGCCAGTAACCGAGTTCGAGCGTCGAAAGCGAATAGATCAGCACAGGCTCGGTGAACTTTCTGCCGATCAGATACATCAGCGGCGAAAGCAGCACGCAGACCGTCGCGAGAACGATCGTAAGCGGAAGCGAAATCGCTTCTGCGTAGATCAGCCTCGGAATCAGGATCATCGTCAATCCGACTATTCCCCAGAACCTCGCGAGCAGCAGGTATGTGCGGAGACGATTCAGGTGGCGATCCAGTCTTGGACGGTAAGCCTCTGGAAAAAACGAAAGACTTCTCGATTTCGAAAGATACGCCAGCGCCCCCTCCCACAGGGACGCGGAAAGAAACACCGTCGCCGCCAGAACAAAGTACAGGACGATGTAGTTGTCTTCGAAAATCAGAGGGAGCGCCGCTGCGGCTTCTATGCTGCTTTTCGGTCGCGAAGGCGGCTCGTCGTCCGACTGTCTGAACTTATCCAACTAAGGACTCCGAAAGAGATTCGATATTGATCACGGTAACATGAATTCTAAATCATGTTTTGGGATCGTGCAAAATGAATCGGGAATTGTAAATGTTGCCGCTTTGCTGTTTGCCTGCGCCTTCGGAGATGAATCCCGCTGGGCCGGGCGTCGTTAGTGTCCAGAGTCTTGCGCAAATTCATTCTGTCCTCGACCTGCTTTGACACCATTCCCCATGGGGAATGGTGTCAAAAATGAATCGATTTCTCA
>JANLHZ010000315.1 GCA_024653775.1 Planctomycetota bacterium | reverse complement strand
TCGCGCTTCGTACCGATGTAGTAGCTTTCGCCCGCGCTCTCGATTCCCCGCGCGATGCAAGTGAAATCCGATCCCGCGGACTTCGGGACTTCGAGCACCGCCCAGAGGACGCCTGCGAGTATTGCCCAGAAGACGATCAGAAACGCGAAAAAAGCAGAAATTGCACGAGCACCATTACACATAAGGCTTTTCCACGATTAAAACTTATTCGAACAAAACTCCAATTTATGATTCAATGATGAATGGAGTCTACCTCCCCCCCTTTCTATGATTGCAAGAGGTTATTCTATAAATTATTGGCAAATTCGCGTAAGTTACTACCACAGAACGAATTATGACCGCAAGTTTTTTGCGATATTCGAAAATACCGTCCTGTCCGCTCGCGGGGCAGTCGTCGGGGCTGATGCCGGAGGTAGCCAGATTCGATCCGCGGGGACTTTGCAATTTCTTTGCCGTACACGGGGGGAGTTTGTTAGGCTCGTCGGTTCAAATTCGCATCGTCGAAACCGCAAAAACCAGTTTCAGGGGCAAAATGGAGCCGGATCACATAGAAGTCAAGGGCGCGAAGATTCACAATCTGAAGAACGTCCACGTCAAGATTCCCAAAAAGCAGCTCGTCATTTTCAGCGGGGTCTCCGGCAGCGGGAAATCGTCCCTCGCGTTCGACACGATCTACGCGGAAGGTCAGCGAAGGTACGTCGAGAGCCTGTCGTCCTACGCGCGGCAGTTCCTCGGACAGATGGAAAAGCCGCCTAACGATTACATCCGGGGACTTTCGCCGATGAAAATCACCTATGAGCGAAGGACCGTGGCGGAAAGCTAGGTTTTATCGAAAAGCGTCGATTGTCGTCGTCAGATCCGAACAACTCGCCTTCCCAATCAATTCCGTCATCTCCTATGATATACATCGAATAATCATTATTACCCTTTTTAATCTTTATCCAATCTCTGAATGAAGAGAATAAATTCTTATCGCTAACGATCTCAGAGACATCAGCCATTGAACCCGGCGGAAAAGCAACATTATCGGTGTTGATTTCGACGAGAAGAAAAAGATAGGTGGCGTACAATATCAAGTGCTGTCTGAATATCTGTAAAAACTTGTCCTTAACTGATGTCCAAAAGTAATGACGCCATGAAGAGTTTTCTGAAGCCTTCGACATTTCAGCTTTTATTGCAGACAGTTTTTCGGAATATGTGCCTCTTTCAACTATCTGGATCAACTTGCGATACTCCGCGATTAACTGGTCAACTGATGGTGGGATCGGAGGGGCATTTCCAGCTTCAACAACTATCGGGTCGAAAGTAGGTGGAAATTCTTTACTTTCTTCCAACAGATAGAACTGGACTATTGATGTGAAAGAATACTTAGCAATGGTATCAAGTATAGAGGCACCTAATTTCTCACCTTGTAAGTCACTCAATCCTATGGACAGCATTCGACGAATTTCATAGCATATGTCATACACACCATACTCATCCATTGGATCAACTGAAAATGGTAACGACGCGCAAGCTAGCTCTACTGCTTTGTCAACAGACCCTGATTGAAGCCGCCTTCGCAATTCAGCCTGCAACACAGCGATCGCAGTTGGGCGAGAAATAAAAAGATGGTTCCGAAGTCCAGAAATACGAAAAAACGCTGGAGACTGATATTCTTCCCACGCGGCATCTGGGAAAACGGGTTCATTTTTTTCTAAATCCGAAGAATCTACTATGTTGGTGATAACTCCAGAATTTGTCTCCAGCCACTTTATCAAATCTGCGTCTTCTTCAGGCCAGCTATTCAACATATCCGTGCCAAAAGGACCGTTAGGATACTTATCCGGCGATAACAGTGATGAAGCCGGCGAATTCACTCGTCGTAGTGCTTCGATAAACAGAAGTCGTTTATTTTTACTATCTTCACCGGCATCCTGAAATCGATCCCGCAATGAATTGACGTAATCATCCTCTATGTTTTTATTGCAGGTAGAAAGAAATAGAACCGCAATAATAGATACAACAATGTGTCGATAAAAATTGTTCGTTTTATTATCCATTACAACCGCATCCATTTATGCCTGAGTATGCTGAGCCGAGAGGTACAGGTTGGAAACCCATCATCTCTGATTTTATTTTTTCTGCTTCTTGAAATATTTTGGAAAATGACTGCAGCATGTCAAAGTCAATTTCAATGTTTTGCGCTTTTAAAACAACATTATCTCTTTCGTCGACGGATGCGCCTTCATTTGATTCCAAAATAGAACTTCCAAAGCAACTCATACAGGTATCAACGGTGAAGTGCGCCCCTGGCGTTGCAGGGTAGTCAGCTACTACGTCCGCAAACGGGCCGCCTGGCGCCCAGCAGCGAATAAATGGCGCGGGGTATGTATGTGTAATGGTAATTACATAACATGTGCAAATCAAATCAAGAATTGCACCGCAAGTAACTTTCCTAACGGCTGATACCACTGCCGTTGCGCCGGGGCCTGGCATCAAGGCACAAGTGTGAGGTTCAGGCGAAACACCTGGTTTAGGATTGGGTACATAAAAGTAAAAGGAAGGAACCGCGGCTGCGCTTCCCACCGCTGGCGGACAAGGTCCTGACCACAAGTTCATTTTCAATCCGCCAAACCTAACCCCAAAGTTTCTATTCTGATTTATGATCGGCAACTGCGTGGTTGTTTCAATGGATTGCTCTGTAACTACTCGTGCTGGGATGGCGGTCAGGCTTACATCGCTCGTCGGCCCGCCAAAAATTTTTGCAAAGTTCGGTCCCACGGTGGTTTCGCGCAAAAAATCGTTTAACGGCATTTTCAAATCTCCAATTCAAGAAGTATACACAGGGTATTCTTCATGTTCAAACGTTTATCTGCGTGTTAGAAAACCAGGCGTTCAGCATCTTCAGAAATCCAGAGGGGATGAGAAAAAGCGCACCTGTGATCAAGACAAGAACCCAAGTTCCCGAGTCGGTCGGGTCGGACACGGATAACAGCAATCCTACGAGAAAAGCCACTACATCGAGAATGCTGAAAATCGTAATTCTGATCGTGAGTCCGTCGCGGAAAAAGTTTCCACCGAAGAAAGCCACGATTCCCGAGATATTGACGCCGCGGGACATCGCCCACTGCTGAACCGACGACTTCGCTCGCCAGGTCATCAGGTGAGAAACGGTCAGTCCGGCAAGCACGAGCACGACGACGAGAGCCAGAAATCCGCCGACAAGGTAAAGACCGAGGTCCGGTCCACCTAGAAAGAGCGAAATAAAAATGGAAACCAGGCTCGGGAAGTCAGCAATGACGAAAATCGTGAGAATATAAACGGGGACGAGAAGAAGACAGATAATCCAGCGTGGAATTGGATTCGAAGTAGTACCATCCATTTTTCAACTCCTGACTCGATGCGCTTTGGAAATCAAACGTTTAAGCAAGTTTACCCCCACCCTCGCATAAGGCAAGACGTTAAGCGCAATATTTTCAGAAAATTTTCGTCAAAATATTCTTTTGTCTATCCATGTGTGCGGTTCGTTACTTTGGAGGCGCCAAGCAGAATGGTTGGACTTTTGCAATTCCTTTGCTGTATACGCGGGCGCTTTGGTAACCTGTTCGGTTCGAATTTGGATCGCGAATCAACCGAAAAACCAGTTTCAGGGGCAAAATGGAGCCGGATCACATAGAAGTCAAGGGCGCGAAGATTCACAATCTGAAGAACGTCCACGTCAAGATTCCGAAGAAGCAGCTTGTCATTTTCAGCGGGGTTTCCGGAAGCGGGAAATCGTCCCTCGCCTTCGACACCATTTACGCGGAAGGACAGCGCAGGTACGTCGAGAGTCTTTCGTCCTACGCGAGGCAGTTCCTCGGGCAGATGGAGAAGCCGCCTTACGATTACATCCGCGGGTTGTCGCCTACGATCTCTATCGAGCAGAAAGCCGCGTCGCGGAACCCGCGCTCGACCGTGGGCACCATCACCGAGATCAACGATTACATGCGCGTTCTCTTCGCGCGTGTCGGAACCCAGAGTTGCTACAAATGCGGAAAGCCAGTCGGCGAGCAGTCGAGCGACAAGATCGCGGAAGAAGTGCTCTGCCTTCCGACCGGGACGGATTTCATGGTCCTCGCGCCGCTGGTCGAGAACCGCAAGGGCACCTTCAAGGATATTTTCAAGGAATTGCAGGCGGAGGGCTTCACTCGCGTCCGCGTCAACGGCGACGTGATGCGCATCAGCGAGGTCAACCTCCACAAAAAGCTCAAGCACACGATCGACATCGTCATCGACCGCCTCACGATGAAAAATGAGAACGAGCGCCGGATTCGCGACAGCATCGAGCTTGCGCTGAAGCGCGGCGAAGGCGTCTGCATCATCGCGCCCGACGAGTCGGACGACCTCATTTTCAGCGAGAAGAATTCCTGCGCGAGCTGCAAGATCAGCTTCCCGGAGCTTTCGCCGCAAAGCTTTTCGTTCAACAGTCCCCACGGAATGTGCGCGACCTGCGACGGCCTGGGCGTGAAGCTCGAGGTCGATCTGAAAAGCGTCGTCGTGGACGAAAGCGCGAGCATTTCGGACGGCGCGATCCCGTTCCTCAGTTACGTCGACTGGTCGGGAGGAGGCGGCACAGGCTCGTCCTTCAAACACGTCTGCAGCGGCTACGATATCGATACGAGCGTCCCATTCGAAAAGCTCCCGAGGGAGAAGCAACGGCTCATTCTCTACGGAACCCGCAAGGACTCCGATCCTGAGGGCAGCGGCGGATACTTCGGCGCGTACAAGGCGGGAAAACTCCCCGGTTTCGAGGGCGTGATCCCCATAATCGAAAGAAGGTTCAAGGAGACGACAAGCGAAGCCGCGAAGCGGTATTACGGCGCGTTCTTTTCGTGGCTTCCGTGCCCCGAATGCCACGGCACGCGCCTGCGCCGGGAATCGTCGAGCGTTCTCGTGGGCGGGGTCAGCTTCACGAAGCTCAGTGCGATGACCATCCGTGAGGCGTATGACGTCCTTCAAAACACGAACCTCCGCGGCAGCCGCAAGGCGATCGCGGAAGAGCTGATGAAGGAAATCCAGAACCGTCTCGGGTTCCTCCTCGGCGTCGGGCTGGATTATCTGAGCCTCGACCGCGCGGGTCCGACGCTTTCGGGCGGCGAGAGCCAGCGCATCCGCCTCGCGAGTCAGATAGGTAGCGAGCTTACCGGGGTCACTTACATCCTGGACGAGCCGAGCATCGGTCTTCACCAGCGCGACAATAAAAAACTCCTCGCGACGCTGAAGCATCTACGTGACATAGGTAACAGTGTCATCGTCGTCGAGCACGACCGCGAAACCCTCGAAGAAGCCGACTACATAATCGACTTCGGTCCCGGAGCCGGAACTCACGGCGGGGCGGTGGTTTTCGAGGGCACGCCGGCGGAGATCAGGAAATCGAAGACCAGCGTTACCGGACTGTTCCTCGCGGACGCTGACAAAATCGAAACGCCGAACACGACCCGCGACACGAAGCACGGCTACATCGCGATCCGCGGCGCGACGGAGAACAATCTGAAGAACGTGGACGCGGTGTTCCCGCTCGGCGTTTTCACTTGCGTCACTGGAGTCTCCGGCGCGGGCAAGAGCAGCCTCATCAACGCGATTCTGTTCCCCGCGCTTTCGCGCCACCTCCACCGCAGCACGCAAAACGTCGGCGCGCACAAGAAAATCGAAGGGCTGAAGATGGTCGACAAGGTCATCGACATCGACCAAAGCCCCATCGGACGGACGCCGCGGTCGAACCCGGCGACGTACACGAAAGTATTCGATCTGATCCGCGATCTCTTCGCGAGCACGAAGGAATCGAAGGCGTGGGGCTACAACGCGGGAAGGTTCAGCTTCAACGTCAAGGGCGGTCGATGCGAGGCGTGCCAGGGCGCCGGCGTGATCCAGGTGGAGATGCACTTCCTCGCCGACGTGTTCGTGCAGTGCGAGGTCTGCCGCGGATTGCGCTTCAATCAGGGCACGCTGAAGGTGAAGTACAAGGGCGCGAACATTTCCGACGTGCTCAATATGACCGTCAAGGAAGCCCACGAGCTTTTCGAGCCAGTGCCGAAGATCAGGTTCATCCTCCAGACGCTGATCGACGTCGGCCTCGATTACATCCAGCTTGGACAGTCGTCCACGACGCTTTCCGGCGGAGAGGCGCAGCGAATCAAACTCAGCCGGGAGCTGTCGAAGGTCGGGACGGGACGGACGGTGTACATCCTCGACGAGCCGACGACGGGGCTGCACTTCGCGGACATCAAGAAGCTGCTGTCGGTGTTGAACCGCCTCGTACAGGCCGGAAACACCGTCATCGTGATCGAGCACAACCTCGACGTCATCAAGACCGCCGACTGGATAATCGACCTCGGCCCCGAAGGCGGCCACCGCGGCGGACTCGTGATCGCGGAGGGCACTCCGCGGCAGGTCGCGAAGGCGAAGGAGAGCTATACCGGGCAGTTCCTCGCGGAAATCTTCGATTCAGGGACGAGGATCGAGGGGCGAGGGGCGAGTCGGGGGAGTGCGACTGTGAGCGAAGCGAGCTGTCGCGATTCCCAAAAGCCGCATTTGTCGTCATCCTCCCTTGGCGGCAAAGCAAAACCCACGAAGAAATCACCGGCGAAGAAAAAGACGACAAAGAAAGCCAAGTCGAAAAGCAAGGCGTAATCCGGAGTGCAACTGTGAGCGCAGCGAGCTGTCGCAAGAACACAGGTATCCTTCCCGCGAGGCCCCCGGAGATGGGATTCCGTTTGCCGACGCGTGGGACTCTCGGTATTCTACCGCGGATGGAAATCAGGCTCGACAACGTCCTCAGGTACGCCGTCAACATCGTCGGGGTCGATCTTTGCGTCACGCCTGAGGGGGAGATCGAACGGTTGATAACGAACTCGAAGGCGATCAAGCGGTCGAAACTGAGCGCGAGTTATGTTGTCGAGCTTGAAAACGCCGGCTCGCCGAAAAGCCCTCACCTCAGCCCTCTCCCAAAGGAAGAGGGCGAAAAAAACTCGCCCCTATTCCTGAAGGTCTATTACAAAGTCCACACGAAGGAGCGCGCCGCCATCCGTGCCCGCGTTCGCTGGAAGTATCTCCACACTCAGTCGTCTGAAAGGCTGGCGCTCGGCGCGCTGACTGAATTCCAGAGGGACGCGCTCCGCGCTAGCAATGCTATTCTCGAAGCGAAGGCGCACTCGCTGCTCGCTTCTTATGGCATCCCCGTGCCCGCTGCTGTGTGCGCGGTAATGCCGCAGACGAAGGGCGCGTACGACTCCGCGCTGATCCTCGATTTCATCGAAGGCGAACCTTTGTCGGTTCCGGTGGCTAAAAAAGCCGCGGGGTACGAAAACACGCTTCGCGAAGTCATTTCCATCGCGGCTAAGATGCACAGCTCAGGAATTTTCCATCAGGACTTATACCTCCATCACATCCGCGCAAGTGGGGGCGATCTTTCGAAACTCGTCCTCACCGACCTCGGCAGAGTGACTCTCGCGAAGGGTCTGAAGGCGCAGCGTCTTCGAATCAAGGACGTCGCGGCATTGATCTTCTCGATGACGCTTTGCGACGTAGAACACGATTTTATGAAGGAACTGATCGACGAATACTCGAAACTCTCGCCTTCCAAGATTCCGCGGATCATTCTCCAGGCCGCGGCGAAGTTCAAGGCGGGAAGAGTTCTTGCGCGGTACAAAAAGACGGTTCAGAATACGGGACATGGAATCGAAAACCCTAACAAGCGATAGTCGATCGCAAGGCGAAGAAACACGGATCGCGAAAATCTTCGCGCGGAATGTCACCCGCGGAAAATGGGGATTCGCGGCGTTCCCGCTACTTGCGACGTTCGCGTTGTCGAGTTTTTCGTCCTGCACGCAGGCCCATGTAAACGAGGATCAGCCCGCCGCGGAGGAAGAAGTCGCGGAAACGCCCGTCACCGCTGAGGACGTCGCGGCGCGGGAGCGGTTCGACTTCCTCAGTGCGGAAGTGCGAGAGTCGTTCAAGTCCCTCGAAGATCTCAGCAACCATGATCAGAACCTTATGAAAAAGCTGATCGAACAGAACGATGAGCTTGGCGAACTACGATCCGCAAACGAAATTCTACTCACAGAGGATAGCGTGGAAGCGCAGAAAACCGCGCTGACGGAACTGATAACGAAAAGCCGCGAGGTGACGGATACTCTCGAAATCGTGGTCGAGCTTCGCGAAAAGCAAATCGATGTGCTTGACGAGATTGCAACGGGATTCATGCAGATTCGCGATATCGCGTCCCTCCACCCCGCGCTTTTCGACGAGAAAGATTTCGAAAGTTCCGAGGAGTCGCTTTATTCCGCCCTTCAGAGCAAACGAAACTTCGAGCACAATCAACGGATCGAGAATGCTAACCTCGCCGAGATGAAATCCAGGATCAACCTTCTCGAAAATCAAATGAGCAGCATCGTCGCCGCGGAACGGTTCCCGGAACCGCCGGAATCTCAGAACGTGCTGGAACCCGCGCTTCCGGAAGCGACGACGGAGGCGAATCGAATTCCGGAAGTCGTAGCGCCCGCGGTAGAGCCGGCGCCGATCGTCCCGCCCCGCGACGAAAGCGAAAACGGTTTGAAGCCGTACCTTTTCTTCCTGTTCCTCGCGGCTATTGGAATTGTAATATTATTGAACAGGTCTCTATCCAGACGCATCGCGGCGAAAGAATCCGCGGACGATCCGAAAACGTGATTCACCGAAGCAAAACGTTTGATTGGTGAGCCGGGATTGGATTATCTCCTCAGGTTCGAAAGTCTGCTGACGGGATGTGCCGGTCACTTTCAAAAGTGCCCGGCACATGGATGACGTGGTAGATCGCGTTCGTAGTAGCACCGTAAGGCGTTTTTTTGATCCACCGTTATCTGGAAAACATTCTCTCACGAGTACGCGACTCCCTCAAAACATGGCTGTCAAATGTGGTTGGTATGAACGATTCGGCGTGGTTTGTCGAACCAACGCGCATCGCGTGTAACTTTGCACAATTATCTACACGTAAATAAAATTTCCGGAACCTATGTGTTTCGGGTATGATTGTATTGTTCGCCCTATTTGACTGGAAAACCGCCGGATGGAAGTGAAAGGACTGTTTTTGCGCATCGTCAGCGGGATCGCGCTTGTCGCGTTCGCGGTCGCGTTCGTATCCACGCTCGCATCATGCGATCCTGCCGTCCTCGACATGACGAAAATAGCCGAGGAGTCGAAAGAAGGTCCCGACGTCGCGCCGGCGCCAGTGGACGCCTCGAAAGTTCCTGAGGAGGCGGGCGAGGTTCCGTCTACTCTGCGCGGGCAGCTTAGCGCGGCTGGCTCACCGGAGATGCTCGAACGCAAGAAGGACATCAGGCCGGAGAACGAGATCGCCGAGCTTCGAAGTGAGTACGGACGTCATTATCTCCGCGAGGACGGCGGATACGTCGCTACGTTTTCGCAGGTGCCCGTGAACTACATCGATTCAGCGGGTGAGTGGCAGACGATTAACACGACGATCGTGGCTGATTCAGGCGGTTTCAAAAACGAGACGAATTCCCTTAGATCGACGTTTCCGGTGACAGGCGACGATGCGGTACGGATCGAAATCGCGGAAACCTCGGACTCGATTTCAGTGTGGAACGAAAACGAAATCAGGTGGACGTCGGTGGAAGGCGAAACGAAGCTTGTCTGGAGCCGGAGCACGGCGGACGCGGAAGTCTCGGGCGACGAGATCTCGTTTCCGTCGTCATTCGCGGGGATCGACCAGCGCTTCAAGGTCTATCCCGGAAGGATCAAACACGATTACGTTATAAACGATCTATTTCCACAGATCGAAGGCGAGACGGGCAATCTCGAATTCCGCGAGCGGGTCATTCTTCCAGAGGGTTTCTATTTCGCGGTGGACGGGCTAAAGATCGTCGATACGCGGGTAGTTACGACCGCTGTGGAAATCAGGAACGCGGACGACTTGGCGGTCTGCGCGTTCCCGAAGCCGATTGCGCACGAGGCGATCCTTCCGTCCGAGGAGTACACGAACCGCGACGCCGCGATGCTCTGGCTTTCGTACCGCGTCGAGCCGACTTCGGACGGCGCGTACATTTCCGTTCTGGTTCCAGTTTCGTGGCTGAAGGACGAGAACAGAAGCTTCCCAGTGGCGATCGACCCGACTGTCTCGAAGGACGTCGCGGGGAACAATCAGGACGCGTATCAGTACAGCGCAGCCGGGTACGATCCCGCCGCGAACTTCCTGAAGGTCGGCAAGCACGACACGGAGGCCGCGCCTTATTACGAGTCCGGCTTTTACTTCCCGAGCGTCACCATCGCGCAGGGCACCTCGATCGACGGCGCGGACTTCGAATTCACTTCGTATTCGAGCAACTACACTAACACGATCGATACCGTCTTCTACTGGAACGACGTCGACAACGCGGTGGATTTCAGCGGCACGGGTATCAGTTCGCGTACGAAAACCTCCGCATCGGTGACTTACGACTCAAGCAGTTCCTGGGGCGCGGACTCGAGGTGGATACTCCATCCGATGAAGGGACCAGTACAGGAGGTCGTAAGCCGTGGCGGGTGGTCGAGCGGGAACGCGATGGTCTGCATTTGGGAGACCGACTCCACCGCCGGCGGAAGCTATCGATGGATCAGCGCTTACGAACGCGGCGCGTCCTACGCAGCGACGATGAACATCTACTACGGCGGCACCGCCAACCGCTGGGCGGGCAGATACAGCGGCGACTGGACAAACGACGGCAACTGGGACGACTGGGTCGTGCCGACGTCAACAGCGGCGGTGACGATTCCCTCCGGCTGTCCGAACTACCCTAATATTTCGAGCGGGACAGTGACGGTGAACAGTCTCACGATAAACTCCGGCGGAAGCGTAACCGTTAGCGGCGGGACGCTCACTGTTCAGAACGCCACGAGCAGCATCGCGATAAGCCTGTCCGGGACGCTCACGATGACGTCGGGCACGATAAACGCGAGCTACGTTGCGGACGACATCAAACGCCTCGACATCAAGAGCGGCGGACGGATGGATATGGACGGTGGGACGCTGAACCTCACCGCGACCATAAACGACGACTACAGTTACGCGATGCACATCGAAAGCGGCGGAACTTTCGATATGACCGCGGGCACCGTCAACATGTCGAACAGCACAACCACATGGTGGTGGGACTTAACGAACGACGGCACGCTGCTGATGTCGGGCGGCACGTTCAACATAGACGACGAACTCGAAAACAACGGCGCCTTCACCCACTCCGGAGGATCGATGCGCACCGGGAACGACTCTACAATCGCCGACGCGAATTTCAATTCAGGCTGCACGTACACGATGTCGGGAAGCGCGACGCTCTACGTCGGCGGTTACCTTTACCTGAGCAACGACTGCACCGTTACCGCGACGGGTGGGACGATCAACATGAGCGCAACGGGTTCGACGAGCGATTACATCTACGCAAACGACGCGAGCAGCTACATCTACAACCTAACGATCGACGACGCGATCACGCTTTCCGGCTCGTACGATCTCGACGTGCGCGGAACGCTGACGATCACCGCGGGAGATACTCTCACGACGAGCACAACGCCGATTACGGTCAAAAGCTGGACGAACAGCGCAAGCGACAGCGCGTTCACCTACGGAACGGGAACCGTCACATTCAGCGGCACCGGCGCCATCTCCGGATCGTATCACTGCCAGTTCAACAATCTGACTTTCGCATCAGGCGCAAGTACGACTCTCGGACTCACCTCCGGCAAGAAGGTGTACGTCTACGGCTCGTTCGATTCCGTGTCCGGGTCGAACATCGCGATAAACTCCGGCAACGCGCTCGACATCTACTCTGCGAGCGCGTCGAGCGAAACGATAACCTTCGCCGGTGACATCACCGCGACGGACGTTCACGACGAGACCCGCGATATCGACGTAAACAACACCTGCGACATCGGAGGCTCCGGAACCATCGGCGGCGACTTCCGCGTTTTCGCGGGGATTTGCACCCTTACCAGCAACCTCGACATAGACGGCGACTTTATTATAAACACCGGCGCGACTTTCGTGATGACCACACACCAGATAAACGTCGATGGATCGTGGGTGTACGACGGATCGTTCACTCGCGGCACGGGAACCGTTGTTTTCGACGGCACAGGAAACATCAAAGGCTTGACCACCGACTTCCATCATCTCACTATCGCGTCCACCGCAAACATGACGCTCAATCCTTCCGGCGGCGATCGTCTAAAGGTCCACGGGAACTTCATCGTTTCAAGTTCCGGACAGATCACTGTAGCAACTGGAGAAACCATAGACATCTACAGTTCCACCTCCGATGGCGAAAGCATCGTCATCGACGGCACGATTTCCGCGACGGACGTTTACGACGGCACCAGGGATTTCGATACCAACAACGATGTATCTATGTCAGGGTCGGGGACGATCAACGCGGACTTCCGCGTATTCTCGGGAACGACCACCATAGCAAGCAACATGAACTTCGACGGCGATTTCGTCGTGGCGGCGACCTTGACCATGACCACGCATACGTTAAGTGTCGCCGGAGACCTCGATAACAGTGGAAAGTTCATTCCTGGCGCGTCTGGAACCGTCAGCCTCGATGGGGGCGGAGCGCAATCGATTACGGGCAAATGGGATGGATCAGCGGACGACTGCTTTCGCAATCTCACCGTCACCGGAGCGAGCACCGCGGCCGACACGTCTGTTATAGTCCACGTTCTCGGAAATGTTACCGTGGAGACGGGCGCGTCCCTCGCGTTCACCACAGCAGGCGATCAGACGACCTACCTCGACGTCGAGGGGAACATTACAGTCAGCGGAACGGGGACGCTCGATGTCGATGACGCCGGGGTAAATGAGATCGTTGCCTGCGCCGGTAATATCGACTTTGGCGCGTCCACGACGATCGACATCAGCGAAGGCGATTCCGTGGACTACGACGGAGGACTATTCCTCGACGGCGGATCGAACACCACGCTTACAACAAGCGGCGCGGCGCGGGACTTCGCGCTACACATCGCGAAAAGCGGACCGACTTCGTCCGTCACCCTCGCGCAGAATTCAGGATTCGGTCACGTTTACATCGACGAGGGCAAATTCTCGATTGACGCATACTCTCTCGCGCTAACTGGAGGTCTTTACGTTTTTCAGGGCGGTACTCTGGTAATGACGAATGCAGCGGGCGCCATTAGCATCGCGGGATCGAGAACCTACGCGCCATTTTCATTTCTCTCCGGAAGCGCCGAAGACATAAGCGCGGGAACGATAACAATTAACGCCGCGGACGACGGAACCTACGGCGCGTTCTACGCCGCCGGCGGATGCAATTTCACGCCCGCCGGCGGGAAGGTCGTTTTCGGATCGACAAACGCGCAGACGATCCGCATCGAAGAGCCGACGAATTTCAATTTCAACAATATCGATATAGGCGACGGAACGAACGCGCACACCGTCAGTCTATGGAATAATACTTCCCAGCAGACTTGTGATATCGACGGGAACATCGACATCAAAAGCGCCTGTACCCTCGGTTGCAACGGGAAAACGCTCGAAGTTGCGGGAGATTGGACCTTGAGCGGCACCTTCACAAGCGGAAGCAACATCGTTTATTTCGACGGCGCTGGCACGGGAAGCATCACAGGCGATACCACGTTCTATCGCCTTGAAATCGCGGGTGGCGAGACACGCGGCATCGGCGGCGGTCTGACAATCACAGTTAGCGACCGCCTCAGCGTATACGGCGTTCTGAATGTCACCGGCGGGACTCTGAACGCAAACGGCGGAGACGACGCGGGGGTAAATAACGACGCGCCCGATCTTTCCGCGGAGTTTCCTTCGATTTACGTAAGCGGCGCGGGGAGCACACTCTCGATAGCGAGCGGCACAATCTCCGTAAACGTCTCGACCATGGACGTTTGCTGCCTTTTCGTCGATAGCGGAGGCACGCTCGATATGGACGGCGGCACCGTCACGTTGACGAACTCGCTAAGCGACAACTACTTCCATGCCGTGCATGTCGATCCCGGAGGAATCCTCGATCAGAGCGGGGGCACGCTCACCATCACTTCCGGCCTCGGCTACGGCGCGACGAATCTCGGCACATGGAATCATACGGATGGCGCACTTGACTGCGCCGGACGCTTTCAGAACTACGGCACCGTCAATCTGTCGGGAAGCACGACAACGTCGCTTTTTCAGGTGAGCACGAACTCCGCGAGCGCCGATCGGGATTTCCATAACGGCGACGGCTCATCGCAGGCGGGAACCTTCAATCAGTCCGGCGGAACCCTCGACGCGCGGCATTACGTATATCTGAACGGAAATGGCGCGAGTGTATACAGCGGCACCGGTGGACAGATGAAGGGCGCTTTCCGCATCTACTGTTACGACGAAGGCAGCGCGCTCTGGGATCTGCTCGTCAGTCACGATCTGTTGCTTTTCGACGATGCCAACGCCTACGACCTCGACGTAAACGGCGACGTCACCATCGAAACCGGAATGGAACTCGACTCATTTGGGACGAACATCAGCGCCAGCGGCAACTGGGAAGCGCAGGGCACCGGAGATTTCGTTTGCAACACGGACACCGTTACGTTCGACGGAAGCGCCGCGCAGATCATTACAAGCGGAACGACGAACCCATTCTACAACCTGACTATCGTCAATACCCACGCCTCGCCGGACGACACGAACGACGTTCAAACGCAGGACGCAGTAAGCGTCACTGGGACTCTCACTGTGACGGACGGGCAGTTCTCGCCTGGAAACGGTAGCAGCTTCGCGGATATAAGCGTGGGCGCGAACGGAATCTGGAAGTGCGACGCGGACAGCGCGATAGCGATTTCGGGCGACGTCACGCTCTACGGCGATTTTCTCGTCTACGCGAACGGCGTCGACGCTCCCTCGCTGACGATGGCGAATGCGAAAAAGATCACCGTCAACGACGGTGGGATGCTCGATCTCACCGGAACGTCCACTAGCAATATGCCGGTCCTCTACGCGTCGAGCGGAACCTGGGACATAGACTTCAACGTTCCGTCGCCAACCGTACCGTGCTGGAACTTCCAGTACTGCCAGATCGAGAGCTGCACGGTAAACATCATAGGTGTTCCGTTCCCGATGGCCTGGGAATATGTCTACTTCGATTATCACCCCGGCTCTGGCGAATGCTATATCGATTTCACGCAGAGCACAGCGCCGACGAGCGTATGGATTCCGCTGTGGGACACGTTCTTTGGCAACACGACCAACGTTTCGAACGCGAGGAACATCAAAGCCGACGCGGGCACGACTAATATTACCATCTATGGCGAAGACACCGGCACCATCGGCGGCGAAGCGTACGACGACGACCCGTCGGGCTGTATCCACTGGTACCGCGAAAAACCAGCGGTTATGAACGAAGACACAGGCGAAATCTTCGACGGCGATACCGCGCTCTCAGATGCGCTCGAGGATCCGGACACCACGGACGGCCACACGCTCACGCAGATAAACTCGGTCCCGCTGTGGGGCGATCACAACGTCGATTACAACTCGCTCCCGGCGAACGTCGTACTTAACCGCCTAACGATTTACGGAAGCATCGATTTCCCCGACGCAGCGACGTACACGCTTCAGAACAGCTTCGTGCTCGGAAACGTCGGCGCGAGCGACCCCTGCGCGAACGTCTATCATTGCAGCGTCGATGGAACGATTGACGCGACGACCGCGAAATGGAACATCGCCACGGGAGCGATTACCGCGGGAACGAAGACCGAGAACCTCGAAAGCGTCACCGCGGCGGATTACTTCGGCGGAAACTATGATCGAAACGATCTCCACCTCGACCTCGGAGCCGCAAGCGTGGCGAACGCGATAGAAGGCGCGACGACGTCCGCCGTCGGCTTCGATTACGACAACCAGCCCCGCGGCTCCCCAGCAACCATCGGCGCGGACGAAATCGACGACGACACGTCGAACATCGGACAGATTCTCTGGTCGAGGACGGACCTCACGGTAGCGGACAGCATCGGACCCGTTAACGCCTACCGATGGGATTCCTCGGGCACGGGGCTTGTCTGGCTTACGACAGGCGCGCTCGACAGCGCCACGCCGCGCTGGCAGAACGCGCTCGTCGCGATCGATCCGTCGGACGGAAGCGTGATCGCCGGCGTCCGCGGTACGCTGAGTTCCGCCACTGATAACAACGTCTCCGGGCAGACGTATTCCTTCACCTCAGCCTGGGAGTTCTCCGGACCCGTGGAGAAAATCAACATCTGGACCCAGCGCGACGGCGGCGGCTCCGACTACCTCTACGACATCTTCATCGTCTTCGATAACGATAACGACGGACGCTCCGACAGCGTCGCTAAAATCGCCGTGCCGTACGCCAAGAGCGGCGGGCTTTCCGCAAGCTCGCTCCGCTTCGACGAAACCACTCTCGAGTGGTCGTACACCGTAAGCGAAGGGCCGGTATCTCATCTGACGTTCAACGTGCAGGGCAATTACGACGTCTGCTTCATGGCGGAAAGCCACTCCGGCGGTGCGTGGAGCAATTCGAACCCCGTTGCGATTATGATCGACAACGACCCCGCCTCCGGAGGCTACGGAACCGCGAAGAACTACCACCAGCAGGCATCCGCGCCGCACTACGATTACCGCTTCGGGCTGTCGCAGTTCGTCGTCGGCGAGTTCATTGCGGTTCTGAAGTCGAACGCGGCGGGAGACGCGGACGTCGTCAAGCTCGATAACACTCTGACGCCGACTGCGTCGCTGAACGTCACAGGCGGCGGGAACACCCTTAATGGAACGAATCTCACGCCGATGCCCGGACCATACGCGAATCCGGGAAGGATCTGGATGACGTCGGACGACGTGGACCACTTCTTCCTCGTGGAGTCGAACCTTTCAGATGTGGTTTCGCCTTTCGACGCGTTCGATCTCTCCGCCGAGGCGATCGCGGAAGGCGCCTCCGCGACGTTCGTGTATCCGATGAGGAGTTACTACAGCGCTCCACATGTATTCGCCGCGTACCGCGAAAATGGACACACTTACGCGATGAAAGTAAAAGACGACGGCACCGTCGATCCGGACTGGATTTACGATACGCCTACGCCTGCGCGGGACTCTCAGCAGATCTGGGGCGATCTCGTCAGCGGCGGAATGCTCTATAACAGGCTAACGGGCTACCTCTGGATGATCGGCGCGAGCGGCGATCTGATCTGCCTCACGTGCCCGAACGTCTCGACGGTCGCTACTCCGGACGGCGCCGCGCGAGCGGGCTACCCGCTTCGCATTGCGGACGCCAGCGTCAGCAAAGCGACGTTCATCTTCACCGGCTCGAACCAGAGCGCGATTCTTTTCCTCGACTCCGGCGAGATCGCGGCGGTGCGGACCGAGTAATTTATGGTCCTCGTTGAAAGCTTTCCGTTTCGCGGTACAATCCTCCTATGATCTCGATTTCGAGAAAGAGAAAAGTCAGGGAGAAGCCGGACATCGGGCTGGCGCCGATGATCGATATGGTTTTCATCCTGCTGATCTTTCTGCTCGTGACGACGAGTTTCGTGAAGGACACCGGGGTGGAGGTCACCACTCCAACCGCGGACAGCGCGGAAGTCAAGGACGCGGCCGCAATACGGATCGGGATAACGTCCTCGGGGACGGTTCACGTCGAGTCGAAGCAGATCGCGGTTTCGAATCTTCGCGGCTACGTTGCGGGGAAGCTCGCGGGAGAGACGAGAACGAGCGTCCTGATAATCGCGGACCGCGAAGCTCCGGGCGGAGTGATCGTAGACGTCATCGACGAATGCAGGCTCGCGGGAGCGACGGACGTGGCGCTTTTCGCGGACAAGGAGTGATTGGGAGTTAAGAGTTAAGAGTTAAGAATTAAGAATTAAGAATTGAATTTCTGACAACTGGCCACTGACAACTGTTCCCAATGTGAGCGACCTTAACTGGACAGAACTCTGGACGAACTCGCGGGCGATTCGCGCCAGGTTCGGCGACATCTGGAACCTTCCTCTGGCCAAGAGCTACGACTTCGCGATTTCGAAATACGGTACTCCCGGCGCCGCGGCGCTCGAACTCGGCGCGGGCGATCGCAGACTTAAAACCAAGCTCGAAAAAATGCTGGGCGAAGTCGAATACAAAAGCTTCGACGTCGATCTGAACAATCCTCACGACTTTGCGAGACTCGACGACGTTTCCGGCGAGTACGACCTGGTTTTTCTGCTCGAAGTCGTCGAGCACGTTCGCCCTGAAATCGTCACAGCTATGTTCCGGAAGGCGATGGACGTCCTCCGTCCGGGCGGGAGGATCGTCGTGACCACGCCGAATATTTATTCGCCGCCGTCGTACCTGCGGTGCGCGGAGCATGTGACGCACTGGTGCTACGACGAACTCGGCGGAGTGCTTCAGTCAACTGGATTCGAGGTCACGGATGTCGCGCGAGTCTACAACGACAGCGTTTTTAAATGCGTCGTTCGCAGGTTTTTGTTCTACCCGGTGTTTCGAATCGTCGGCATCGACTTTTCGAGACAGATCGTCATCGTGGGGAAAAAATAATGCGAAGCGAATCCGCGGTCCCAGGTCCGACCCCCGATCATTTCCATCAGTTCGATCCCAGCCCGGCGGAGAATCTGTTCGCGAAGCGTTCGTACATGCCGCGATAGAGCGCGATGAAGATCGCGGTGAACGAAATCGTGAAAACGAATCCAGCCAGGCAGGCGACGGTAGCGGTCATCGCCTCTGAAGACGTCGCTCCGCTTTTCGAGCTTGCTATGAGTTCTGCAAGCTGGTGTAACGGACTCGTCGCCTCCGCGAGACCGCGCGCGACCCCATTTCCAAGGTACATGAATTCTTCGAGGAACCACACCCAAAGGCCGTTCACTACGATGAGCGAAATCAGAAGCGCCATCGTCGCGTGAAGCGTTTTCCGAAGCTTTATCGAAAGCAGGGCACCAAGGAGGATAATGAAGTTGGTCCAGGCAATCAGCACCACGAGGGCGCCGAGGAAGTTCAAGGGATTCATCGGAACAGCAATGCCGACCAGAATCAGATGCGAGACCACGATTATCAGAATGAACCGAACTGAATAGAGCACGCCGAGGTACTTTCCGTAAAGCACCGCCATAGGCTGAATCGGACTCACGCGCAGAAGCGAGAGCGTCGCCTGCTCTCTTTCCTTGCTGAAAATCGAAGCGCTCCTTATCGCGACCATGAACCAGACGATCGAAACGAGCGTGGTAATCAGTCCCGCCTGGAACTCCGGGTCGCGCACGTACGAATTCGAAAAATCGAATACAAGTAGCATAATCCCCGGCAGGTTGATCATCTCGATCAGGCCGACCGCAAGCAGCGAAAGGACCGTGAGCACCATCGCGCGATCCATCGCAACCCAGCGAACCTCACGCCAGCAGATCGGGTTCTTCTCGAGCATAGGCCAGAAGCTCTTCGCTTTCGAATTCTGGATTCGCTTCTTCTGTCGTCTGGCTCTGGCGTTCTGCATTATGTCCTGAACGTTCCGAGTCGCTTCGGGAGTCGTGGAATCCGGGATCGCGAGGTTTATGTACTTCGTCGATATGGCGACCGCGATCGTTGCGATAACGATCTGCCCACCGATCGCTGCGCAGCAGAGGTAGGCGTAGGTCGAACCGCTGTAGCTCGGGAGGTAGTAAAGCGCGTAGAACGGAATGGTCGCGATCCCGACGTAATCGCCGATTTCGACGATGCGCGGGTTCATCAGGGCTTTTCCAAACAGCCAGATAATGGCGTACGCGGTCCAGAACATCGTCAGGAAGGTGATCACCGCAACGAATGTCGTGACAACGCCCGAAAGGACCCTGCGAGTAACTGACGAAAAGAACAAAGCGATCGCGCCGCACGCGAGACCCGCGGAACCCACGATAGCGACGTCGACCGCGAACGCTATCGTCTCCACCTTCGCTAGCGTCGCGAGATACGCCATCGGAGGCAGGCACAGAAGCAGAAGGCCAACGATCCTCCAGCAGCCAGCAAGGTACTTTTCAAAAAGAATCTGCGCCCTGGCGAGCGGAGTGAGCAGGATCAGTTCGAGAGTACGGTTTTCCTTCTCCGTGGACATGAACGTCGCAATTTGTAGCGGAATTAGGATCAAAATCAGGACTAAAAATACGTAGCGCAAGATTTCATATATTTGTATCGAGAATTTGTAGGCATACCGCGACGTTTCCTCCAGTGGAATTGAAAACCACACCAGAAACACGACGAGGAAGAATCCTAGGCCCGTGAAAAAGCGGCGCATGGCGAGGCCGTTGTCCCGACCGCCTACGATGAGATCCTTGCTTACGATTGAACCGAAGACTTTGCCGCCGACCATAATGGAGTTCCGCGCTGGATTGCATGATCGATCATACAGGGCAGGCCGCGAGTTTCAAGTTTCAGGTTCGAGTTTCGGGCGTTTCCTCTATGTGGCACGGTCATCCTGAGCGTGAAATCACGGACGAGACGTGGCCGGGTCACTTTCGGTTCGTAGAGTGACGACGTAAGTCGTTCGGATGCCATCACGGGCACACTACTAACGTAGCGCGGACGAGTCGTGCCGGTCACTTCCAGAGTGCCCGGCACATGAAGATTACTGGTGAGTGGCGGTGAGCACTTCGTATAATTCTGATTGAATTTATTTTATCGTCTATAAGAGAGGCTATAAAATGACAGCGTAAGAAATAATGTCATAACACAATATTTTCTATTTAGATGCTCTTATGGCAATCGCGGATGCGGAAGAAAATAGTTGGAACTTTGGCCGAGTCCCAAAGAGTGTGGGCGGCGGTGGAAAGATGTGTAGTATGATGAGACGAGGACGTCCGCACTCCCGTAGAGCAAGGACGAGATGTCCGCGCCACATGGATCGCCGAATCGATGCGCTAAATAAAACATGTTGTTTGTTGGCATGTTTCTGATATACTTATGACAAATATCTGCTTCAACTTTGTTGAAGACGAGGCGAGTATTATTTTATCCGTTATAAATGGCCGAACCGACCAAGATAGAGACGCGGGAACATTTCAAACTGCTTCTCGATCGACTTCTGCCGGAGTCAGACGAGAAGTACGAGATATTCGAATATCTCGAAATGGAACAGCAGCGCGAACGGGAACTCGACCGGGCGTCGAAAAAGCAGGCCCTCGATTTCACGACCATTATCGAAAGCGCCAAGCAGATCGCCAAGAAAACCCTCGATCTAGGCAAATTCGAGGCGTACACGATCAGCACTTTCCGGGGCCAGTTCGGCGTAATGAAGGTTCTTTTTTTCCGCCAGGAGACGTTCGAGAGTCCGACCATCAAGCAGATAAAGCGCAAGAACTCGAAGGACGACCCCTTCGAGATCAGTCTTGAATCCGAACTCTGCCTCCGGCTCGCGGAACAGAATAAGCCGTACCGCATCGGCTCCGATCCTGAGTTCGACAAGTGCAAGGACGTCCAGCTTCTGAAAATGCTAGGCGCGGAGCTTGTTATTCCGCTCGTCAATTCCGGCGATCGACCTGGGGACTCGTTTTTGAAGGGAGTCATCGCGCTCGGCCCGAAGTTCACGAATCAGGCGTTTTCGTCGGACGAACTGAAACTGATGGCGCTGCTTTCCGACATGGTCGCAGTGAGTCTCAACAACGCGCAGCTTTACCACAAATCGATTATCGACGCGCTGACGCAGGTCTATTCCCGCGGCCATTTCGACGCCCATCTCCACCAGGAAATGGCACGGGCAAGCAGAATCAGACAGCAAATGGCGGCGACCCCAAAGCGCGACCCGACAAGCGGACAATTCGTATCATTAATTCTTGTGGATATTGACTTTTTCAAAAAATTCAACGACACCTATGGGCATCAGACCGGAGACTCTGTTTTGAGGGCGACTGCGAGGACGCTTCATGATAATGTCAGGGATATGGATATTGTTTCCAGGTACGGAGGGGAGGAATTCGCCGTAGTGCTTCCGGAGACTAGCAATGAGCAGGTAGTTGTCGTCGCGAACAGGCTGTGCGAAGCTGTTCGGAAGATGGTCGTGCCAACCGAAGAGTACGGCGATCTGAGTCTTACGGCGAGTTTCGGCGTGGCTACCTATCCTCTCGACGCGACGAATATCGAGCAGCTCATCAAATCGGCGGACGAGGCGCTGTACAAGAGCAAGGAAAATGGAAGAAATCAGGTGACTTTGGCGGCAGAGATTGCCGCGAAGAAAGAAGTAGATGGATAACAGTCGTCGGCCATTAAGACCGCCTTCGCGAAGCAGCGCGGGAACGAAGCCGCTTTCGAAAAAAACGGAAGTGACTGCTCGTCCCGTTCGCGATGGAAAACTCAACGGCAAGGACGAAAAGCGCAAGACTTCGAGCGTAAAGACCAGCGACAATGGCTCTGGCGGGGGCTCTGGCGGGGGCTCTGGCGGGGGCCGCGTCAGCGGCGTGGGCGACGACAGGAAAGTTCGCGACGGGAAAGTTACCGACACTGAAGTTGGGCGCGGTAAAGAAGGCGTCCGCGATCTGCGAGAGAGAAACAAGACATCGAAGCCGATTCCGAGGCCTGAGATGGTCACGGAGCCTGAGATCGCGATCGAGGATTCGCCGGATCACGGTCCGGGAGCCGGCGGTCCGGTCAAGGGTCTGAGCAGCACGTCGGAACGTCGTTCGCTTCGAAGCCAGCGCGGAAGAAGCCAGGATATGCCTTCGGTTAAGAAGAGCGATCATCACACGAAGCCCGCGACGCCTTTGCCCGCGGCGCTTGCGCCCGCGGCTGTGACCTCGGCTCCGCAGGTGGACGATCGCAGACTCGCTCCGACCGAGGAACTCGAAAAGCCCCGGGCGAAAACGCCCTCGAAGATCGGTCGCGCGGGCCGGCAGGACGATCGGGTGGCTACTTCGACCCGCACCCGTGCCGGAAGGTCGAAGAGTTCGGGGGAGATCGAAAAGAAGGGCGCTCCGAAGCCGAAGCCGGTCAAGGCGGAGAAAGCCGAAAAAGCGGAGAAGACGGAAAAGGCCGCGAAGACCGACGATGAAAGCCAGGCGAGTCTTGGCATCACGATCAAGTTCGCGCTGACAGCGGGTTTCCTGATCGTCGGGGTCGTGTGTCTTCTCGGCACCGTGATGTACAGCATGGCGTCGAGTCAGCTTAGAACCCAGATTCAGGACGACGGCGTGCGGATGGCGAAGATTTTCGCCGCGCTTGGCGACTCGATGATCGTCGAGATCGACAAGATCGAAGTAAGGTATTATCTGCAAGACAAGCGCGTCCTCGATTACGAGAAAGAGCAGAAGGAGCGCATCGACACCCTTTTCGGCGTGAATCCGCCAGTCGATTCCGAGAACGAGCGCAGACGCAGGGCTGCCCTCGATCAGCTCGAAAAGGTCAACAAGCCGAGAGTGGCGGAAAATAAAAAGAAAGAGGACATCAACGACGTCCTCGGCAGATACCAGCGTTCCCTCCAGACCGCGGCGAGCTTCGGAGACAACGGCCTCGACACCGCGATAGTGGAGATGGTCATCTGGTCGCAGCGATCAGAGCGAAATCCAGACGATCAGAAGCGAGCGAGAAGCCGCAGGCAGCTTTCGCTCATCCCTCTGAACGAGGAACTGGACGAGTCCCGCGACATAACCTGCACCTTCCAGTTCGCGGAGGAAGTGAGCATCCACGGAATCAAGACGGCGGTGATGATGAACCGCTATCTGATCACGATCAAGGAGAGCGCGTACTTCCTTCCGTCGGGCGCGCGCGCGATCACCGCCAGATACGACACGGAGAAAGCCGACTGGATTTTCGACGGCGTGAACGATCTTCCCGCGGGCGCGGAGTACAAGACGATCCAGAAGACGATCCCGGTGGTGCAGTTCTGGACGGACCTCCCGCATTCGGTTCCCGCCAACTCCGCGGATACGTATGGCCCGAAGGCGGAACGCGCGATCATCATCCTTTCCGGCGAGGAGCTCGCAAGCGCGGAAGGAAACCTCAAACTCGTCGCGGTGCTCGGGATCATCTTCTCGAGCGTCATCGGAATCGCCGCGGGGTACTTCGTCGCGCGGACCGTCACGAAGCCCGTGATGAGCCTTATGCAGGACATAATGATCGTCGCGGAAGGAAATCTCAATCACGTCACGCAGCCGAGATCGTCGGACGAAATCGGCGTGCTTGCGATAACGTTCAACGCGATGACCGCGCATCTCGCGCAGGGTCAGGTCAAGGAGGTCCAGCTCGAGAAGCAGAAGCACGAACTGGGCGTCGCCCGCGAAATCCAGCAGAACCTCACTCCAAGGTACATTCCGGAGGTTCCGGGCTTCGACATCGCCGCGCACTACCAGCCTTCGAAGGAGGTCGGCGGCGACTACTACGACATAATCGAGCGCACCGAGGACGGGCGCATCGGGTTCATCGTGGCGGACGTTTCGGGCAAAGGCGTGCCTGGGTCGATGGTGATGGCGATGGCGCGTTCGCTCGTCCGGTCCGAGGCGTTCACCAACAAGTGCCCGATGGCGACGCTCATCAAGGTCAACGACGTGCTCGCGCAGGACATCCGCAAGGGAATGTTCGTCACCGCGCTCTACGGCATCCTCGATCCGAACACCGGAGAGATGGAAGTTGCGTCCGCGGGTCATAACCCGCTCGCGATCTGGCGCGCGCGCACCGGAGAGATCGAGGAGATCAACCCGAACGGCATCGCGCTCGGCTTCGACAAGGGTCCGATTTTCCGTCGGATAATCCAGAAGGGGAAGGTGCTGATAGGCAAGGGAGATCGCGTCGTGATGTACACCGACGGAGTCACAGAGGCGATGAGCCCGAACAAAGAAGAATTTGAAGACGAGAAGTTTTTCAACGTGACCAAATCTGCTAAAAATGTCGATTCCGGAACGTACGTGAAACAGCTTGTAACCGCGCTCGACTCCTGGAGGGCGGACGCGGAACAGTCGGATGACATCACCATTCTGACCATCAGAAGACTTTAAGGAGGCTAAAATTAATAAGGTATTCAAAATCGCGCTCGGGTTTATGTCAGGTTCGCTTCGATCGAAGAAGTCAAAACGGAGTCGTAGCCATAGTTCCGATGAGTATTTGACGACCGAGAGCGAAGAGAAGATGGCGTGAAGATGAGATGCGAGATGGATAGTTTATTTATTTTAGCCTCCTAAACCAGTTGGAGAAGCGTTGCTCACGAGAGGAACATTAGCAATTTCGAACTCGACTGAAAACCTTCCAAAGGTGAGGTCTTTCGTCCTCGATCATTTCAGAAAGGGCCCGCTGCCGAAGTCGGAGGAGAACAAGATTATTCTTGCGGTTGACGAAGCGGTCGCGAACATAATCGAGCACGGCTACCCCGCGGACGTTCGCGACGGAAAAATCGAAGTCGAGATCGTGGGCGAAATGACCAGATTTACGGTATATGTAAGGGACGAAGGCAGTTCCTTCGACCCGAATTCCATCTCGGACGTGGACATCGAAAATCACATCAAGACTGGCAAGAAGAAGGGTCTCGGCGTGTTCCTGATGCGCAAGATAATGGACGAGGTGGTGTATCATTTTGAAGAGGGAAAAATGAATGAGCTAAAGCTTGTACGTTATGTTCCCGAAAAGAAGAAAGAGACCCCTTCGGGCGGAGGAGGACAAACCCTGTGAGTGCCGATTTTTCAATTACGTCACGAAAGATGAAGGGTGGCATCGTCTACCTCTCGGTCGAGGGCTTTCTCGACGCGCACACCTTCGAAATGATGGACGCCGAGATTCAAGATCAGTTCGAGCAGGGGAATTACCGCGTCATCATCGATCTCGAGAAAGTCGAGTACATCTCCTCCGCGGGCGCGGGAGTCTTCATCGGAAACCTCAGCGTCGCGCAGGAAAACGAAGGCGAGATCATACTCATCAAGCCGAACGACAACGTGAAGGAAGTCTTCGACCTCCTCGGCATCACGCTGATGTTCAAAATCTGCTACGACCTCCGCGAAGCCGTGAGTGCATTCCCGGCATGAGGACGCACGTCAAGCTGATTTCGAGGCCTGATCCGGAGCCGGGAAGGTCCGCCCGAGCAAAAAAAACCGGCGCGAGCATTCCAGCAAGATATCGCATCGATCCGTTCCTCTCGGAATTCATTAGCGGACTGACGATTACGAATTTCCATTTGTTCGACGACGCGCTGACGATCGAGCTGTCCGGGAAGAACTTTTTGCGGGTCGTCGCGGTTTCGGAGATGTGGATCTGCGACGTCAGCCTGTGGGAGAGGCTTATGCCACGGGGATCGAAGGATCCGCTTGCAGATCTGGTGACGCTCGAGTTCGTCCCGGAAGGCGGCAGCGCGGTATGGAACCGCCGCGCCGCGATCGAGCCGCTGGTGGGGCTTCTCGTCGAAGAGCTTCGAAACGAGGAGCGAGGCACTGTCCTTCATCTCTCGGGCGGCAAGAAGCTTACGATGTCTGGCGCCGACGTCTGCTTCGGCTCGGAATCGATTCTTTACTTCCGCGCGGAAGACGTATCATATTTTTCGATGGAGTAGTTCCTTATTCGATCTGCATTCTGCATTCTGCGTTCTGCATTTTTCTGACTACCGACTACGGACTACTATTCAGCGATGAGCTTCGAAAAACTCGTTTCCGGAAACAAGGGGAATCGTCCGCTACGCTGGCAAGGGGCTGATCATCGAGTACCAGCCGGAGACGGGGAGCGTCACGGAAGTCAAGAACGTGTGGGGCAGCTCCACGGCTTCATCACGCAAGACCTTCGCAGCGGGGCGGCGCGGACACTCATGACCGGGCCTCCGGCACGTAGTCGTCATAGGTCACGGAAAATATCGTATCCGCCAGCCACTTCTTGAAGCTCGGATTGTCGCTGAACTGCTTGAACAGTTCCGTATGGTCAGACAGCATCTCGATAACCACCTTCTGCAGTGCCCGGTCGTGCTCTAGGCGTGCCGCAGCTTTGTCGCTGTTCTTCATGGCGTTCTGGTATGCCTTGTCCGCCGCGACCTTACCCGGAAGTTCCTCGGCGATCACCTTGCGGATACGATCTGCGTCCTTCCAGTCGATGTTGCCGAAATGGTCGTTGAACGCCTTGATGATGTTGCTCAGACGGTCCAGTTCCGGCTCCGGCTTGCGTCCGCCGCCGCTTGTGGGCACTGGGCCGACCTCGCCGTCCTCGTCGGCCAAGGTCAGCTTCAGCGTTTCCTTCACCTCGTTGCGGTAGCTGTCCATATCGATGGACTCGAGAATTCCCTTCGACAGGTCTTCCTCGATCGGGGCAGGCAGCTTGGGGATGAGGAAGTTCAGGAAGATCGACAGCTCTTCCCAGTCGCGGTTGGTGTACGGCAGGATCGACGCCAGGAACCCATACGTCCGCACGAACGCCTTGGCCTTGCCCTTGAAATCGACTTGCCCGTCCTCGTCGAGGTCGGCGTTGTAGGTGGCGACACACACATCCAATATCGGGTCCAGCGTGTCGCGGTCCGCACCACCGAGGAAAAGCTCGACCAACTGCCGCACCTGCTGCCGCGCGTAAACCTGATACCCGTCCAGCGCACCCTTCAGGTCGTGCAGCTTGTTGGGGTCGGTCTCCTCGCTGAGCACGGTAGTTCGGTAGTAGTCGGCAAACGCCATCGTGATCGTGTCGGTGTCGTTCACGAAGTCGAGAACAAACGTGTCGGTCTTCTGCGGGTGCGCCCGGTTTAGTCGCGACAGCGTCTGCACTGCCTTAATACCAGAGAGAATCTTGTCCACGTACATCGTGTGCAAGAGCGGCTCGTCGTAGCCGGTCTGGAACTTATCCGCCACGATCAGGAACCGATACGGGTCCTGCTGGAACTTCTTCTCAATCTGGGCGCTGGGGAACTCGTTGAGCGTCGCCTCCGTCACCTGCCGACCGCCGTCTTCGTGCTCGCCCGAGAACGCGACGATGGCCTTGTACGGACTCTTTCGCTTCGTCAGGTACGCCGACACCGCGTGGAAGTACTGGATCGCCCGCTGGATGCCGCTGCAGATAACCATCGCCCGCGCCTGCCCTCCGATCTTTCGCCGCGCGATCACCTGCTCATGGAAGTGGTCCACCATGATCTCGGCCTTCTGCCGAATCGCATGGTCGTGGCTCTCGACGTACCGCCGCAGCTTCCTGGTTGCCCGGTTCGTGTCGAACTCGGGGTCGTCCTCCACCGTCTTCATCAGCCGGTAGTAGCTCTCCACCGGCGTGTAGTTGGCCAACACGTCCAGGATGAACCCCTCCTGGATCGCCTGCTTCATCGTGTAGCTGTGGAACGGCTTGTGGCGTACCTTGTCCCCGTCCGGCACCGGCTCGCCGAATATCTCCAGCGTCTTGTTCTTCGGCGTGGCCGTGAATGCGAAGTAGCTGGCGTTGCCCAGCATCTTCCGTGCCTCCATGATCCGGTTGATCTGGTCCTCGTAGTCTTCGTCCTCACCCTCACCGCCGTTCTCGGCCAGCGCGATGTTCATCTTCGCCGCCGTGCGCCCGCCTTGGCTGGAGTGTGCCTCGTCGATGATGATGGCGAACTTCCGGCCCCGGTGCTCGTCCCCGATCTCGTCCAGGATGAACGGGAACTTCTGCACCGTCGAGATGATGATCTTCTTGCCCTCGCGCAGAAACCGCCGCAGGTCGCCGCTGCGCTCCGCGTGGCCGACCGTCGCCGACACCTGGGCGAACCCTCGGATGGTGTCTTTGATCTGCTTGTCCAGCACACGCCGGTCCGTCACGACGATCACCGAGTCGAAGATCGTCGAGCCGCTATGGTCCAACCCTACAAGCTGATGCGCCAGCCACGCGATGGAGTTGCTCTTGCCGCTGCCGGCCGAGTGCTGGATCAGATACCGCTTGCCCGCGCCGCTCGCCTGGGCGTCGGCCAGCAGCTTCCGCACCACGTCGAGCTGGTGGTATCGCGGGAAGATCTGCTTCTGCTTCTTGCGACCCTTGTCGTCCTTCTCCTCCACGACCTGGGCGTAGTTCTCGATGATGTCCGTAATGCCCGCCTTGGTCAGCGCCTGCTCCCACAGGTATGCCGTCTTCAGCCCATCCGGGTTGGGCGGGTTGCCCGCGCCGTCGTTGAAGCCCATGTTGAACGGCAGGAACCACGAGTCCTTGGCCTTGAGGTGCGTACACATCCGCACCTCCTGGTCGTCCACGGCGAAATGCACCATGCATCGGCCGAACTGGAACAGCAGCTCCTTCGGGTCTCGGTCACGCTTGTACTGCTGCACCGCGTCCTCGACGGTCTGCTTGGTCAGCCGGTTCTTCAGTTCGAACGTCGCCACCGGCAGGCCGTTGATGAAGACGCCCAGGTCCAGCGAGAACTGCGTCTCATCCTTGCTGTACCGCAGTTGCCGCGTGACGGAGAACACGTTGGCCGCGAACCGATCCTCGGCTTTGGTGTTGCCGGGCGTCGGCGTGCCGTAGAACAGGTCCAGGTGGATGGGGCCGTGCTTGACGCCGCCGCGAAGCACGTCGATCACGCCGCGCTTGGCGATCTCGCCCTGGAGGCGGTGGAGGAACTGCATCCGCTTGGGCGTATCCTCGCCCAGCCCCAGCGCCTCGGCCGTCTCCGGCTGGGTGGCGCTGACGAACGCCTGAAGCTGCGCCAGGTCCACGGCATGGTCGCGGTCGTAGTCCTCGCTGCGGCCCTGCACGTAACCGGCCTGGCTCACCAGCGACTCGACGATCAGGGCCTCCAGGCCCTTTTCGGATGTGTCAGTCGTCGGCATCGGCTGCCTCCTCGACGAGTTCGGGCTCGTCGTCCCCCAGCATCTCCTCGTCGTCGATCCCTTCGTCGCTCTGTTCGTCGGCCGAAGGCGGCTCAGCCGGCGCGAGGCCGCGTACGTCCACCTTGCCGGTCACCACGTCGGCAATCAGCCGCGTGCGGTACTCGCGGATCAGGTCGATCTCACGTTCCGCTTTCTCGATGGCCGCGTCCACGTTACGAGTTTGGTCGCCGACACTAACAGCGATCGCTATCTGTTCCTCAATGGGTGGCTTCAATATTCGCATCCAGCCGATATCGTCCATGTTGAAGTGGCCGACTGTCGATCCCTGCGTAGCCAATTGAATGCGAAAGCGCGGTGGTCCTGCGTAAATCATGTTTACAAGGAATCTAGGATCGTATTCGTCTCTCTTGAGTTTCATCAAAACAGTGCGCTGGCCGAGGCAAACGTCGGCGTCCGCTGGCACGACACACGCCTCACCCGCTGGCGCTTCACGCGTAAATACCACATCGCCAGCTTCCGGCGTTCCACGCTGGGTCCACTGGTCAAAGGCATCCTTTGTGGTCTGATAGGTTCCAGACCATCGCAGCTTTCCTAATTTCACGGCTGATGTGCGAATCACGTGGAAGCCGGTCCCTTCCGCAGCCGGGGCAGTCTTGTGCTCACAGTCGATTAGGCTTCGCAGTACCCGCTTCAGTGACATGACCTCCCAATGCTCAGGAATACTTCCAAGCCACTCGATGCCGGACGGCTTGAGGGGGGCGTTGGGGTCGAGGCCGCGGGTGACCGCCCGGTTGATGATGGCCTGCTTCTGCTCGTTCAACACCTCAATCAACCGCCGACGGTTGCGGATGAACCGGCGACATCGGCGGTCCAGGTCGTCTACAAACTGGGCAATCGCGTCTCGCTCTTCCGATGGCGGAACCGGAATCGATGATCGGCTCAGGCGCACGTAGTCGACATTCTGACCTTGGCGGATACCGGTGACGTATAGGCGCAAGGCATCGATGAACGGGCGGGACTTGAACAGCGACGCAAGGTACGGGTGTAGCGAGGGGGTGCCAGGGTAAAGGACTGTGTATGCCGGGCTAATGATTCCGCGGTGTCGCGCGTGTTCAATACCCCCTTGGAATGAGCGAAGGCTGATAACGAAGTCACCTACTTCCACCAGCTTTAGCAGGTGCAAGTCCTTCATGGCAACCACGGTTCGGTTCTCGTAGTCCTCCTTCCGGACTACACCCATCGTCTGAGTGGCGGCGAGGAGTGGTTCGTCCGGATACCCGCGCACATTACGTTCTCTAAGCAGGTGCTTCATACGCACCATGCCCCAATGCGCCGGAACCCGGCCGAGCCACGGCAGGCCGGAGTCCTTGTATTCGGGATAGGGCCGCAGGTCGCTCGTCATGCCTTCCCTCCTGCGGGGGCGACGATCTCATCGAGCAGTCCTTCGGCCTCGGCCTGGAGGGCTTCTAGGTCGGCCTTGATCTCGTCCAACGAGCGCAGCGGCGTGGGCTTGTAGAAGTGCCGAGTAAAACTGATCTCATAGCCGACCTGCGTCTTGCTGTGGTCGATCCATGCGTCCGGCACGTGCGGCAGCACCTCGCGCTGGAAGAACGCCTCGATGCCGCCGTCCTCCAGCAGCGGCACCTGCTCGGTGTCGCGCAGGTCGGTGTCCGGCTCGTACTCGACCCCCGGAGGCGTCTTGGTCTTGTTCTTGATGACCGGCTCGGCGGCTTCATCCTTGAAGGTGAAGGCGGCGTAGAGTGCCTTAAGGTCCGGGGCGCGGAGCTTGATGTCGGCTTTCTTCATGGCCGACTCGAACCGCTGCTGCACGGCGTTGAAGTCCAGGTGCGGCTTCGACCCGCCCGCGATCCCCGCCAGCAGATCGGCGGCCTTGTGCAGCTTCGCAGGGGCGTCGGCCTTGAAGGCGGCGAGCTTGCCTGGCGTGACGTGGATCGCCAGCCGTAGCGGGCGCTCGACGACGATCTTCCAGTACCCGAAGGCGGCGTTGGGGAAGACCTTCGAGTGCTCGGTTTCCTCGAAGGCGAGGAACGAGTCGGTGATCTGCTTGATCTGCTCGGCCGACAGCTCGCAGTTCTTCTTGCCGAGGTTCTTTCGCAGCGGCGTGGAGATGCCCGTGGCGTCGATGAGCTGGACCTTGCCTTCGCGGTGCGCGGGCTTGCGGTTGGTCAGCACCCAGATGTAGGTGGCGATGCCGGTGTTGTAGAACGTGTTCAGCGGCAGCGCGATGATGGCTTCGAGCCAGTCGTTCTCGATAACCCAGCGGCGGATATTAGATTCGCCCTGCCCGGCGTCGCCGGTGAATAGGGATGAGCCGTTGTGGACCTCGGCGATGCGGCTACCTACGGGCGACTTCGAATCGCTGATCATCTTCGCCAGCTTGTTCACGAGGAACATGAGCTGGCCGTCGCTGGAACGGGTGATGAGGGAGAGTTCGTCGCCCTGGTGCTGGACGGTGAAGCGCGAGTCGGACAGATCCTTCTTGCCGCCCATGCGTTCGAGGTCGGTCTTCCAGCTCTTGCCGTAGGGCGGATTGGAGAGCATGAAGTCGAACTCCATCGACGGGAAGGCATCGGAGGAGAGTGTGGAGCCGTACTTCATGTTCTCGGCGGCCTGGCCTTCGCCTTTGAGCAGCAGGTCGGCCTTGCTGATGGCGTAGGTTTCCGGCTGGACCTCCTGGCCGAACAGGTGGATGGAGACTTCCTTGCCATGCTCGCGGGCGAGGGCGTCGAGGATTTCCTCGGCGACGGTGAGCATGCCGCCCGTGCCGCACGCGCCGTCGTAGACGCGGTACGTGGCGTCGCGGATTTCATCGGCGACGGGATAGAAGATCAGGTTGGCCATGAGCTTCACCACGTCGCGGGGCGTGAAGTGCTCGCCGGCCTCCTCGTTGTTCTCCTCGTTGAAGCGGCGGATCAGCTCCTCGAAGATGGTTCCCATGGCGTGGTTGTCCAGGCCGGGCAGACGGACCTTGCCATCCTGGTCGAACACAGGGCTGGGGCCCAGGTTGATGTCGTTGGCGGTGAACTTCTCGATGAGGCTGCCGAGGATGTCGGCCTCAACGAGCGTGGGAATCTGGTTGCGAAATTTGAACTTGTCCAGGATCTCCTGCACGTTCGGCGAGAAGCCGTCGAGGTAGGCCTCGAAGTCGGCCTTGAGCTGCTGCTGCTTCGCCCTGGCCCGAAGGTCGCGGAGCGTAAAGGGCGAAACGTTGTAAAACGCGTTGCCCGATGCATGGCCGAGCGCGGCGCCTTTGTTGGCGATGCCCCCCTCATCGAGCTGCTTGTTCAACTTGAGAACGGCCTCCTTGGTCGGCTCAAGCACGGCATCGAGCCGGCGGACGACGGTCATGGGCAGAATCACGTCGCGGTACTTGCCGCGCACATACACATCGCGGAGCACGTCATCCGCGATGTTCCAGATGAACCCGGCGATCCAGTTCAGTTGTCCGTTTTGCATGCCCATCAGAGGTTGCGCTCCTTTTCTACACGTCCGCGCCGTTCTTGCCCATATCTTTCAGGAGCTCCATTATTTGCTGAATGGCGAGGATAATATCCATACCGTAGAAAATAAAACAAAAATTCGATGTCTGTCCCGATCCACAAGATGTAGCGCGGCCGTCTCGGCTGCCTGCCGCCGGGATGTCCGCTTCGTCGCGGAATATATCCTTTGCTTACAGGCGGAAGACGTATCGGATTTTTCGATGAAGTAGTTCCTTATTCGATCCGCATTCGGCATTCTGCATTCTGCGTTCTGCATTTTTCTGACTACCGACTACGGACTACTATTCAGCGATGAGCTTCGAAAAACTCGTTTCCGGGAACAAGGGAATCGTCCGCTACGCGGGCAAGGGGCTGATCATCGAGTACCAGCCGGAGACTGGGAGCGTCACGGAAGTCAAGAATGTGTGGGGCAGAAGAATTCCGGCCCACGCGAAGACCGAGCCAGACCTGCTCCATCAGCTCGGCGGCTGCCTTTTCACCGACGACGACGGACGGAAGCCGACCGCCGGAATCTGCGGCGACGCGTCGACGGACGCTCCCGTGGGGCGCTGCGAGATTCGCGTAACGGACGTTCGCGGGACCGTGCTCCTGGACGAATACATCGGCAGGCACACGAACAACTACGGCGAGCTGACGGCGCTGCTTCGCTCTATCGAGTTCGCGATCGAACGCGGGGAGCGATTCGTATGGACGGATTCGCAGGTCGTGCTCGCGTGGCTGAAATCCGGACCGAAGAAGGACATCCATTCGTTCGACGAAGTGATGAAAGTCTTAAGAAAAATCTGGGATACGCTGCCCGCGTCGATCGAGGTGAAGAAATGGCACACCCGCGCGTGGGGCGAGATTCCCGCCGACTTCGGAAGAAAATCAGGGAGCAAGGAACGGGGAGCAGGGAGCAGGGAACAGGGAATAGGGAGCAGGGAACAGGGAGCGGTGAGCAGCGAGCGGGAAGAAACCAGCAGGGAGCAGATCGTGAAACGATACGAATACAAACTCGTGATGTTCGTTTATCAGCAGGAATCAGACCTCGAAAAGTCTCTCGCGGACGGTATTCCGAAGGAGGTGCGAGTCAGGACTCACAAACAGTCCGAGGAAGCGCTGAACAAAATCGCGACGGAAGGCTGGAGGCTTGTTTCAGTGGTCCGGACCTCAGACGGAAACGGCCTGCACTACTTCGAAAGGCCGGTCTTCGGTGAATAGTAACTATCTCAAGTCATCTTATCTTTCAGTTCAACGTTCGTTTTTAAGTTTTTAACAAGCTTCTCTGAGTGCGTTAACAGTCAGCGGCCGGGTATGCGGCACGTTGTTTATTGATCGATGCGAGGTATCGACTTTCGTCGTAGACGCTTCCATCCTTCCACATTCGGAAGATTATTTTCAGCCATTTCGAGGCGACGATTCTAAGAGCCGCTCCGTGCTTTTTTCCTCGTTTTCGAGAAGCGTAGTAGACCTCTTTCGCCCTCCCCCTCCACACGTAACGGAGTGATTACCGCGGGTGGAGGGGGAGGGCCGGCGAACCGGTATTGCGATCAGGCCCGCATTCGAGTTCGCGGCGGGAATCAGAACTGCGAGGCACTAAGACTCGTCAGGATCGCGATTCCCGCGCTGCATCCGCTTGTGGCGTGGTCGAGTCCGGAAATCGCGCTGCCTGCGATCCTGACGTTAGCGGGGAGGTCCCTTTCGAACGCGCCCTTCATCATCGGCGCGAAATTGTCCGCGAAACTCTTCGCGCCGCTTTCGATCATCTCCGGCGCCGGCTCTTCGGAGGAAAGCAGAGAATGCACGCCGTGGCGGTCTACTTCGAGCCCCCCGCCGACGTACTTTCCGGAACAGACGAAAAGCCGGTCGTACTCCCGTTCGAATGATCGTCCGCCACCGCCGTCGATTATAGCCGCGCCGCGTTCGAAGTCGATATTCGTCGCGCGGCCTGCGACGATCTCGACTTCGAGGTCCACGAGCGCGACGTCGATCGCGTTCGTCAGCCGGACGCCGTTTAACGAGTCGATCATGGGAAGCGCAAGAGTCACGTTTCCGAGTTCGCTTCGAAGCTTCGCGAGATGCGCGTCGAATCGCGAAACGCCGACGGCGCATGGAATTACGAACATCGTCGGATGAAGCTCGTCCCGAACTCTCCGCAGCCCTCCGATGAGATTTTCGAACTCCACGGGATCGTCCAGCGCCATCGCGAGCATCGCGTTCGAAAGCCCGGCGCTGCTCGTCCTGCGCTTTAGCGAAAACTCGTACGCCTTCGAAGCCATCACGCCGTCTCCGAAAACCTTTTCGCGCACCTCGTCGAAGGTTTTCGAGGCGAATTCCGCGACGAAGTCCCGGTGCCCGCGAATCCCCGCGAAAATGGTTCTTCCATGTATGACGTCCTCGATCTCCATTGGAGATACGCTGCTTGCGAACATCAGCGCCGGATGGATAGTCCCGATCGACGTCACCGCCGCGAGGTTTTTCATCCCCGGCATCGTGACCTCGAATCCCGCCCTCGCGAGCGGACCGAAAAGCCCGAGGTTTTCGCGCAGAAGCCGGACGATGACGCGTTCGTCCGTGGAGATTCGTTTGTAAGGGTGGTCCGGATTCGTCCGCAGCGTGCTCTGGACGCACTCCTCGATGTTCACTTCCATCGACGAAGCGAAGTTGCAGCCCGCGTACGACATCCTCGCGACGTCGAACGCGCCCGAGAAGAACGAAGTCGCGCGCTTTTTCGTCGTCACGACGGTTACGGGTTCGCCGCGCTTTCGCAGCTTGTACGCGAGCGCGTAACCCGCAAGGCCGCTTCCGACGATAATCGCGTTCTTTCCCATGGACGTGTTCTATCATCCGTCTCGGGAGAGTTCTACATTGAACGCGGATGTCTGTCTTCGAAGATTTCCGGACGACTTCCTCGGCAGCGCCGCATCGACGACTTGCATCGGGCGCCATCTCTAAATTTCTAATTTGTAATTTCAGATTTCCGATTCCACAATTGAACCCATGTATTCCGCCGCGGGGACAATTCGAACGCCAGGCTTTCCGATAAGCGTGCTGCACATCGCGTCGCACACGTTTTCAAGGTTCGTCCGGAGCTGGTGGAACCTCGTCATTGCGCTTGTCGTGTTCGTGCCCGCATTGCTCAGGCTGTGGTTCGCTCTCCGCGAAACTGGCGAGAACGTCGAAAAGGTCCACCGCATAATGCTCCACGCGATGTACCTGCACCCGGTGCCGATCGTGCTGTCGCTGCTGGTCGCGGGATTCTTCAGCGTATCGAGCGAAATCGGTGACAGGACCATCGTGTTCCTATTTCTTCGCCCCGTGAAGAAGGGCGCGATCTACCTCGGAAAACTGCTCGCGCTCGTCCTCTATCTGATCATCCTGGTATCGATCTCCTACGGCACCTATCTCTTCGCGTGCGTAATCACGGGCGGCATCCCGAATGGCGCGGAAGAAATCAGCCCGCTTAGCGCCAACCTCTGCTACTGGGGAATCCTCTGCCTCGGAGTCTCAGCGTACGGCGCCCTGTTCAACTTCGTTGCGATCTGGATGCGCAAAACCATGATAGGCCTCATAGTGAACCTGATCTACGCGATAATCCTTCAGCTTCTATTCGTCCAGCTTTTCAGATTCGGCAGGGCTAAACTAGCCGCGATAAGTTTCCACATGCAATGTCTCACGCACTACCTCACGATGCCGTGGAAGCGGGAGGACGAGGCGTCGATCTACAAATTCCGGACCGTCGAGGAGTCGCTGCTTTATCTTGCGGGCTTCTTCCTCGTCTCGCTGATTCTCGGCTATTTACTCTTTACCCGCCGGGAACATTCGGTCAAGGAGTGATGGCGAGGCGGTACATTTTATTCGTGCCGTCTACGAATTTACCGTACGATTTTTTCGTTGACCGCGAAATAATACAAATAATTCGTAGACGGCACGAATAAAATGTATCATCCGAGCGGGATGTCGAAGAACCACAGCAGACGCATGAAACTCGATCCCTCGTAGCTGCCGCCGCCGAAGAGGCCACCGAGGACGTTCCAACTGTGGTCGCCTGAAGCATCGAAGCTGCGCTGACTGTAAAACGGCAGCGCGTGGAATTCCGTGTAGTCGGGTGTGCGGTGGTAGCGGATCAGGTTCCAGAGCACTTCCCAGTACATTTCCTCGTCCTCCGTCTCCGGATTCTTTTCGTAGCGGTACTCGAAAACCCGCCAGATCCAGCCCCAGTTCTTGTCCATGTTCTCGTCGACGATGGTCGGAATCGGGGAGAGAAACTCGAACTGCTGGAAGTAGTCCTTGTCCCTGCGATATCCAAATAGAGGCCAGAACCGCCAGCGGAAGTCGCTATCCTCCTCGATAAATCCGTCGGCGGTCTCCATTTCCGGATACGTCCGCGAGTTCAGCCAGAAAAGCGGAGCGATCGCGTATTCCTGGTGATCGTACTTGCGTTCGCCGTCGTAGCCCGACCACGTCCAGTCCCAGAAAATCGGCCAGAGCACAGACGTCGTCTCTCCCTGGAAGTCGATTCGATGGTAGTAGAAAGGTATCACGCGCTGTTCTTCGACCTCGTCGAGACGGGGGGTGCGGCCCCACTCGAATTTTATCAGCGGCCAGAAAATGCCGTAGTTGCGGTATCCGAGCCTGACGTTTCCGACCTTGTGATCGTCGTAGTGGTACTGGAAGAACGGCGTGAAATAGTAGCTGCCTTCGCTTTCTGCCGTTCTCTGGGCGTAAAACGGCCAGAACGCAAAGAGTGTCTCCGGCCTCGGCGAGTTCTGCCAGTTTTCCTGATAGTGAATCAGCGGCCAGAGCACGCTCCAGTGATCGTGTACTGGTTCGCTGACCACGCCTTCCAGCAGCTCTCGTTCGTTTGGCACGGTCGATCTGTGATAATGACTGTAGAAAGGCCAGAGCGTGATGCTTTCCCGTCCTCCTCCGGAGCCCCAGCCGACGAACGGAAACGGCGCCCACGTAGTGTTGTAGCCGTAGATGTCTTCCGCGTTCCAGTACAGCGGGAACATAACGAACGTGATCCATTTCTTTCCGAGCAGGCCTTTCAGATGCCCGCCGAACGGGATGAATCCGAAGTAAGCGCCCTCCTGGTCGTCACTTCCCGCAAAGATGAGCGGGAAGACCGCCCAGTCGGTGTCGAGATTTCCGGTGGCGTGTTCGTGGGTCTTGTAATAGAACAGCGGGAACAGATAGGTGAAGAGATCGTTCTTCTCTCGCTCGTAGCTGTAGAGCGGCCATATCATCTGGAAGAGCGTGCGGTCCTCTTTTTCCTGGCGTTCGCGATTGAAAAGAATCACGGTGCTGAGGTTCGTCTGGTTGCTCGTTTCGCGGTACTTGATTATGTTCAGCAGCGCTTCGAGTTCGAACACCTCGCCGTCGGCTTTGGTCTCGAAGGAATCCACGTCGAAAATCGGCCATAGACCGAATCCGCCCGGTCCGGTGCAGCCCGAGAAGGCGAAAGCGGAAATCAGAAACAGGAGCCTTAGTAAGTGTTCATACGGTTTCCCACTGCCTTTAACCGCCCTCACCCCGACCCCATCCCGGAGGGAGAGGGAGGGTAACTGTTCACGGGGTAGATCGCGGTCTATAGCGGGAATCTGTTCGTAGTGTGCTCGTGAGAGCATATTTTCGCGGTGTGGTGGATCAAAGAAGCGCC
>JANLHZ010000310.1 GCA_024653775.1 Planctomycetota bacterium | reverse complement strand
AAAAATGCCAGATTTCTCATACCTGTCGCCTAGCTCTCTGCACCTGATTATCCCTATGTAATAGGGATTTCCGCCAAGAGGATTTATGCAACAAAGCCCCGCTATACTATACTCTATTAGCTGCCATCGGGCTTGAAACTATTGATTCTTGAAATCTTCATTTCGAGCATACGTTCGATTTCTCCTACATAAGCCCTTCTGATTCTGAATCTTCCGGTAATAGTGCTATCGGTTGTTTCTCGGCTTATCAGGATGCCGTGCTCCTCGACAAATGTCCAGAACTGCCAGGCGTCGTGCCCCGTCGTAACTTCGAATTCCTCTTCGTCGAGCGCCATAACTTCGCCGACTTTGGCGACAAGCGCGTCCAGGTTCAGACGATTTTTTGCCGATATAAGAACTCCGTCCGGATATTTCGAAACCAGATCGAGCAGATCAGCCTTGTTCTCCGCAGCATCGATCTTGTTGAACACGTATATCGTTGGAGTGTCACTGACGTAAAGCTCCGCAAGCACGGACTCCACGTCCGAAATTTGCTTTCGCGCGTCCAAATGACTGGCATCGACAACGTGAAGCAATAGCTGCGCGTGAATAGTTTCCTCGAGAGTCGCGTGAAAGCTCGCGACAAGATGGTGCGGCAATTTTCGTATGAATCCTACAGTGTCGGAAAGAAGGGCTTTTCGCCCTCCAGGAAGCTCCCAGGCGCTTGTTCGCGTATCGAGAGTAGCGAAAAGCTTGTCCGCGCGATATACGTCCGACCCGGTAAGCGCGTGATGAAGGGTACTTTTCCCGGCGTTCGTGTAGCCGACAATACTGATGGTAAACAGCTCTTTTCGGCTGTGAATATGCCGGAGTTTATGTTCGTCGATAGCTTTAAGTTCCGACTGCAAATCCTTGATCCGTACCGCAATCAGCCGGCGATCGGATTCGATCTGCCTTTCGCCGGGGCCACGAACACCGATTCCGCCGCGAATTCGCTCGAGGTGGGTCCACATACGCTTCAACCGCGGAAGATTGTACTGAAGCTGCGCGAGTTCGACCTGAAGTTGCGCCTGTTTCGTGCGGGCATGGTTCGCGAATATGTCGAGTATCAGCTCGCTCCTGTCCACTATTTTTTTGTTCACGAGAGATTCCAGGCTCTTTAGCTGCACGGCCGTCAGATCGTCGTCGCAGATTACGGTGTCTGCCCCGAGTTCCGCAACTACCGCGGCGAGTTCGTTCGCCTTGCCCTTGCCGACGTAGTACTTCGGATCGGGCTGATTCCGCTTCTGCACTATCGAGCCGACAACTTCCGCTCCGGCCGTTTCCGACAGCAAAGTCAATTCCGATAGCGGGTCAAGGTAGCCGGAAACTTCGTCACGTCTGATGAGCGAACAAAGCACGACCCTCTCCTTATGAACGCTAAGGTCGCTTTGCTTCTGCTTTCTCATCAAGCCTCTGTTTAGTGGTGAAAATACCGCCGATTTCGACATTATATTCATGCAGGAGGCCGACTGGAAAGAGTTGTACCGCTAAACTTGCCACCCGTTGGAAGAATTGTTCAAGTCCCCGATTCTTCCATCCGATAGCTAATCTGACGACTCCGCAGGGAGCGTCTCCCACCTCGCGCTCTTTCAAGAGCCGCGAAAGAACACCGTTCGCCCGCACCGAAATCCTTCCATCATCCACCCGTGAGATATCTATGCTAAGCTTCATTTCAAGACTAAAGAACTACTTCTCCCAGGACCTCGGAATCGACCTGGGTACGGCAAATACTCTCGTCGCCCAGCGCGGCCGGGGAATAATCATCAACGAACCGAGCTTCGTTGCGATACTTCGGGATTCAAAAAAGGCGTACCGCGACAAGGACGGCCAGATCGCGGTCGGCGAGAAGGCGAAAGATATGCTCGGACGCGCCGGCGGAAAAATCGAAGTTATACGTCCGCTGAAAGACGGCGTGATTTCTGATTACGAAATCACGGAGCTGATGCTCAGCTACTTCATCTCGAAAGCGAACGGCGGCAAAAAGAACGCCATGCGCGTCAGAATGGTAATTGGTGTCCCGGCCGGAATCAACGGCGTCGAAAGGCGCGCAGTGATCGAATCCGCGGAACGCGCCGGAGCGAAGGAAGTATTCCTCATCGATGAACCGATGGCCGCGGGTATCGGCGCGGGGCTTCCCGTGCAGGACGCTACCGGATCGATGATCGTCGACATCGGCGGCGGAACGACCGAGGTCGCGGTTCTCGCACTCGCAACTATGGTCACGCACCAGAGCGTTCGTTGCGCCGGAGACAAATTCAATCAGACGATCATCAATTATGTTCGCAACAAGCATCAATTCCTCATCGGCGAGCCTTGGGCAGAAAAGGTCAAGATTCTGATCGGTAGCGCCTGGCCGCTAGAGGAGGAAATGAGGCTGACGGTTCGGGGACGGAACCTCAGGACGAACAGGCCGGACGTGATCGTCCTGCGGTCGGAGGAGATAAGGGACGCGCTTTCGGAAGCTCTTTCACACATTATCAAAGCGATTCAGGGTACGCTCGAAAACACGCCGCCGGAGCTTTGCGCCGACCTCGTCGACACCGGCATCACCCTCGCCGGAGGAGGCGCGCTGCTTCGCGGGCTCGATACCGCTATCGAGAACGCAACTGGACTCCCGGTTCGAGTTGCCGAAGCTCCGCTCGAATGTGTCGCCCGCGGCACAGGCCACGCTCTCGACAATATCGAGCTTCTTGCCCAGATAATGCAGAGCGAGGAAGACGTAAACGCCCGTCGGCAGAACTGACCGGATAAACTTTACAGCATTAGATACAGTATATTGTATACAAACAATATTGGTATACAAGATACTGTATCTTTATATGAGGACTAAAGTGTTTAGAGGCATAGTCATTTACTTATTCAAGAACCGGCTCGTGCTATACGTGATAGTTTCGTTCACGATTATGTTTGCCGCGCCGAGAGCGCTTGTTGAATACGCCAGGCTCACTTTAGTAGCGCCGCTTTCGTTCATCAGTTTCGAAGGAGACGACGAAAAACAAAAGCGAATCGAGTTACTAGAAAGTGAACTTGCGCGCGTCACGAGAGACCGAGACCTTGCCTTCGAGACGATCGGCCTCAGAGAACAGACTCCTGACAGTTTTTTCGGACTTCCGGCGACGGTACTGGCGTCGAAGCTTGACGCAAAAATTCTTCCCGTTCGAGGCGGAACTGACTGGAGCAAGCACCTTCTTCTAAATCAGGGTGCGATAGACGATGTGAACATCGGTAACCCGGTCGTCCATGGATCCGTTCTGGTCGGAGAAATAGTGGCAGTAGGCATGAACGTGTCGCGAGTAAGACTTCTCTCTGAAACAGCGACACGTGTCGCTGTTTCGATCGGTACTTCAAGAATCCCGAACGTTTTGAACTCTCACAGCGAAACGGAGCGGATAGCGTCGCTGGATCACGCGGACAGCACCTCGCGGAAACATCCTGAAAAGAGTTCGTTCATCTCTGCTATTCTGACCGGATCGGAAATCAATTCCAGTCACGGCGAACTAATCTACGTTCCGGAGTACGAATTCGACCGTCTGCAGGTAGACCTTCCAATTTATACGTCCGGGAAGGAGGGCCTGTTTCCCGCTGGATTACTCGTCGGAGTAATATGGGCAATAGAAAAAGACCCCGCCGAACAATTCCTTACAATAGAAGTTAAGCTCGCGATTGACGGTCTGGCACTTTCGACCGTTGAAATACTTAATTTGAACTATAACGAAGATCATGACGATTAGAAAACTACTATTCGCCTTCTGCGCTATAGCTCTGTGCAGTCTGGAGCAGGCTTTTCGGTACGCGTTTTCAATAAATGCAGATCTGCTCATGGTGCTCGTTATACTGGTTAGTCTGTCTGCCCAGAGTCGCGATGCATACAAAGCTACGGCAATAGCCGCCTTTCTCAAAGAAGTGACGTCAGTCGATACGCCTGGATACTGGGTTCTGTCGCTAGGACTTGTCTGCGCTTACACGCTTCATCTAAGGGAGCATATTCTCCTTAACCGGGTCAATATACCGGCGTTTATTTTTACAATGTCGCTACTGAGCTGCATGTTATACGCGGTTATGTTTCACGGCGGACTGCATTTAACCCCTCAAACATACGCGAATGCGATGTCGATTGCTACGTTTACAGCTCTGCTGCAACCACTAGTTAAACTGGCGTTGCATCGAACGATCTACTTCGATATATCGGACAACGATATACACTACCTGGTAAGAACTCATGGCGGTTACGCGATCTGAACACCATAAATTCGATAATAGACTTCGGTATCTGTATTGGATTATCGCTAGCGCCCATGTCCTGCTTATCTGCGGCCTCGGATACCTTCAGCTTCTCTACGGCGGCGATTACCTTGAAAGAGCGGACGATTCAAGACTGGTAGAGCATCTCCTTGCACCCAAAAGAGGTATTATCAAGACAAGCGATGGAATCGTTCTTGCGGAGACAATCGATAGCTTTGACACACGTCTTTGCTATTATGAGTTCTATAGCCCAAAGAACGAGAAGGATTTTCCGAATACGGGGTCCGACGTAAGGCCGCTTGATGAAGACGAGCTTAGCGCGATAGATAGATACGTGAACGCGGCTGAGAGCCTTCTTCGCGCCGACAAGCAGGAAGTTAGCGAGGAAATTCGCTCTGCATTCGAAAAAATGCACGGTCGGGTTCAAGGCAAATACGAAGAGGTCCAGGAGCTTCGGATTTTGCGAGAACTTTCACTCTCAGGCGACGCAGGGGCGAGAGAGAGGTTTATCGCGACTATGTCGCGTGTCGAGCGATTCCGTTCGCGGTTGAATTATTTTGAGCACAGCGAGCTTTCGAACACTCAGGAAATAGCGGAAAAGATATTCCGGCTAAGGGAGCTTCTGGATAAAGAAGAGGAAATAATGTCTCTTTGCGCCTCCGATGTTGGAATGTTCGGACGGCAAAGTTTCCTTTTCATCGAGAAGAAGAAATCGGATTTCGTCGATTTTGTAAAGAACCCCTTTCGAGTGGTTCAGGGTATCTCGTTCGACGCAGTGATTTCAATTGAGTCTCGTCTCGACGAATATCCGGCATTCAGCGTCGAATCCACTTATCGAAGAAGTTATCCGTCGGGGGACCTCGCAGCGCACGTTATTGGATACGTTGACGATTTGAACGTCGACCTGGAAGATGAAGGTCTTTCAAATTTTGCCGCCGTATTCGAGGAGAGAGAGAGGCATGGATTCGTTCCGGATGAGGTCGAAAAAGCACTCGGTGAAGCCAGACTGCGAAAATTTATCGGGGGATACGTGTTCCATAATGAACTCGCAGGTATGACTGGAATCGAAAGATACAATGAATTCACATTACGCGGGAACTGGGGCGTCAAAATCAACGAACGGGATGTTCGAGGCAGGGTCCATCAAAACTATTGTGAAATTCTCCCCAAGAATGGTGACGAATTGACACTATCGATCCAAAGTGAAATCCAGAAGGCTGCCCAGCATGCCATCGACGGCAGGAAGGGCGCCATAGTCGTGGTTGACGTATCCGACGGCCGAATACTTGCGATAGCTTCCGCGCCAACCTATTGCCCGCAGAATATTGTGGAGCCGATGGATGACAAAACAATTGGTTACCTGTATCAAAACGATAGTCTGCCAATGCTGAACCGCGCAATGAAAGGACTATATCCACCCGGATCTATTTTCAAGATGGTCACCGCCATCGCGGCGCTTGAAGAAGGAGTTATAGACTCGGGGACGACTATTCCGTGTTCTGGTAGTTACAGACTAAGTCAAATGGACCGCAATCCGGCAAGATGCGCGCACATTTACGGGCACGGCCCAGGATTTGAAAGACTGAATCTTGAGCAGGCAATAGAGACTTCGTGCAACGTGTTTTTTTATGACGTTTCCAGAAGACTCGGAAATGAAGCCTTGTCTACCTGGTCGTCGATGTTCGGAATGGGCGCGCGAACCGGACTCGAAAGTTCCGGAGAATACAGCGGTAACAATCCGAACTCGAATAAAGATACATGGTTCCTTGGCGATCAAATAAAATTCGGCATCGGTCAGTTCGATCTTCTTGTCACGCCAGTGCAGATGGCAAGGATGACGATGGCGGTCGCAAACGGCGGCAACCTGTATCCGCTCACTATTTTAGAGAACGAAAAAACGGATAGTGTGGACCATTACCGATTACCCATTTCGGAAGAAAGTCTGAACGCCGTCAAAAGAGGATTAGTCGACGTCGTCGAAGGTCGGCACGGAACAGCTAACCGGGCTAGACTCGGGAGGCAGTATCTCGGCGAATGGAGCGTAGCCGGAAAGACAGGAACTGCCCAGCGCGGAGCCGGCAGGATGAATTTGGCGTGGTTTGCCGGATACGCTCCCGCAAACGACCCGAGAATAGCTTTCGCTATAGTTTTGGAGGATACACGGACTTCCGGAGGAGAAGACGCGGCGACCAGGCTTTGCGACGTCGTCGTCGCGGCGAGAAGAGCGTTGTCGGACGACGGGAGCAGGCAACAATGATCATCAATAACGTTAAAACGCAATTCAAGCTAATTCACGGAGAGATCGATTACAAAATCGTATTCGTCGTTTTGGCGTTATTCGCGATCGGAGTAACGAACATTTTCAGCGCGTCGACGAGGCTTAATGAAGACGGCGAGTATTTCTATCTTTCCTTCTGGTACAAACAGATACAGTTCATTGCTCTGTCTGTATTTCTGGTTCTTTTAATTCTGATGGTGCCGTACAACCATCTTCTTAGACTTCGTTGGTGGTTTTATGTTGGACTAATGGCCATGCTCGCGGGACTTCTCGTGCTGAAAGGCTTTCCAGCGGTGACACGCGGCGGCGCCACAAGATGGTATTCCGTAGGATCGTTTTTATTTCAACCATCGGAGTGTATGAAAATCGCGGTTGTGTGCGCACTCGCGTCACACCTTGGAAAATTGCGCGGAGAAAAGACCCTCGTATCTCTAGTCGGTCCGGCGCTTATTGTCGGAATTCCGTGGGTATTCATAGCCCTGGAACCGGACCTCGGAACATCGCTAGTCTTGTTCCCCGTGACGCTCGCGTCCCTTTACATTGCGGAATTCAAAACAAAGCACGTTTTATGGATACTGGGAGCTATCGGCGCGGCGACTCCAATTGCGTTCTTCTTTATATTGAAGCCATATCAACGGGATCGAATTTTCGGATTCCTGAATCCGACCATCGAGAACAATTACCAACTGATTCAGTCGCAGATCGCCGTAGGGTCCGGGCAACTAACCGGAAAGGGATTTCGCGAGGGGACGCAAAATATTCTCGGTTTCCTGCCAGAAAGGCACACGGATTTCATTTTCTCGGTGCTGTCGGAAGAATGGGGTTTCATCGGTGGCAGTTTGACAATACTGTTATTCCTGTGTTTATTCTTTCTTTTCATGAAAAACCTTGATGGCATTCGCGACATGTCCGGAAGAGTGCTTGTTATAGGAATCGTGACTCTTTTGTTCACTCAGACGATAGTTAATATCGGAATGACTCTCGGTATGATGCCTATAACAGGTTTGACGCTGCCGTTTGTAAGCTATGGCGGTTCCTCTCTGCTCAGTTGCAGTATTGGAATCGGTCTCGCACTCAACGTTATCGTTTATCGCAGGCCCCGTGAGCGAATATTCGAAAGCGTTTGATACCATTTCTGGCGCCGCTCGCGATCGCCATAAAAAAATCGTATTGGATGTGAATTCGCTATCCGCGTCGGTACTCTGTATCATAATCACACCTACCTTGAATTGATTTTCAGACCAAACAGCGTGAGGACCACATGGCTTTCGATTTCAGTTTCAGCGAGGAAGTAGAGCAGGTTCGCGGCGTCGCAAAGAGCATCTGCGATAAATTGGCGCCGCAACGGGAAAAGCTCATCAAGGACATCCACGTCCACCGCAAGTTCCCCCACGCGCTCTGGGACGCGGCTGCGGAGGCGGGATTCCTGGGCTGCCTTATATCAGAGAAGTATGGCGGAAACGAAATGGGGATGCTGCCGCTTGCAGTCGCGGTAGAAGAAATGGCCGTGAACGGATACGGAAACGCGTTTTTCGTAGTTACGAACATGGACGCATCCTGCATCGCAATGAACGGCAGCGAAGCGGTCAAACAGAAATATCTTCCGAAGATCGCAAGCGGAGCCTGCAAAATGGCGTTTGCGGTGACGGAACCGGATGCCGGGTCCAACACATTCAGGATCACAACGTATGCGAAGGACGTCGGCGACCATTTCGAACTCAAGGGTCAAAAGACGTTTATCACAGGTGTGGATGAAAGCGACGCGATTCTAGTCGTCGCGAGAACGAAATCTCTCGATGAGGTCAAAGCGCTCGGACAGCCGAAGACATTCGGGCTTTCGATATTTGTTGTCGATAGCAAATCTCCGGGAATCGAGCTCAGTCTGATACCGACGCACGGAATCGAGGGAATGAATCAATTCACCATTCATTTCGATCAGGTGAAAGTTCCGAAGGAAAACCTGGTCGGCGAACTCGATATGGGTACGATGGCGCTGTTCACGTCGCTGAATCCGGAAAGGATTCTCGCTGCTGCGGCGGCCTGCGGAATGACGCAATTCTGTCTGAACCGGGCATCGAGATACGCAAACGAACGCGTTGTTTTCGGCGGAAAGCCAATCGGGTCGTATCAGGCGCTCGCGCACCCGCTTGCGGAAAGTTGCATCGACCTTGAAGCCGCGCGGCTTTTACTCTACAAGGCCTGCTGGAATTACGATTCTAAAAAGAGTCCGTTCGACGTTGGATCGTCTGCGAATTATGCTAAGTTTTTCGCGGCGGAAATGGCAATTCGCGCGGTTGACCGCGCTATCGAAACCCACGGCGGCTACGGATTCTCCGAGGAGTACGAGCTTGTTTGGCTATGGACGAGCGCGAGGCTTCTAAGGACCGCGCCGATTTCGAGGGAGATGATCCTGAATTATGTTTCGGAACATAATCTCGGACTCCCGCGGTCTTATTGATTGCCCGCTAATTTCGAGAATATTTTATTTTCGGAAATAGTTATTGATATCTGATTGAGGGTTATTAACAATACCCCAATCAGACTTGGCTCTTTTGAAACATCTAAACACGGAATGGAGTTCAAGGCAATATGTCGGATACGTCGACACCAGTCGGTAGTGAAGCGAAATCACGTAAAGCTAGCAGAGGGAGAAGGACTACGATTATGGGAAATCCTCACTATTTTAGTCTTATGGAAAATTTTGTGAGGGAATCGCTGAGACGCAATCCGGAACTTACAAACTCGCAGCTCGCCGAAGAAATGATGACAAAATTCGGAGCGACTCTGAATGCCGTCAGACTCGACATCGTCAGAAGATCGGTGATCGAAGCCAAGTCGTCTGGTCGCGCGGTTTCATTGAAACCCGAAGCTGAAACGCCGCACAGCGGAAAAGACAACGGCGCGACTACGAATGCTATCGAAGTACCGGAGGCCAAAGAAATGACTTCTTCTGCTCCGAAAAAATCTGTTTCCAGTAAACATAGTATGAAAGGGAAAACCACTATGAGACCTTCAACCCAAATGAAACACGACCTGATCAAGGAGATGCTCACCGCGGACGACAAAACTACAAACGTGGAAATTGTCGACGCGATTATGAAGAAATTCAAAACAGGCATCGCTCCGAACGTGATCACGCAAATACGCAAATCCATGGGCATCAAAGCCGTACGGGGATATAGCGCGCGTGCGAGGATCGCGAACGCTGGAGGCGCTGCGGCTCCGAAAGCGGCAAAGAAGGGCGCGAAGAGTCGCGGACGCCCGCCGAAGGCGAAAGTTGCCTCGAAGGGACCTGGGCGCGGCCGGGGAAGACCGAAGGGATCCGTACACGTTTCCGACGGCACGCCTTCGCATATTCTTCTCGTCGGAGGGGAGTTGATTCCGTGCAAGAGCCGCGCGGAAGTCGAAGAAGCGGCGCGCAAAGCGCTGCTGAAAGGCGCGTTGCCGGAGGTTTATTCGAAGAGCGAGCGTCCGTTCGAATTCGTGGTCAAGCTTCACTAAAGCATCGTCCGATCGACTGTGCGAGGTTGTTATTGCAAAGATGCCTGTTATAATGCGGGCATCTTTTTTTATGCGGGAGAACAAGTGGACGGACTCCATGGTAAAAAAGTGATGGTCACGGCAGGGCCGACGCGGGAACACATAGACCCAGTTCGGTTTCTGACGAACGCGTCCACGGGAAAAATGGGATTTGCCATTGCAGCGAGCCTTCGTAACCGCGGCTCGGAAGTCGTACTCGTAACCGGTCCGGTGAGCATTCCCGAGCCGGATGGAGTGGAAATCATAAAGATCGTCAGCGCGGAGGAAATGTACCAGGTATGTTCGTCCAGGTTTCTGCAAATGGACATGTTCATCGGCACCGCGGCCGTGGCGGACTACACTCCGAAAAATCCAGCGGCGTTGAAAATTAAAAAGAAACCCGAGAACTTCAATCTCGAATTCGTGCGAACGAAGGACATCATCAGGGAGCTCGCACAGATCAAAGGTTCGAGAATCGTCGTCGGCTTCGCGGCGGAGACTCACGACCATCACAGGTTTGCGCTCGAAAAACTAAGATACAAGAATCTGGACCTGATCGTGGTGAATGACGTTTTCGGCAAAGCCACCGGTTTTGCGGCGGACACGAACCAGGTAACGATCATAGATAAAAGCGAAGGCGTGACGGAATTCCCGCTGCTATCGAAAGAAGAAACGGCGGAAAAGATAGTGAGTTATCTCGAAGAATATATTATTTGTAGATGGGACACGCCTGCAAACATTCTCGGGAGATAGAAATGATCAGATCGATACTTTACGCCTGCGCGCTTTTACTTTTCTGCGGCGAATCCTTCGCGCTGACGCTCGACGGAGTCGAGTTCGGCAAGGAAGTGATCGGAAAACTGCCGACCAGAGAGGAAATGCGCGGCAAAGTCGTCGTTCTGGAAAGCTTCTTCCCCGAAAACACCGACAGACTCGTACCGCTCTACGCGCACTGCCGCAGCCTGGGCGAACGGGGTCCGATTCTCATCGGAATGCTTATCGACGATGAGCAGGCGGATGACGCGCGAAGGGTGATCCCGAGGCTCGGACTCTACGATCTCATCGTCGTCGGGTTCACAAAAATTATGGACGGAACTTTCGGGATGCAGGCCGGAAGGTGCGTCGTATTCGACCACAAAGGGGATAAAGTGTTCGACGGAAACCGCGACGTTCACTCGGAGAACGCGCACGATCAGGAAGTATACGATATTATTTCGCAGACTTGCGCGAATGCGCCTGACCCGATAGTCGGCGAGTACGAGTTCCAGGAAATCGCCGCTCTCGCGACAGAGGTCGTTCGAAGAAGAAATCTTGGCAGGGTATATACGCAGCTCACCGACAAAATCGAGGATCCGAAGAACGATCGCGAGAAAGAGGAGGCGGAATATCTTCGCGGCAGACTCGACTGGTTTATCGAAAAGGAAAAGACGCGGCTGACGCAACTCGAAACCGACGATCCGGGCGACGCGATCGCCGGGTGGCGGGTGCTTTCGAACACGTTCAGTCGGTGTCCGCCGGGGGACGAGATCAAGGCGCACCTCGACGAACTCGAACATGACCGGGACTTCCGACGGGAGGTCGACGCTGACGCGGCTCTCGATCAGATCGAAGAGATGGCATCGCAACTCGATCGCAACAACTGGCAGTCCCCGGACAACATGAGAATGTTGCAGGGCATCGCTCAGGCGCTCACGGCGTTCGACAGAAGGTTCGGTGAAACAAAGCAGAAGGCGCGCGCGGACAGGATTCGCGCGGAACTGGGGCTTTAGGACTCGCGAACTAAATTTTCGATTTTTGATTTTTGATTTTCGATTTCGGGTAGACTGACCAATGATCCCTTATCGGAGGCGCGCCCGTTATTTTCGCTTCCGCACTCCCACCGGAATTCGTCGACCCGTGGCATCGAGCAAGAAAAAAAATCTGCTGGTTTACATCATCGGCGCAGCCGGGAACGTGAGCGTTCTCGTGCAGGCCGGCGTTACTGCGCTTGCAAGGAAAATTGCCAGCCCGACGGGGATTCTGACCGAAAATCCGGAGTTCGCCGGGGCGGGATTCCGCGGGTTCGATCGGATCGTTTTCGGCGGAACCGAAATCCGCGAAGTGACTCTCGCCGAGTCGCTCGACATTTACAGAAGACAGAACAAATTCATCGAAGATGACGCGATGAAGGCGGCAATTTCGGCGCTCGAAAAGAATCAGAAAAACGTGATGCGAAGGATTCCGCCGGGGATTTCGAGCGTCGCGTCTAGCCTCGGCCTCGGAAAGCTGAAGTGCGATCATCCGCGGGAATACGTCCTTGCGATTCAGAGTCACATCGACTCTCTGAAACGCGAACGCGGCTGCGACCTTGCTGTAGTCGTGAACCTCGCGAGCACGGAACCGGCGCGAGGCGATCAAATTTCGAAATGGACTCTCGCGGAATTCGAACGCGACTTGACGAAATCGAAGCCTGCGAATTCGGCGTCGTCGGCGCTGGCGGCGTACGCGGCGATCGGGGCGGGGCATCCGTATCTGAATTTCACTCCGAGCGTGGGGAGCGAGATTCCCGCGCTGACTATGCTCGCGGAGAGGACGAACGCGCCGCACGCGGGAAAAGACGGCAAGACCGGCGAGACCCTGCTCAAGACGACCCTCGGGCCGATGTTCGTGGCGCGCGGGCTGAACCTTCTTTCGTGGCAGGCCTACAACATGCTCGGGAACACCGACGGGCAGGTGCTCAGCGAGGAAGCGAATCTGAAATCCAAGCTCGTCGGCAAGGACGCGCCGCTTCGAAAAATCGCGGGCGCAGGCGCGCATCTGAAAACGTCGATCGATTTCGTTCCGAGCCTTGCGGATCAAAAAACCGCGATGGATTTCGTGCACTTCGAGGGTTTCCTCGGATCGAAGATGACGCTCAGCTTCACGTGGCAGGGATACGACAGCGCACTCGCCGCGCCGCTTGTGATCGATCTCGTGCGGCTACTCGACGTTGCTGCGCAGCGGGGAGAATCAGGCCCGCAGCGCCACCTCGCGAGCTATTTCAAATCGCCGATTGCGTATGAAGGCGCGCACGATTTCCACGTCCAGTTCGAGTGTCTGCTGAAATACATTCGAAGTAATTGTTCACGTGGTAGTTCGCGTTCGTAGTGGCGCCGTAAGGCGTTTCTTTGATCCACCACACCGCGAAAATATGCTCTTACAAGCTACTACGAGCAGATTCCCGCTATAGACTGCGAACTACCCCATGAACAGTTACCATTCGGGCCTTGGTCAAACCAAAACCATGAAAATCGGTTCATGCGGAAATATAGAAAGCGTTCGCGGATTTTCTTGACAGAGTTCCGATTCACAGTGTATGTTCTTGCGCGATGACTTAATTTTGTTCAGGCAAGTGTCCGACTTTCCTTAATTTCCTTAAGCGATAATGGCGAGAGTAAATTGGAGAAACGCAGGACCCTGTAGGTCAACTTGCTGAGTTAAGTAATCTCGTTTTGTTAAGGAAGTTTGAGGAAATGGAAATGGCGAAGAAATTGTACGTCGGCGGTCTGGCCTATCAGACCAGCCAACAAACGCTCGAAGAGGCGTTCGCGCAGGCCGGAACCGTGGTTTCGGCGGTTGTGATCACGGACAGAGCGACCGGACAGTCGAAGGGATTCGGATTTGTGGAAATGTCCTCCGAAGAAGAAGCCCAAAACGCAATCTCGATGTTCAACGGAACCGATCTCGACGGAAGGCACATCAAGGTCAACGAAGCCAGACCTCCGGAACCGAGACCCGGTGGAGGCGGCGGCGGCGGCGGTGGCGGTCGCGGCGGATACGGCGGCGGCGGCGGCGGTCGTGGCGGCGGCGGTGGCCGTGGCGGCGGCGGCGGCGGCGGTCGCGAAGGCGGTCGCAGAGACAGATGGTAATTCGTCCGTCTTTCGGCGCTTTAGCCCTTCAGAAGATCATCAATACCGGAAACCACGTCAGAGAGCGAAAGCTCTCTGGCGCGGTCCCGCGTTTTCTTCGCCAGTAGTTTAAAAGCTTCGTCGTTCGACTCGTCCTTCTTGTGCGACACGAGCAAGTCGACAAAAAACTTGCCGACCGTATCGACCATCTTGGTGTTGAGACGCTTGAAAGTTGATTTCCATACGCGAATCAGATCGTCCTTCTTGGCCCTCTTCGTCGCGGCGTGCTCCGATGTCTCCGCAAGAAGTTTTTCGGCGCGCGCGATCTCTTTTTGCAGACTCGCCCACTTGTCGTGGACTTCGTCCCAGTTGTTTTCGGTCTGCTCCGTGATCCTGAAAATCGCGTCTTGGATTTCGTCCCACATACGGGAAACGTCGTCCTTGATTTCGATCGCGTCAACGGGAACCCGATCCTTCGGGCGAATCGCGCGGGCGAAAGTGGCCCTCTTCTTTTTGTTGTCGAACAGCCCGAAATCCGCCCATTCCGGGAACATCGGCTCTTCGGTCTGACCTGGTTCGTCCAGGTTCGCTTTGGAACTTTCAGGCTCCTTCCTCGGATTGACGACAAGCTCCTGCTGCGCGCGCCGAAGTTTCGTTGAATCCCCCGGCGCATGGAAATTTTCGCTCAGCTTCTCGAAAATCGGCTGGATCTGCGGGACGATGCTTTCGAAGAAACGCGCGTGATAGTTCTGGAATTCCTCATCGTGGAAGCATCTTTCGTAGACGTAGTTCGTGAGATCGCGGACGTCCGCGCTTTCCATCCGTTTGTCGGTGGTGTAGCCAGGAACGACGCGAATCAGCGAATCGGCTACGTTCTGGTATCGGTCGAGCACGAGCTTAAGAACGGTGCGCACCGCGATTTCCGCGCGACCGCCGCGGAAGTTGTTCCACGTGTCCGTGACGAAGTTCACCGCGTCCTGCTCGGTGTTCGGAATCGTCACCACTCCCATATCGCGAAACTTCATGATCCCCGCCGCGGCAATGGACTGATAGACCACGACCTGCCTCGGGTTTCCTTTTCTGTACGCTGACAAAGGCATAATTTATTCCAGGTTCCAGCGTACCCGGCTTTTGATAAATGTCAACGAACGTGAAACACTTTCGACCCGCGTTCGCCGTTTCGAATGTACTCGATCGTCCAGTCGCGGGTTCCCGCGTCCGCGAGTCTGCGAACTACGTCGCGCGCGTGGGGGATCGACGTGACAACGGAGCCGTTCACGCTGACGATCACGTCCCGCGAACGAAAACCGTAGGTACGCGCGACACTATCATCCGAAATTTTCTCCGCGATAATCCCGGCGGTTCGTCTCGACGCGGGATCGACGTAGACGCTGAACTCGACGTCGAGAAGAGATGACTCGACGCCGGTCTCGAACTGATTTCTACCCGCGCTTCCGACTACGAAAACGCTCCCGTCGTTGTAAATATCGACGGTGTCGACTCCGTTCCAGCCCGCGGGAATGAACTCGTTCGTCCGGTCCGGAAGCGACGAGGTCCGCCTTTCCCCTGAGGTGAACATCGTTCGCGCGGCCGGCGTTACCACTGTCAGAGTCCGCACCTGGGCTAAGACTTCGAAAATCCGATCGCCCGATGGATCCGGAAACGCGATCTGAATGACGACCTCACGCGCTCCGATCGACAGTACGCGTCCGGCGAGCGGTGAATCGTCTTCGCGGGACGGATTCGGCGTCCAGACGAAGTCGCCCGGGAAAACGATGCGCGGGTTCCAGCGCTGCACCGGAGGGATCGTAGCGCCATCGTCGAGCCACGGACACACGCGGAGCCACGCCGCGCTCTCCGATGGATTGCTGCAAAGCATCACGCTTTCGACTGCGACCCGGCTTTCGATGAACTCCCTCGCCTGCACGTCGAGCGGCTTCACCGGTTTCGGCGGATCGACGTCTATACCCGGTTCCGGATCGACCGCAACTTCGGGCGGCTCCGGATCGAACCGCGCAGTCCAGCAGCTTTCGTAGTCCTTCGAGTTCTTCCAGCCGGGCGCACCGACGACGAACGTCGGATTCAACGATAACCCGCGAAGTTCGAACTCGGTTCGAGCGGAACCGGCGTATACAAAGCGGGAAAGCGCGACGTAAACCAGAATCACAGCGCAGATCGCTACGAGAGATCGAAGTATCGATTTCATTTGATTTCTCCGGATGAATCGTCCATCCGGAGTGTAAACGGCGGCACGGAAATCCGGTTGGCTCGCGGAACGAAAGAAATCGGCCAAGGGAGTTTTCCGACGCGAATCATCTGCGGATCGTCGTGACGGTGTCGCCGACCTGGATCGCGCGACCCGCCTCGATGCTGTCGACTTCGCAGAACACGGTGCCGCGGAGATTTCCGGTCGTGTAGGATTCGAGAGGTTTCAAAAACCCGATGAGCACGTTTCCGCGATAGATATAGAAAATCGTGCTGCCGACGATGACCTCCTCGGGCTTATCGACGCTGAGCGTGACGATGTTGTCCTTCGGCTCGAATGGAATCCTGCCCGTGATTTCCGGCGTGACGAGGACAGGCCTTCGATTCAGCGCTCCGGGATTATTCTGTCCCGACTGACCCGCTCCACCGGCTGCGCCCGCCGCTCCGCCCGTATTCGGCGCGCCGACCTGATTTCCGCCACGCGCATTGCCGCCGAGCCTCGCGTTTTCCGCCTCGAGATTTTCGACCCGCAGCGTCAGCCGCGCGATGGTGTTCGACATGTCGGTGTTCGCCTGAGTGGCGTCCTGGAGCTGAGACTGAAGCGTCGCAAGCTGCTGGTTCTGCGTTTCGATGTTTCTGAGGCTCTCTTCGTTCCTAGTCTGGAGACTGCTGCGTTCGTCCTTCAGATCGTTGTTAGCCGCGGTGAGTGCGCTGGCGGACTGCCGGAGGGAATCCCGCTCGGCGATGATTTCATTTACGTCCGCCACGGAAAGAATCCTACCGTCGCCGAGGTCGAACGATCTGGCGCGGGCATCGTTGAGCTGGGTCTCGAGAGTAGAAATCCGCGACGCCTGATCCTCTTTTTCCCGCCCGAGAATCGTGAGCTGGTTTCGCAGCGAAGAGACTTCCGCGCGGAGCGTTTCCCGCTCCTCTGCAGTAAGGTTCGCGCTTCCGAGTCGGTCGAGAATCTGCTGGTTCTGCGCGGCAATCGCGGCGAACTGATCGTTAAGCGACGTGCCCGAGTCGAGATTTCTGACCGACGACGAAATGTCGCGGATGCTCTGCATCATCTCGCGGTACTGCTGGCTCTGAGTCTGTACGAGCGTGCTCACTTCCGCGCTCTGCTCCTCTGATTTCTCCTGCGCGCGTTCGAGATCCTTCTCGAGGTTCGAGATTCTCGTCTGGGATTCCGACAGCTTGATCTGGTTTTCGATCAGAATGCGGTTAACGTCGGATTCGCGTTCGCATGCCGAAAAAACGACCGTGAAGCCAAAAACAATAATCAAGGTCTGGACGCCGCGACGGGCTCCTGTGCCGCGACGGGCTCCTGTGCCGCGACGGGCTCCTGTGATTGCGGAAGTCATATTCATCTCGTTCCCCTAAACGATGATATTCGGATGCGCAGTTCGGGGGCTACGGGGGTGAATCGGCTCAGCGCCGAGAAAAAATAAATACGCCGGGATGATACTACGAAGGGGCACAATCTACAAGCAAAAGTTGAGAGCTTGAACCGCTATTCCACCGGATCGTCGATCACGAGGCGATTGGCAAGATCGAGGCTTTTGAAAGTCCCCGCGTCGGTCCACCAGCCCTTCAGAATGTCGAAACTGAGCGCGCGTTTTTTGATATACGCGTTATTCACGTCGGTGATCTCCAGCTCGCCCCGGGCGGAAGGTTTCAGCTTGCGGATGACGTTCCACACTGAGCTATCGTAGAAATAGACTCCAGTGACACAGTAATTCGACTTAGGAAGCGCGGGCTTTTCCTCGATGCCCACAATCTTATCTCCCTTGATTTCAGCGACTCCGAAACGCGAGGGATCGTCGACCTGATACAGCAGGATCTTCGCGCCTTTCGCTGATTTCGTATAGTCGCGCACAGAGCTGCGAAGATTCATCTGGAAAATATTATCGCCCAGAATCGCGAGAATAGGCGATTGCCCCGCGAAATCCTCGCCCAGCGCGAGCGCCTGAGCGATTCCGCCCGCTTCGTCCTGGACGCGATACGTGAATTGGCAATCGAAATTCCTGCCCGAGCCGAGAAGGTTCACGAAATCGCCCATGTGCTCCGGACCAGTGACGATCAGAATGTCTACGATACCGCCCTTAACCATCTTTTCGATCGGATAGAAAATCATCGGCTTCCGGCCAACAGGAAGCAGATGCTTGTTCGTTACGTCCGTCAGCGGCGAGAGCCTCGTGCCCATTCCTCCCGCGAGGATGATTCCCTTGATCTTCTTCTCTGGCATAAAGTTCCGTTAAATTGAGTCGGAAAATTGGAAGCGAAAGAACAAGAGTCTTAGACGATTCAATTCGAATCTGAAATCCAAAATTCGAAATAAAAAAGAGTAACTGTTCACGGGGTAGATCGCGGTCTATAGCGGGAATCTGTTCGTAGTGTGCTCGTGAGAGCATATTTTCGCGGTGTGGTGGATCAAAGAAGCGCC
>JANLHZ010000299.1 GCA_024653775.1 Planctomycetota bacterium | reverse complement strand
AGGGCATATAAACGCCTGACGGCGTCACTACGAACTTCAACGCCTGACGGCGCCACTACGAACTCGAAGTGCCCGGCACATGAAGATTACTCGCGAGCGACGGTGAAGGCAGACGAGGACGTTTGCGCCACGTAACGCATGCGTACCGCTTGCATGCAGTAGAGACTGCTGCGCTACAGGTGAAGACATTCGCGTCAGAGCATTATGATGTCCGCGCCGATGCGGTCTTCGTTCACTACGAGCCTCTGTAGCAGTCGTTCGAGGCCGTCCGCGTCGAGTCCGATTCTGTCGAGGGCTTCGAGGACTCCCGCGATGGTGTTTTCAAGCTGGACGTAACCCTTTGCGCCTGAGCGAAGATTTTCGTAGTAGATCTCCGATCTTCGAAACTGGCTCGACTCGGTCACGACGTCTATGGACGCGATGTTGAACTTGAACGCGCTACGATTCTCCGTCGCAGAAAAGTTCAGCGTCGGAAGCGTCCCCGGCTTCAGCCTCGTCCACGACGGCGCGATTTTCACCGTTTTGCGGTTCCTGTCCCAGATCAGAAGGCCGCGCTCGTCTTCGAGGCAACTGAACTCGAAGCGAAGCAGTTCGAGACTATGCAGAAAAAGGTCCGCCCTCCTGACGAACGAACTCGGCATTTCCATCCGCAGCGAGCCTTCGTCCGCGACCTGCACCAGCGAGCGTCGCTCGTCCTCGTGGGTTTCCGATTCTTCCGCGGTCCGGATCACGGGTCCGGGGAACTCCTTGTCGAGCGCGTCCCGAACGCACCGCATAAGCGCGGTGTTTTGCACGCGGAACTTCATCGTCACGGTGGGCGAAAGCTCCTTGCCCGAGTAGAAAAGGCCGCCATCGGGGACGATGACCTCCCGCGAGGGCCAGCGGATTCCCTCGTACGGAATTACGTCGTACGTCCGCGCCACGGTCTCGTCCTTCACGTCGTTCCTTTCGAGAACAAGCTGCGTCGTGAACAGTCTTCCCGGGCCGATGCTGCGGGCGTTTCCGAGCGCCGCGATTTTTATGTCGAACGTGCGTTTCGACGGCCCGAGGCTTTCCGTCACCGCTGTCACGCGAACAAGCGCGACCTGACCTTCGACCATCTCCGTCGCGGGCGTGTCCGGATTCAGCGAGAGAATCACGCCGCGGGTGGTTTTGTAGCTTTCGCCCGTGTCTCCGCCGCCGTCCGGGATTCCCGCGACGAAGCCCACGCCGGAGATTACGATCTGATCGAAATCGAGTTTCGCTTCCGGGTCGAGAACGTCGAGCAGATACATCGGAAGCGCGTCCCGCGACGTCACCGCGTAGTCAAGCGCGTCGAGGTCCGGGATTTCGCTTTCGACGTAAGGCGCGCGGCTGACCGCGTCTTCCGCCATCTCATCCGGGGTTTCCGAAGTCGCGACGCAGGCGGATAAGATCGCGATCGACACCAACATGGCGCGCAAGCCTTCACGCTGCGCCCGGAACGATCGTCGATTCGCTTCCGCATTCACGAAATTCGTCATTCGAAATTTTCTGCCTGCCTATAACTCGCGTGGAAATAAGTAATACATCTCGCATCTCACTTTCACGCCATTTTCACTCCGCGCTCAGTCGCACCCTGACTTCGAGGTAATGGCTCACCGGAACTATAGCTACGCCTCCGGTTTTGCTCTTTCGCGCGAAGCGAACCTGACGCAAATTTGAGCGCGATTTTGTACGACTTATTTCCACGCGAGTCCTTAGATGGTGAAGAACTTTACTGAGCTCGGGGCGTTTTCGAGGATGTAGTTTTTAGCGTCTGAAACGACGTTTTGTTCTTTGCTTTCGATCGTTACCTTCACCTTGTATTCGGGGATGTTGTAGCGGGGGTAGCTACCGATGAGGACTCCAGCGTGATCTCGCTCCGCGCAGCCGAGGAGGTCCGCGATCTCGCCCTCGTCCGCGTGTGTGTAGATGACTTCGATGAAGTAAGGCTCTCCGCGAAAGCTTTCCTTGATCGCCTCCCACTTGAGCCTGAAAATCGACGGCTCCCCCGGAAAGACGTAGACGTTCTCGATCTTGATTACCGGAACGAAGAGCTTCCCCGCGTAGATAAGCTCCGCGCCCTCGGGGATGTCCGCCATCTTCAGCAGCGGCTCGCGAAAGAGCGATCCGTACCCGCGGCGGATGGACTCCGCGAAATCCTGGTTGCGGACGAGCTTCCGCCCGAGCGCCCGCGCTATGCCGGACAAGGTGATGTCGTCGTGGGTCGGGCCGACACCGCCCGACGTGAAAACGTACCGGCTGCGTTCCATCATCTTCGGAAGTTCCTCGCAGAAGCGCTGCTCGTCGTCCTTGATGACAACCATCGTCTGTACGTCCACCCCGAGTTCGCGAAGGTCTTTCATCATTATCGACGCGTTGAGCTCGTCGATCTTCCCTGAGAGAATTTCGTTTCCGATTACGAGGATTGACGCTGTTGCAGACTTCATAGGACTCAGATCGGCAGCCTTTTCCTGCACCAGAAAAGCGCGGTGCAGATTTTCGAGTACTGGTCGGAGTATTCCGCCTCGCGCTCCGGATATCTTTCGTTCGCCTGGTTGAGAAGCTGCTGCGCCCTCCGGTACGACGAAATCGCAAGCTGGAGGTTTTCGACCTCGTTCCGCGCGCCAGGACTCGCTGCCCGCTCGAACGCGAGGCCCTCATCGTAGTACTGCCTCGCCTGCCGCATAAGCTCCGTGAGTCCGCCTCCGGCGAGTCTCTGGGACTCCTCCGCCTGCTGCTCCTCTGATTTCAGGTCGCGCGCGTCGACGGTGCGGACGTTCTCCATCTCCTCATCGATGATCGTTGTCAACTCTTCGTGGGTGATCGACTCGGCGGGTTGCTCAGGCTCCGGAATAGCCGGAGCGGCCGTAACCGCGCCCGGCTCGCTTACCGTTACAGGTGGCGGATTCTGCAGGCGGGTCTCCTCGCGGGTCTGGCGCTCGAGACGGATGATAGCCTCGATTTCCGTAAGCTGCTGCGCGTTCGGATAGAGACGGAACAACCGGAGGCGGTAGTTTTCGGCGTTGTCGAACTGGCCCATGCTACGGAGATATAGATACTGCTGCCACTCGGGTGAAGACTCTAGCAGCGCGGTGTCGCGAAGGTGCGGGTCCGCCTGATAGCTCATCTCGAGGAGATTGCCGACGGTCGAAATGAAATGATCGTATTCCCGCGAACCGTCGCGTGTGGTCTCTTTCAGGTCCTCTAAAACCTTGCGATGGCGCAGGATCGTCTCCGCCCAGCGATACGTCTGCGCCGCGGTGGGGCTGGAACGATTGTTGAAATCCCGCTCCCGCGACTGGAGCCGACTGAGGTAAATCTGTAGCACGTCCTCCTTCGCCATCTGCGAAGGAGGGGTGCGAAGCTTGTCGCGATAGACGTATCCTCCTCCGCCGGAGGAGACGCGGACGAAAATTCGGTTTTGCTGCGCGCTCCGGATCTCGTCCGGATTCACCTGGCCCATGATCGAGCCGCCGCCGAGAATGTTGAACCGCATCCAGTTGGAGTAGTCCGGCTCGAACGGTTCGACGCCAGAGAGGATCGACTCGAACGTCGACGCTCGGCTGTATTCGATGTCAAGCTCCGCCCTCACGCCCTCGGAAAGTCCGGGGAGCTTTCGGAATTCGTCGGCCTGCTTCTTCGCCTCGTCGTACTGCATTTTCGAGATCAGTTCGCGGATCTGCGCAAGCGCGCCTTGAGCCTTCGAGACGTTTTCTTCGCTGATGACGGGCGCAGCGCTCTGGGCCTGCGCTGGAGCGCTCGCGGTGGCCTCTGGCGCGGCGGAAGGAACGCCAGTCGCCGGCGCGGAACCAGGATTCGAATTTGCGGCGGTGGTCCTTGGCGTATCGACAGACGGAGCGACTGTCTCGACTTCCCGCGCGGACGAAACGCCCCGTCCTTCTTCTCCGCTTGAAACCAGAATAGGCGAGGTCGCGATCGCGGACGGATTATTCGGGTCGTTTTCCTTCGGCTCGCCTCCGAAAATCTTGTCGCGATAAATAAACCCGAGCACCCCCGCCCCTGCGAGGATTCCGAGAATGATCGTGTACAGCATGAAACTGCGGATCATTTGCACTAAGCCGATCGCGACTTTCGATTTCCGTTTGCGGGTGCTTCCGTGACCGTTCGACCCGTGCGAAGAATGCGAATGGCCTTGGTCGTGCGAACTATGTTTGTGATGCTTTGACATGGTTCCGGATATATAGGGGAAAAACATTTTTCGAAGATACCACGAAGCGCTGGGTCGCGCAACTCTTCTTCGCCTCGCTGTGCACTACGGGGTGCGCATGCGGATTTAGGACGTGTACAATAATAAGTTACTCAACTTGACTGGCTTTTCAGCCGCCTGAGCGGAAAAAAATAAAAATCCGCGCTTAGTAAATGTCTCACCAAGTATTTCTGCAGAAAGAAGAGACAGAGATTGGAGGTTCGAGATCGCGCAAAAACAGGTAAGTCCGGAGTGCGGTATAAACTAACGTAGGCTGGTTCTGTT
>JANLHZ010000276.1 GCA_024653775.1 Planctomycetota bacterium | reverse complement strand
AACACCTTTCCGTCAATTTTTTCCTGGCGTTGCTCGCTGTGAACTTCCTATATGTCAGATGTCATTACCTTCGGGACATACATAATGATGTTTTGATGTCTTCATGTCAGGACTGCATGGCAATCCCGAACAAAACGCTGGGAACAAAATTCACCGCGGGAGGCGTGCCGAACACTATTGGGATGTGGGTTGAGATTTCCATCGTGTTCGGGTACATTCGAAAGTCTCCCTGGGAAGTGTGCGATGAGAGAAACAATCAGATACGTCGAACGCATCAAACCAGCGACTGGAGGATATCCATTCGTGATGGGAATACTGTTCGTCCTCCTCGGCTCGACTCTGCTTGTGAATCTGATCTTCGCCGCGCTGACGGGACCGTTTTCGAAGTGGGCATTTCCGATGCCGGAAGATGTTACCGACGCGGAACTTGCCAGGATGGCCTCTGACGAAACGAACAACAACAACTTTTACAACTACTACGAGATGTGGGACGTCAATTCCCCTGGATATTACCGGTCGGCGGATGGTGGAGAGTGGCTGAACTTCGATCCGTCGAAGAAGGTTTCGATGAATGACGTGCAAAAGGCTCAGGACGCGTGGCAAAGCTCGACCCTTATTTTCTTCTACGGTCCGGTGATGACGATCTGGATTATTATCCCGCTGGTTCTGTTGTACGCGGGGTACAGACTCATCGCCAGAAGTCCCGGCGCGAAGACTCTTGGTGTCTACGCAATTATAGGTACGATAATTTTCGGGATCGCCGGGATCTTCCTTTATGACTATTTCGTCGAACCCGCGTACATCCGCGAACTCATGCCTTGGCGGGAACGGTTCCAGTTGAATTCGCTTTTCGGAATGTCTCGCTTCGGAAGAATCAGCCAGGCGTTTGTCGCAATCCCGAACCTGCATTTTTCGTTCCTGACGTCAGGCCTCGTGACGGCATTCACCTTCGGGTTCGTGATATTCTGTCTTATGCTGGTTCCGGCGGATTTCACCGCGAGGCAGGCGAAGGTCAACATCATCGAGGTGGAAATTTAAGGCAATTACGAATTACGAATTGTGAATGAATCCATATTCTGCACTCTCCTGAACTCCGTGCCACTACAAACATATCGCCCCGCCGGGGCTTTTGCGGAGTGGCACGGGCATCCTGCCCGTGGAACATCGGCGGGACTTCGATGCCACCCTAAAAATCTGTGTTAATCTGTGTTGAACTGTGGACAAAAAATGAATCTGCGAAATCCGCGTAATCTGCGGATAGTTCGCTTTGGTTCCGGCTCGTCCGGGTTAGTATTTCAAGATTATAGAAACACCGATGGACCCTGAGCGCCGAACGCCGGATTTATCTGTCATCGTCGTGCATTACGATACGCCGGTGTATCTCCGGACATGCCTCGACTCGCTCGCGGAGGACATCAAACGCGTGGACCGTCCGATCGAGGTGCTGATCATCGACAACGCTTCGCCGCAGGATCCGTCGGAGTGGGTCCGGAAGGACTATCCGGAGTTCCGCGTGATCGTCAACGCGATCAACGGCGGGTTCTCGAAAGGCGTGAACCAGGGATTCGTCGAAACAAGCGGAAAATACAGACTCGTCCTTAACGCGGACATAATCCTCCAGCAAGATTCGATAAACGGACTCATCGATCACCTCGATAAAAATCCCGCGGCTGGAATCGCGGCGCCGAAGCTGCTAAATCCGGACCGGACGACGCAGCAGAGCGTCAGAAAGTTCTATACGCTGAGAACGATTCTTTACAGACGGACGCCGCTTGGGAATTCGGACGATCGCGAGCGCGTCCTCGCGGAGCACATGTACGCCTCGTTCGATCACGAGAGCGTAATGAACGTCGACTGGGTCCTCGGCGCGGCGATGTGCATCCGCGGGGACGCGATCGACAAGGTCGGCTACTTCGACGAGCGCTACTTCCTCTATCTCGAGGACGTAGACTACTGCAGGCGGATGCACGACGCAGGCTACGAAGTCCACTACGCCCCGGGCGCGAAAATGATCCACTATCACCTTCAGAAGTCGCGAAGGTCGCTCTTCAGCAAGGACGCGCTCACTCACTTCCTTTCGATGATCAAATACTACGGGAAGTGGAGCGACCTCTACTTTTCGCTGAAGTCGTACATGCCGCTGGCGTTTTCGTTTCTGCTGCTCGCGGCGGACGTCGGGATTCTGTGGGCGTCGTTCTTCGCGGCTTTCGAAGTCCGGGAAAGTCTCGGAAGCGAGATCTTGCGCCCCGCGTATCCGGTGGAGTTTTACCGCGAAGCCGCGATCGCGACGGGGGCCGCGATGGTGCTGTGCTTCTTCAGGGGAAGGCTGTATCAGGTCCGCAGGGAGTGGACCCACTTCGATGTTTTCTCGCGCAGCCTCGTAAGCGGGTTCATAGCGACGTGCGTCGTAGTGATGCTCGGGATGTTCGTCGTCTGGCGGGACCTCCTCGGCGTTTCGCGGCTCGTGATCCTGCTGTACGTTCTCTTCGCTGGATTTTCGATGTACCTGCTAAGGGCGCTTTCGCTCTTCGTCCTCGGGAGGCTCGGAAAGTACAGACTTTCGCGTAAGAGCGTCGTCATCGTCGGAACCCACGAACGAGCGGTACTGCTTTCGAAGGAACTTTCGAAGGCATACGGCGCGGGCTACGACGTCGTGGGTTTCGTCGGCGAAAGCGAGGAGGGGAAGGACCGCGCGAAGGGAATCTCCGTCCTCGGAAGCATTTCGCAGCTTCCGGAGATCGTCAGCCGAGGGAGGATTCAGGATGTGATCTTCGCCGACATCGAGGAGGCTTTCGAGGTCGCGCTCGAAGCGCTGGTGAAGCTTTCGCGGAGCATGACCGACGTGAAAGTGCTGGTATCGCCTTCGGTGACGATGCTTCTCGTGAAGAGCGAAGATTTCTACGGGTTCTCGATTCTGCGATACGACCGAAGACCACTGCTCGGACTGTGGATGCTTCTGAAACGACTCTTCGACCTCGCGACCGGACTCGCGTGTTTCGCGGTTTGTCTGCCGCCGCTGATTCTGTACGCGATTTCGCTTCTGATTTTCAGAAGGTGCCCTGTGTTCCGCGTCGCCAGGCGACTCGGCAGGTTCGAAAAAGAGTTCCGCACCCTCGAATTCTACTACGACGAAATAAATAAACCCGGAATCGCTTGCAGGCTTCAGCTCGACAAGGCGCTTCTGTTCCTGCCGGTGATTTTCGGGACGATGAGCCTCGTCGGTCCGAAGGCGCTCGACGCGTCCCGCGCGGGAACGTTCAAATCCTGGGAGCGCTCGCGCTTCGAGGTCAAACCCGGACTCACGGGACTCTGGCAGATCAAACGCGAACGGCACTGGACGGTCGAGGGAATGCTCAAGCTCGACGCGTTCTACGTGCTCCACTGGTCGCTTTTCCTCGACCTCAAAATCCTTGTAAATTCCTTCGGCGTGCTTCTGCGCGGTCGAGTCGATCCGCACAAGCGGTACTGGGAGTGAGGTTATTTCAGCCCCGTGCCCGTCAGGGCACCAAGATTATTTCAGATTTTAGATTTCAGATTGCAGATTGAAACATACCGCGTTCGACATCGAAGAATGTTGTAGATTTAAATCCGAAATCTGAAATCCGAAATCTAAAATCTAAATTATGCAGATATTCGAGTGCGTCCCGAACTATTCAATCGACTCCGCGGAGGACTTCGAAGCTCTGCGCAGAGTGTTCGGGGCATTCCCGGAAGTCGACCTGCTCGGCGCGGAATTCGACGTCGACCACGGTCGGGCGGTGATTACCCTGCTCGGCCCACCGGAGGAGCTGACGGAGGCGGTTCTCGCGTCTGTAGAGATGGTCATCGCGCTAACAGACCTCCACGAGCATAAAGGCGTCCATCCGTTCATCGGCGCGCTCGACGTCCTGCCGTTCATACCGTTTTCGAAGGACGCGACGATGCAGGCTGCCGCGGAACTCGCGGTCAGCGCCGCGGAAAAGATCGCGGCGCGCTTCGGCGTTCCGAGCTATCTGTACGAGGAAGCCGCGCGCGAGGGCGATCGAAAGAATCTGGCGAGCGTGCGCAAGAAGGTTTCCCCGCTGCGGACGGAGGCGTTCGCAAGGCGGAACGCGAACAAGTCTCTTTCGGCGTTCAAACCCGACGTCGGCGAGGCGAAGTTCCATCCGACCGCGGGCGCGATCTGCGCGGGCGCGAGATTTTTTCTCGTCGCGTTCAACGTGAACCTCGATTCGAAAGATCTTGCGCTTGCGAAATCCATCGCCTCGAAAATCCGCGAAAGCGCGGGCGGACTTCCCGGCGTAAAGTCCCTCGGGCTGATGCTCGAATCGAAGGGACTCGCGCAGGTTTCGATGAACATCGTCGATTACCGGAAAACCGGGATCGACGAGGCGCTTTCGGCGGTCGAGCAGCTTGCCTCGGATGCGGGCGTTCGAGTCCATTCCACCGAGATAATCGGACTCGTCCCGAAAAACGCGCTGACGGGAGCGCTGAAGCGAATGCTGCTGCTTCCGGAGGAGCAGACGGTGCGGGCGATCGAGGACGTCAAGTTGCTGCACGATCTTCGAAGGATCGACGCGATCATCGGAACCGGCGCGAATTCGAGCGAGGTCGCGGCGAGGAATGAAAATCAGCTTCTGCGGGAACTGCCGCTCGAGACCTTTACGGACAGACTTTCGTCCGCGGACCCTTCGCCCGGTGGAGGCGCGGTCGCGGCGCTCATCGGCGCGCTCTCCGCGGCGCTCGGGACGATGGTCGCGAGAATCACGGCTGGAAAGAAGAACGTCGCGGAGGACGTCCGCGCGGAGCTGACGGAAAGCATCACGAGGCTTTCGAATATCGAGAACGAACTTACTGGACTGATGGACGACGACGCGAAGGCGTACCGCGAATTCAGCGTGTCCCTCCGCGGCGGAGGCGAACGACAGCTAAAGCTTCTCAGATGTTTCGAAGTTCCGGAGTCGATGGCGAAAGAGTTGATCAAAGCGAAAACGGAACTGACAAAGCTCCGGAAATCCGGTACAAAGTATGCTCAGAGCGACGTCGAAATCGGGATTCTTCTCGCGAGTGCCGCGTTTGGCAGCGCCCTGATCACCGCGAGGTCGAACCTTCCATTCGTCGTTGACGAAACGCTTCGCGGGGATCTCGAAACCAGACTGCGAAATCTCGAGGCTCAGATGGACGACAACAAATCGCAAAACGCCGAGCAAACCACGAAGAGCGCGTCGGAACTTCCGGACTTCGGCTCGTTCCCGGTTTTCGACTTCGACCAGGCGATGCGAAGGGTCGGGAATTCGAAGGAAATCCTTCTCGAAATCTCGGAGCAGTTCCTCGCGGACGCTTCCGACTACCTGAAGAACGTGAACGACGCGATCGAGTCCGGAGACCTCCTCGGCCTCGAAAAGAGCGCCCACGCGCTGAAAGGCGCCGCGGCGAGCCTCAGCTTCGAGCGAATTCGCCGGGCCGCGGAATTCATCGAAAAGCACGCGAAGTCCGGACTCACTGATGACGTCCGCCTCGCCGCGTCGAAGCTCGGGCCTTTCATCGCGGAGGCGACCGAAGCCCACGGGAAGCATTGAGGAACTATCTCAGGCACATGGGACCGCGGACGTCCTCGTCCGCAAAAGCGTTCGGACGTCTCGTCCGAGCGCTCCGAAGCAACGAAAACCTCTGCTTGAGATAGTTTCTAAGTCGTACAAAATCGCGCTCGGAGTTGCGGCAGATTCGCATTGCGCGACCACGTCAAACCGCAGTCGTAGCCATAGTTTCGTCGAGCCATTACCTCGATGTCATTGGACGCTTGAGCGCGATGTGAAGATGACGTGAATATGAGATGCGAGATGTATGACTTATTATTTTGAGGCTCTCAAGGACGCAGAACATAATAAACTTTCAAAAATCGAGACTGTTCACTGGACGTTCGCGATAAATCGCAAACGGAAACTAAAATCCTCAGCGCAGAGCCGCGGAGACCGCGGAGTTTCGCGGAGAATATCAA
>JANLHZ010000264.1 GCA_024653775.1 Planctomycetota bacterium | reverse complement strand
GAAATCGATTCATTTTTGACACCATTCCCCATGGGGAATGGTGTCAAAGCAGGTCGAGGACAGAATGAATTTGCGCAAGACTCTGGACACTAACTTTTTTGCGCTACAATTGTTGTATGGCTGACGAAGGCGACGTGGTATAGAACGTTACCAGCGCCGGAATGCTCAATAATGTCGGCGAAGGATGGAAATATGAACACGAAAATAATAATCGCGGCTCTTTCTGTACTTATTCCAATCGCGGTTTCCTGCGACCCGGAGGGGGTGGCGAGGTTTCCGGGCCAGAATCAGAACCCGCTGCCCGACTACGACGATAACCGCAGCGACAACCTTCCGCCGGTGGTGGACGTGGACCAGCACACGGGCGAACCGATCTACGACGCCTCGCTCGTTAACGGCTCGATGCTGCGGAGAATCGAAAGTAAAAGCGAACTCACCGCGAGGCTTTCGAGCAGCCAGACCACGAACTATAATCGCGAGTACGATACCGCTGCGATGGCAGGAGCCGCGCCGCCGACCGCGCAGAGCGCCGCGCCCGCAGGAGGCGGATCGAACACTTCCGGGACGACTTCGTCCACGACGACGATCCAGGAAGAAGGAGTTGACGAATCGGACCTCGTTAAAAACGACACGAGGTACATTTACGTGGCGGACGGACATAAACTCCGCGTGATCGACTCGTATCCAGCCACCGCGATGCGCGAAGCCGCGACTATGGAATTCGCGGGATACATCCGCGGCATCTATCTTCAGAAAGCCGCTGCAAGGCTTGTCGTCGTAAGCGAGGTCTACGCGAACTACTACGACATATACTCATCGAGCAATACCGCGATGCCGATGCTGGCGGGAGCGCCCGCGCCGGAATATATGAACACGTCTGCGAGCGTCGCGATTACGACGGTGAACGTCGCCAGTCCTGACTTTCCCGCGGAGACTGAGACGCGCTTTTTCGAGGGAAGCTACGTCAGTTCCCGTCTCATCGAAGACAAACTCACGCTCGTCGTGAACTCGTGGAATTACGGCTATTATTACGACGCGCTGCCGGGAAGAGGATTCGAGGCGATGGGCGCGACCAGCGTCGCGTACTATCCGGATTACGGTTCGCCGTCGCTTGACGTGGATGATTTCATCCCGGAAACGTGGATGGGTGGCTCGAACGATCGCGACCCGCTTTACGAGGCGACGGATATTCACGTCCAGACCGAGCCTTACGCTTCGCTTGAACTGACGAGCGTGGTTTCGATCGACGTGAACGACCTCGAAAGCGGCTACAAGGCGATCGGAGTCAACGACACCTTCGGCGTGACTTACGTCAGTCTCGAAGCGCTGTACGTAACGAAACAGGACTACGTTTACAGGCCCAGCCATACGGAGTATCGCACGCTGATCCACAGAATCGACTTCACCGTCGACGGTCCGGTGTATACCGGCTCCGGAGTCGTAGAGGGTTCGACCTGGGACTCGTACAGCTTCAGCGAGTACGAAGGCCATCTGCGCGTCGCGACACACGTAGACGCGTGGAACTCCCCGAACGGAGTCAGCTACAACCTCGTCACGGTACTGAAGAACAAGGACGCGAAACTAACGAGGGTCGGAGTAATCGATAACATCGCGCCGGGGGAGGACCTCTATTCCGTCAGGTTCGCCGGGAAATACGGCTTCGTGATTACGTTCCAGAGAATCGATCCGCTGTTTACGCTGGACCTTAGCGATCCGGAGAATCCGATCATCCGCGGCGAACTCGAAGTCCCCGGCTACAGCGAATTCATGATCCCGATTTCCGCAAACCACATAATCAGCGTTGGCCGCGGCGTGCAGCTTCAGAACGGATTTCCGCGCCCCTACGGAGTGCAGATCAATCTTTTCGACATCAGCGATCTCGATTCGCCGCAATTGCTTCGGCAGGTGGACCTGACGGACATCCCGACGCCGAACGACAACCAGTGGTCGACCTCGCCGGCGCTGTACGATCCGAAAGCGTTCCAGTGGTATCCGGAGCAGAGTCTGCTCGCGGTGCCAGTCGAAGTGTACAACTACTCGAACGATTACTCGTACTCGATGAGCGCGGAACGCAACGTTCACGTTTACGCGGTGAATCAGACGGCGGGGGACTTCGAGTTCGTCCGCAAGTTCGGGTTTACGCCGGATTCGAGCGTCACGAATTATTACTACGATCCGTTCGTGCGAACGGTGTTCATCGATCGCACCGCGTACGCCGTGACTGAAAACCTCCTCCGCGGCATCGACCTCGACTCGGGTTCGCAGGCTTCGCCTACGGACCTCAGCCTGAACTCCGGGAACTGAAGCCTCTGTGCGACGTTTTATTCGTGCCGTCTACGAATTATTTGTAAGATTATCGGTTCGGCGGGTCACGTCGATTGCAAAGGCCCAGCGCTTCAGGGCTGGCACAGCCATTCTGACCGTGAAGTCGCGATTGAAGCGTCCTTGCCGATGACGTACGATTTCTTTCGCAAATTGGATTGAGCCGCGTTAGCGGGTCAAAGAAAATTCGGTCCTCGATCTGCTACGCAGATTGTTTACTTTTT
>JANLHZ010000240.1 GCA_024653775.1 Planctomycetota bacterium | reverse complement strand
CAGCGCGGAGGCGCAGAGGACGCAGAGGCTCGCGGAGAGATTGCCTTCGAAACGAAATGTGGATTCAGCCGCGGTCGCCAACAATTTAATTTTGATATTTTCCGCGAAACTCCGCGGCTCTGCGCTGAGGATTTTAGTTTCCGTTTGCGATTTATCGCGAACGTTCACTTCGATCTACTCGATATGTTTCGAGAGCGAGCAGTCATGCTCGTCTTCGTACTTGCGGAACCTTTTAATCCGCTCGAGATCGTCGCTGATGTTCGCCGCGAGCTTGAAGATGTATGGCCTTCGTTCGAAGCGCCTGCGAAGGTCGGTTTCCATCGCGTCCCAGTCGTCGTTATAAAGCGTCTTCTTCAGCCGCACGACTGTTTTGTCGTCTTGGCCCAGCGACGCGATGTATTTCGCGACCTTCTCGTCCGCGGGTTCTTTCGACCGACTCTTTGATCTGCTTTTGTCTGCCATGCGCGGCGTTACTCCATAAATCGGCGTAGCAATATAATTCTACCTCTAGACCGCAATAAACTCCGCGGTCGTAATGTAAATTACGTATCTGATTTTACAATAACTCCATCGTGATTGTTAACATATTTATCGTTATTTGTGTTTCATCGCATGATTCTCGTCCGTGCAGGATTTCGGGGCTTGTAACGCCAAATATCGTCTGTACCATCAAGAGGCCTTTGCAATCCTCCGCTTTCGAAACGAAATTCTTCCGCGGCTGAAACCCGCGCCCGAAAATGAAGCCAGAAACCATCAGGTTCCGAATCGCGCGAAAAGCCGCGATGATTCTCTCGCAGGGATACACCGACTCCATCGGTGCCGCTAAAAAGAGGGCGGCGCAGCTACTCGGCGTCGACGTCCGCGGAAACGGCAAGTCGCTCCCGACCGACGCGGAAGTCAGAATCGAATACGACAGCATCCTCGGAGTGTCCAAACATGAAGGCACAGACGAACTCCTATTCGAACTCAGGTCCGTCGCTCTCGAAGCAATGAAAGCGCTCGCAAGGTTCAACCCGGTGCTTGTCGGGAGTCTCGTTACCGGCAACATCGGACCGACGACGGACGTCAACATTGCGTGCTTCTCGGACGAAACAACGCCCATCGAGGCGGAATGCAGGCGCAGTTTCGAGGGATCGCTCGCGATTTATTCCGCAACCGATAACAAGACTGTGATCCGCGTCCACGGCGAACGCGCGATCGTCATCGACATATATCCGTCCTCCTGGAAAACCCGTCGGCTTCGAAGCGTCATCACTGGCGAGGATCTCCCGAAAATGACCGCGCAGGAGCTTGAGGAGGCGGTATGAAGGTCGTTGTCGCGCTTCTGATTTTCGCGTCTCTGACGATGTCTGCGTGCGAAACTTCTTCGCCATCGAATGAGGGAGGGACGCTGAGCGCGCAGGAAGTCGCCATGAAACTGCCGTTTTCCAAATTCATTATTTCGTCCGCGGACGAAGTTTCGTTCTGGAACCTTGAAGCCCTCCGAAGGTCGAAGATCAAAATCCCGCAGTTCTTCGTTTCGGGCAGGGGAGCATCGGAATACCACGCGGACAGCCCGGAATCAGGGATGCCGTGGTCGATACTTCCGCCGGAACTGGTGAAAAGCCTCGCGAGCGTGCGTTACAAAGTCGCCGGAACGGAGTTTGTAGACGAGCGGGAGTACAAGATCGTCGAACTCACGCAGGAGGGAATCGAATTGGCGAAAGCGACCCTCGACACCGAAGGCGCGGATAAAAAATCGCTCGCGGGAGTCGACTATCGAGTCCGCGAGCTTACATATTTCATTTTCCGTGAAAACCAGGCGATAGTCTTCAAAGGACCGCAAATCGCCGCGGAGCAATTGATTTCGTGGCTCGCGACAAGAATCGAACGTGGGCCTGCGGAAATCCCGACGCTCTCGCGGCACGCGGCGGCGCTGAAGATGAGCTGCGCGTATCGGCTCACACTTGGTGACGAGACAGTCCTTTCCGCTCTGAACGTCACGGACTCCGCCTTCGTAGCGCACAGAATTTTCGAGATGTCGACCGGCTCGCGAGCTGCGCCGATCGTGGATGAATGGACTAGGTTCATCGCGCTCCAGAAATCAGCCGACTCTGAATATCGTGAAATGTTTTCTGCGGCGACCATCGAAACAGGTGAGAAATCCGTGATCGTACGGCATCCCTTGCCGACGGAGTTGATGCTTCGCGAAGAAGGCTATTCGCTTCGTGAACTTTCCATGCTCTGGCCGCTTGTGGGCGCGCGCCGGGAATAGCCGCCGCGGACGGACGGCAGTTTTTCGAAATAATTTCATCGAACGTCATTGGCTTGTACGTCTCGTCGAAGAAGCCATCGGGCGACTCGTCCGTTGAATTCGTGTCAATTTCCGTTACTTTCTGGGGTTAGGATGCGGAACAAAATAACCTTCCAATCTTGGCAACTGTTCACGAGGTAGTTCGAGTTCGTAGTGGCGCCGTAAGGCGTTTCTTTGATCTACCACACCGCGAAAATATGCTCTCACGAGCACACTACGAACAGAATCCCGCTATAGACCGCGAACTACCCCGTGAACAGTCACCAATCTTGCATCGCGTCTTCACGCCACCTTCGTCCCGCGCTTAGGACGCGCGTCCTTAGAAACTATCGTAGGCAAGCGACATCGATAATTCGGAGCCGTCAAACGAGACGTTTGACGGCTTTTGCGGACGAGGACGTCCGCGGTCCCATGTGCCTGAGATAGTTTCTTAGTCGCCCCCTTACTTCGAGGAAGTGGCTCGACGGAACTATAGCTACGACTCCGGTTCTGCTCTTTCGCCACGTCACGCGAACAGACGCGAGTTCGAAAGCACCCAGTGGTACAGCCGCTCGATGCCTTCGCGAACGCCGACCTCGGGACGCCAGCCGAGTTCATTTTCCGCGCGCTCGATGTTCGACACGTACACGGGCTGATCCCCCGGCCTCCAGTCCGCGAAGGTCAGCGGTATTTCGCGGCCAGAAAGTTCGCTCAGCGTTTCGATTAGTTCCAGCAGCGAAAGGGTGCTTTCCGGGCCGCCGCCGATATTGTACACGCGGCCCTTCGCCTCTTCGATGTGCTCGATCGCGGCGAAGTACGCCTGCACGAGATCGTCGACGAACAGAACGTCGCGCACCTGGCAGCCATCGCCGTAGATCGTTATCGGCTTTCCGAGCACAGTCGCGATCGTGAACCACGCGACCCAGCCCTGGTCCTCCATTCCGAACTGCCTTTGTCCGAAAATGCAGCTCTGGCGCATCACCACGCTCCGAAGTCCGTAGATGCGGTGATAGTCGCGAACGTACTGATCCGCCGCGCCCTTCGAGCATCCGTAAGGCGAGTGGAAGTCGAGCAGCCGATCCTCCGGAATTCCGCCTGGAAGGTCTTTGTAGCGATACCGCGAGCCGTCCTTGACGATCTCGATGTCCTCCATCCCGCCGTAAACTTTGTTCGTCGAGGCGTAGATGAACGCCGGGTTCGAGTCGCAAAGCCTGCGAGTTCCTTCGAGTACGTTGAACGTTCCGACGCAGTTGATCTCGAAGTCCTCCCGCGGGTCCGCGACGCTGGTCGTCACCGCGACCTGCGCGGCTTCGTGCAGGATCACCTCCGCGTCCGAATTCAGCGCGAAAAACTTATCGACGTCGTTCTGCACCCGAACGTCTCCGCGGTGAACGACGAGGTTCCGCGCAAGGTTTCCCGCTTCTTTCGAAAGCCACGCAAGGTTCGATTCCGTCCCCCTTCGCGAGAAGTTGTCGAAAATCGCGACCTTCCACCCACGATTCAGCATCTTAAGCGCTGAGTTTACGCCTATGAATCCCGCGCCACCTGTGATTATCGCTTTCAACTGTTCTCCTTGGGACCGCGGACGTCCTCGTCCGCACATTCTGGAGGATGCGGACGTCCTCGTCCGCGCATTACGAAATTCAAATCGAGGAACACAATGTTAATCCCGCGTGCTGCTTTTACAAGCCTCAGTACAGCGGCTCGTCCTTCGAAACAGCTTCGCCCAGGATGTAGCGCTCGACCATCTCGAAGGTGCCGTAGCCGACTTCGAGGAATTCGCGGTGGAAGCGCTGCATGCTGAATTCATTGCCGTCCCGTTTGCGAACGAGGTTCCGAAGCCGCAGAATCCGGAGCTTTCCGTAGCACGGGCCGAGTTCGTCGGTATCGCTGATCGCGAACTTCATTACCCACTCGATTTCACCGTCGTCCATCCCGCCGCGCTGGCGGAGGAACTGTTTCGCCTCGTCCACGCTCATTGCGCCGGAGTTGAGTTTGACGCTCACGTATGTGCGCACCGCCCGCCAGGACGACCAGTAAAGCTGCTGGAGTCTGTATCCGGGGTCGCTTCCGCCGTAGCCGAAGTCGGTCACGATCTGTTCCGAATAATGCTGCCAGCCCTTGTTGCGGATATTGCATTCGAAAATCTTTCGGGCGTCGCTTTCGCACTTGGTCGCGAAGTACGCAAGCGTCCCGAATCCCGGATACACGAGGTTCGCAATCACGAGCGGCCGCGCGTACTTTCCGTAGATCGGACCGCCCTCGTCGCCTGCTTCCATCTCCGGCAGATTGAAATACCATTTCGATCCCGCGCTATCGTATGGGCCGGGGGAACGAAGTTCCGCGAGGTAGGTCCCGCGGAGATTCGCCGGTGGGCCGCGGACTTCGATTTCCAGCGACTCGGGCAGCGCCACGAGTTCCTTGTCGATCGTGAACGACCGAAGCGCCTGCATCTCGCGCCCAAAATCGCCAAACGCGGTATCGGGCAGAGAGCGACTCGCGCCTATCGCTTCCATCGCCTCGGAAACGAACATCCCCTCGTAGTAGTGGTCTACGTGCTCGATCGTCTGCTGCTGGATGTCGTCCAGGTAGCGGAGCACGTCCGACGCGATGAGGTCCGGATCGCGGAAGATTCGGTGCTTCACCGCGAGCATTCTGACGTAGTCCTCGCGGTCCATCGGAGTCCTCGCCACAGCGCCGCTCAGTTCGCCCTGAAGGAAAGATACGAAGTTCCCGAGGCTTTCCTTGCCCTTTTCGAGCGCAGCTTCGATATCCTTCGCCTTCTCCGGATTTTCGAGTTCGTCGCGAACGATTTCGTACGCGGTCCCGAACTCTTCGATTACGCCTTCGATCGCTTCGATGGTCTCCTCGACGATTTCCTTCCTGTGCGGTCGGCCTTTTACAAGATTCAGTTCCGCGATCGCTGTGAAGTCGTTCATGGTGCTGAGCCGGTGTTCGAGTATTTCCTTTTTCCTGTCTGCTGCGAGTGCGTTCGAGCGCGCGATTTCCTGGCTCATCCTGCCGAGCCATTTCGCGTAGAACGCGGGGGATTTCAGGTGCGATTTCGCTTCGTCGAAGGTGTAGATTTCGTTTTCGATCCACGTTTCGAGCGAATCGAACTCCAGCCGCCAATCGCGGGACGATGACTCCGCGTTCTCTTCGAGCTTCTCGATATCCTCGGCGTATTCTTTGAGCGCGCGAACGTACCGAGCGACGCTCTCCTCGCTGAAGTCCTCGAGGTTGACCGCATCTTCGCGGTGGATACCAAGACCGATCGCGCGGGTCGGCCAGAACCTGAAAAAAGTCTCGCGAAGGTCCGCCGAGAGTCTTCCGAGCGGGTCATTCGCTCGACGAAACGGCGTTTCCGTACGTGCTGCGGGAGTTTCAGCCTCGGGACGATCCGCGTGATCGTCGTCCGCCGTCGGTTTGGCTTTGCAGCTCCAGAGTCCCGAAATTCCAGAAAGCGCAAGAAAGAAGAACAGGACGGATCGAGATTTCATGGCGACTCCAGAGACTAAGGGCGTTCCAGAGACGAGCATCGTACAAACACGAATCGAAGTTCACCACAACTTATTTTGACGCGCCTCCTTAATTCGATCGCCGTGCGTGCTCCGCAAGGTAGTTGGTTAGCTGCTCGCGCTGCGCGGACGTGAGATTCGACCTCACCGCCATCGCCCTGACGAACCCGGCCCACTGACGCGCGGTGTAGCGACCCTCCGGCACCGGATCGTGGCAGCGACCGCACTTTCGCTCGTACAGTTCGCGTCCTTCTTCTTCCGAGAGCGCCGGTTCAGGCTGGCCGTCTCCCGCACCGCCCGCGGGTACACTTTGACAGGCGATGCAGAGAGACAGCACAGCAAGAAACAGCGCAACTGATACGAATTTAACCAAATCTTCTCCGGTACTCAGAACCTTGCGCCAACCTGAATCGCAATCGCGTTGTTTGCCACCTCGGTCAGCCTTTTGCCTTCTTTAAGAATGAGGTACTCGAACTTGACGTCGACCTGCTCGTGGGGAAGCCACGATGCGTTGATCGCATACTGATACTGCGTCTTCCCGAGAAGCTGACCTGACTGTATCTGCGTCTGTGGGTCGTAGGTCTGAGAGTTATACGTATAGATGTCCCATCGAACGCCGAATCGAAAGTCGCCAAGGTCGCCCAGGACGTCTTCGAGAGTGTACGTCAGCCAGGTGAACGCGCCGGACTCTTCCGCGTCGAGACTCGGCGCGGTGAAGTTTTCCGCGGTCGCCACGACGTACTCTCCGTAAAGGGAAAGACCTTCGACGTCTAGCCTTGCGTAGAAGCCGTACATCCGCATCCAGAGATTCCCGACCGGAGTAGGAGTCACGCCGTCCGCGAGAGTCGTCGAACCGCGATCGTCGTCGTCGTACTCGCCCTGCCAGAAGGAGCCGCCGAACTTCAGCATGTCGAGCGCGTCGAATCCGAGGCGCGCACCGATCGCCTTGTTCGAATTATTGTCCTGCTCCTGTCTCGTGCTCCGAAGGTTCGAAGCCTCCTTGCGACCGTTCTCGACGTAGAGCGCGTAGTTGAACGCGAAGTCGTCCGATAGAGGCAGAGTTCCAAGCGCCTCGAGTCCGGTGGTCTTCCACGCGCTGCCTACGATCCTGCGAATCGGATGGGGCCGCGTCACGAAATGGTTCCCGATCGGATCGTGGTAGTCGTCGAAAATGTTGAACGGCGTGATGATCCTTCCGACGCGCACGATAAACGCCGCGTCCGTGTAGTCGAAATCGATGTACGCCTCCTCGACGTAGCTCTCGGCGTTCGAATGCTCGATTTCAAACGTTGCATGCATCCGGATGTTCTGGTTCCACGATCCGGAAAGGCCGAGGTTGAAATAGTGATTGTCGAACTGGGAGGGCGTCGTCGTGGTGACGTTGCCGACTCCTCCCGCGTTATCGCGGACGAACCAGGCTTCCGAATAAATGTATCCGGAAAAAGCAAGCTCGAATTCGCCGAAAAACTCCTGGTACGGCTCTATATCCTGCTCTTCACGATCGCGCGACATCGTTTCGATCTTTCGCTCGAGCGCTTCGATGCGGGCTTCGAGACCTTCGCCTTCGTCGTCCGTATCCGTAGCGACTGTCGAATCCTCCGCCGCGGCTGCGGTCGAAGGTTCGTCTTCATTGTCCTCCGATGCGTCTTGCGCCTGTAGCGCGTCCACGTTCACCGCAAGAAAAAACGCAATCCCCAAAATGCTGAACTTCATAACCACTCCCATAAAAACGAGAAAAACCAAAACCAGCGGAAGCATAAACATATTGAGAATCAGTAGCAATATCAGAAATAAAAATTTTCGCGCAATTACAAAACCGGCGTTCTCGCGGTTCTTCAGCGCCGAGACGCGGAGACCGCGGAGCGTCGCGGAGAATTTCAACATTTATTCAATGGACAGGATTTACAAGATGGAAACCCAATCCTGTCCATTTTTCGAGACTGTTCACCGGACGTCTCGCCTGCACTCCCAGGCGCGGAGTGGCACGGGCATCTTGCCCGTGGGAATCACGGATGGGACGGACGTCCCCGCGTCTGCACCACACATCACGGACGAGACATCCGTGCCACGTGGTTCACTCGAGGTCGCGGTAATAGATGCTGTGCGCGCTCATCTCGCCGTAGCCTTGAATCATCAGCACGAGTTTCCCAGGATCGTCGTGGGGCATCGTGCGGGAATCCTGCCACGGGTTCGGGTCGGAAGGGTCGGACCGGAGAACCCAGTTCAACACGCCGTTTCGGAAGGTGCCGTTGACGAGAACGTAGCCGTTCTGAGGGCCATTGGCGTTGCCCATCTTGGCCTGTATTGCTTCCGCCGGGATTCCGATCGCTTCCATTGCGGTGTCGTCCCAGGACGGCTTTCCGGTGTTCGGATCGCTCCGCTCGAAAAGCTTTCCGAGATAGATCGAATGGAATTTTATGTCCGGCATATTCGTGGGCTTGATCCAAACCTGCGCGCTTACTTCGAACGTCGCGACTTCCTTTTCAACCGGGAGATAGACGTAGTACGAAACCACGCTGCTCTCGACCTGCGGGCTTGGCTGTCTGACGTTCATCGTCAGGAGTCCGTCGCGGACGTTGTTCGAAACGACGGTCGACATCGTTTCTTCGTATTGCACCCAGGGGTCCCTTCCAAGAAGTTCAGCGAGTCCCTTCACGAAGGTCCAGACGCTTTCGTTCGGCGATACCGGAAGACCGTTTTGCAGCTTCTCGGTCATCGTAACTGGAACCCACTCGACGAGCTGGTCGAGAAGGAGACGATGCTTCACCATCGCTTCGTCGACGCATGGATATCTGATGGTGCTCAGGTCTCCGAAGTTATTGAGGAACGTGCTTTTGACGTACTCCGCTGCGCCATGGTAGTCCGGTTGCGAGCCGCTCGACATGTAGTCCGCCCTGTGAACGACGATGTAGTACCAAAGTGCGCTGAGGTAATCGTAGAAGTACTTCTTGCAGTCGATCACGCGCATCTTGGAGTCGAATTCGGAATTGTCATACTTCCTCAGATACACAGCCATATCTGTCAGCATGTTGATCATGAACGGAGCCAGCGCGTCTTCGTATTTCGCCACTACCTCACGAAAAGCGACCTTGTACGTGGTCGATTGAAGTCTTCTGTGAATCAGCCTCGTGTCCTGGTTCTGGTCGTTCGGATTCGTCTTCGTCCGGATTTCCTTCAGGGTCTCGAACAGACCGCCGTACTGGTTGTCCTTGTTGTAATGCTCGAAAAGCTGGTTCCATCTGCCGAGCAGAATTTCGATCTCCCGAGTATCCGCGGAGTCGATTCCATCCGGCGGAGACGAAAGCCTCGATATGATCGCGTACTTGGGATCGATGGGCAACCAGTCGATCTCCGTCATCTCGGTTTTGCACCTGTTCAGCAGATCGAGGCACGCGGTGGCCTGAACCTGGTTGAAGGCGCCGCGGTTGCGTTCGTAGTACTCCTTCACGTTCGCAAGCAGCGCCGCGATCTGATCGACCTGTTTGCGCTGCACGCGGGATTGCAGACTGTCGCTCATCGACTGAATCTGGCGATCGAACTCGGTGTTGCCTACGTTCATCCCCTCGGTTTCCTCGAGCGTTCCGCCGCCGGGGCCGCGGGCCGCAATCTCCACCGAGTCCGGATTCGCGGCGATTTCTTCCTCCGTGCGATCGACTTTGAATTCGGACCCGACCGAGACGGACGAAGAGAAAAACGAATCGAAGAAAATGAAGATCATGCATGAAAACGCGAGCAGGAACACCCCGGCTCCCGCCAGAATGAAAACAAGCATCGTATCTTTCACCGGCGGGAGTCCGACCTTGGATATCCGTCCTTCTGTTTCCGCCTCGACGTTCTCGATCGACGGAAGCTGCGACGTCGCCTTGAGCGATCCGGAACTGATATTCGCAACGGGATTCTGTCGGAGCGCGTTGATTGCGGCGGAACTTGTGGTCCTTGGCGGAGGACTCTTTTTCACGGCAGAAGTTTTCATTTAGAACTCCGAAAGATTTTAACCACGTCCCATTGAGTTCTTAAGTATAGCACAACCGTTCTCGTTTTCAACGTGTAAATAGCCCACGAATCGTCACTTCACGCCCGAAATCGATATTGCGGATGGAACTTAGCGGAACGGAAACTTATATTCGCGATGGAGCTTTGTTTCGCAGTTCGAACAGTGGAGGAAAGGAGATTGCGATGACGAAATCTATTGGAACCGCATTTTATAAATCAGCCGTCGTTCTTGCGTCGGCTGCGCTGCTGATGGCGGTGTACAGTTGCGGAGGGGGAGACGATAAAGACGAGGAAAATCAGCCGCCTATGGAAAACCGGATGAATTTCATCCAACCGATTCCGAAGACGGTGGAAGTGAACGCGGAGAAGGCCGCGCTCGGAAGGAGACTCTATCACGACAAGAAACTCAGCGGCGACGATACCGTCTCCTGCGCGACCTGCCACGTGATCGCAACCGGCGGAGACGACGATCGCAGGACCTCCGTCGGCATCGAAGAAGCCGTGGGTCCGATCAACGCGCCGACGGTGCTGAACTCGAGTTTCAACTTCGTGCAGTTCTGGGATGGCCGCGCCGCGAATCTGAAGGAGCAGGCCCTCGGTCCGGTGACGAATCCGAAGGAGATGGGCGCGAACTGGGAAGACGTCATCGCGAAGCTCGGAGCGGATCAAAGCTACGTCGACGCGTTCGCGAAGGTCTACGGCGAAAATTCGATCACGAGCGATAACGTCGCGGACGCGATCGCGGAGTTCGAGAAGACTCTAACGACGCCGGATTCGAAGTTCGACAAGTGGATTCAGGGCGACGACGATGCGCTCAGCGCGGACGAAGTCAAGGGCTACCGGACGTTCGTCAGCACGGGCTGCGTGACGTGTCACACGGGAGTAAACGTTGGCGGGCAGATGTACCAGAAAATGTCCGCGAAGTACTTCGAGGAGCGGGGAACAGAAATCACGGACGCAGACCTCGGCAGGTTTAACGTCACTCATAACGAATCCGACCGGCATCTGTTCAAGGTTCCGTCGCTTAGGAACGTGGAGTTGACGATGCCCTACTTCCACGACGGCTCCGTCGATTCCATCGAGCAGGCGGTCTTCAAGATGGCGAGGTATCAACTTTCCAAAGAGCTGAGTCCCGAAGACATCCGGCTGATAGTTCTGTTCCTGAAATCGCTGACGGGAAGGATTCCGCAGATCGACGCGGACTGATCCGTGAAGACTCTGCGCGTTCTTTCGCGATTACTTTTTAAACTGTTCCAACCAGTTTCGCGGCGTTACTCACCGTGAGGACGAGGGAATGACCCGGCGCTGGTTCCTGTGAGAACCTGAGGTGAATCCGCTCGACATCTCCGACCCAGTTGAGACTGGTTTCCATCGGGTCAAATACCGGAAACGCAGGATTGTTATCGATCTGCACAAACCCAGGCTGAGTGAGCGGACCCGGA
>JANLHZ010000237.1 GCA_024653775.1 Planctomycetota bacterium | reverse complement strand
GTTCTCCTTGCAATTCCGGAAAGGGGCGTAGATACCTCCTCCGTTGCAAAGTTCGCGCCTTGGGTATTTTTATTTCCGCCTATCGTGAATAACGCGGGTATAATCGTTTTCCTGAGCAATTTCGCTCTCTAAAGTGTGTTTTCGCATGCAGTCGAGTTCAAACTGTGATCGATATAAAGAACAAAGGCTAGCGTTTCTTCTATTGCCAATGCCGGCGATACTTCTTATAGCGCTTGCATGCTCATTATCTACGTAATGTCGATAGTTCTTAAAATTGTTGAGAAAGTTTTTCCATGCCAAAGCCACGGATTTATCATTGATTTTTTTTACTGAACTATAATTGGACTGCGCCTCATTGAAGATTTCTCTCAATCGAGACATTGCGACGTCTCGAGTTCGCATTATTTGATTCCTAGCCGCAATCACCAACACCTTTATTGAACTGCTTGGTTCGCCATCCTCGAACTCCGATAGTAAACTATCCACTTGGCTCGACATCTCTTCGGCGCTGGCGCCAACAACGTCACCCGCCGAATCTAGTAATACGGAAAGATCGTGCGCTAAAATTAGAGAAGGCGCTCTATCTATAGACGAATAAATATATGTTTTAAACTGACCCTGCCAAGACCCGAAATCCGTCAGCAGCGCTTGTTCGTCATAGAACTGAAGCCAGCCGGAGCCGGAGTAGGTGCCGTCGATGGTGGCTATTATGCTCGATCCGTCGTCCGAAGGCTTCTTCGTTATCGTACTCGTGAACGTGGCGTTACCCTCGAAAACGTTGTGTGTCTCTTCGTTAGAAAGAACCTGATGAAAGTTCACCGTCACCTGGTCGCCTTCCATCGTCCCGCTGAGCGTAATAGACGGATCGGGAGATTCGAACTCGAGCGTTCCGTCCTCGTGGTGGATCACCGGAATCAGCGACGTGGTTCCCTGCTGAGCGTATTCAGGCCACTTTCCGTAGGTCGATGAGCCGGAGAGGAGGGTCATGTTGAAAATCCAATCGCCCGTGAGGTTGAAATCATCGCTTTCAGGGTCTTGTCTCGGAACCGCCCGGCCGAATGAAGGCAGGGCAGCAAGCAAAACCAGGGTTGTCAGGATAATCGAGGATCGAAACCCTAAGCGATTATATGACAAAACGTGGGGGGCAATGGGACATGTTTTTCATTGGACTCTCCAAAACATCAACCACAAAACCAAGGTTGCGTGAATTCTAAACCATCATTTTATCAGGTCAAATGAAAATTCCGTCCCGATGCGGATTTTTTCGCATATAGATAATTGTGGGATATCTGAATAACAGCCCAGGCGTGCGCAAGTTGTTCTGCCGCTTCATGGCGCTAAGGACGTGCGTCAAAATAAGTTTACGGATTTCGCGCTCAGATTTACGTCAGGTTCGTTTTGCACGAGGAAGCCAAACCGGAGTCGTAGCCATAGTTCCGGTGAGCCATTATCTCGATGTCATGGGGCGACCGAGAGCGGAACGAAGATGGCGTGAAGATGTGATGTGAAAACGTCAACTTATTTTGACACGCGTCCTAATCCTGACAACAAACGAGAGAACGTTTTTCGACAACCGGAGAGGTTCGTCAAGTCGAGTATTTATTTGTAAGAACTTTCGCGACCGCGCTTTTCCATTCCGCGAGTTTTTCCGCGCGCGCCTTCGCGTTCATCTTCGGCTTGAACTCACGGTCGACCTTCCACAGCTTTTCGATCTCCTTCTCGTCCTTCCAGAATCCCGTGTGCAGCCCCGCGAGGAACGCCGCACCGGCGGCGGTGGTTTCGAGGTTCTTCGGGCGCTGGATCTTTACGCCGAGCACGTCCGCCTGGAACTGCGCGAGGAAATTGTTCGCGGACGCGCCGCCATCCACGCGGAGCGCGCGCAGCTTCTTCCCGCTTTCGAAGCGCATAGCGTCGATGACGTCCGCGGTCTGCAGCGCGATCGCTTCGAGCGCTGCGCGGACGATGTGCGCGCGCGCCACGCCGCGCGTAAGTCCGAGGATCGCGCCACGGGCGTGCATATCCCAGTATGGCGCGCCGAGTCCCGTGAACGCGGGCACCATCGTTACCCCGGCGGTGTCCTCGACGCTCATCGCGAGCTTTTCCGTCTCACTCGCGTTTGCGATGACGCATAGGCCGTCGCGTAGCCACTGGATCGCGGCGCCTGCGACGAAAACGCTTCCTTCGAGCGCGTACGCGGGCTTCCCACCGTTTCCGACGCAGATCGTTGCGAGTAGTCCGGATTTCGGCGCCTTGTAACTCTCTCCCGTGTTCATCAGCAGAAAGCATCCGGTGCCGTAAGTGTTCTTGATCGATCCCGAAGCGAACCCCGCCTGCCCGGCGAGCGCAGCCTGCTGGTCGCCCGCGATTCCCGTTATCGGAATTCCGGCTGGCAGCTTCCCGAATTTCCGCGTCGTGCCGAAGTCCGCCCGGCTGTTCAAAACCTCGGGCAGCACGCGCTCAGGAATTCCGAGAATTCGAAGCAGTTCGCTATCCCACGCGCGTTCGTGAATATTGTACGCGAGCGTCCGCGACGCGTTCGTGTGCTCGGTTCTATGGCTGCGCTCCTTCGAGATATTCCAGAGCAGCCATGTGTCGATGGTTCCGAAAAGGAGGTCGCCCCGTTCGGCGCGGACGCGAGCGCCGCGGACGTTATCGAGCAGCCACGCGATCTTGGTCCCGCTGAAATATGCGTCAACCGGAAGCCCCGTCCGGCTCGCGAACTTGTCCGCGTGACCTTCGCGCACCAGTCTTTCGCACTCGCCCGCGGTTCTTCTGCACTGCCAGACAATCGCGTTATGGATCGGTTCGCCCGTGGTCTTGTCCCACAGAACCGTCGTTTCTCTCTGATTCGTGATTCCAACGGCTGAGATTTCAAAGTCCTTCGCCTTGACGCTCGCGATCGCGGCGTCTACCGCGCGCTTCACCGACGCGAGAATCTTCCGCGGATCGTGCTCGACCCACCCCGGCTGCGGATAGATCTGCGGGATTTCCGCGTACCCGCGTCCGAGCGTCTTCGCGGTCTTGTCGAACAGAATCGCGGTGGTGCCGGTGGTGCCTTGATCGATTGCGAGAACGAACTTGTTCATATCAATTAGGAATTAGGAATGATGGTGGAGGCAGATGTTGTCCTGTCGGACAGCGATCGATTTTAACTATCGGCATCCCGATTTCTAATCCCTAATTTCTAATTCCAAAGGAGTCTCAAAAATAAGTAACTAATTCAAGCTCTATGAGCGCAAACGTCCTCGCCTGCCTTCACCGCCGCTCGCGAGTAATCTTCATGTGCCGGGCACTTCGAGTTCGTAGTGGCGCCGTCAGGCGTTGAAGTTCGTAGTGACGCCGTCAGGCGTTTATATGCCCT
>JANLHZ010000220.1 GCA_024653775.1 Planctomycetota bacterium | reverse complement strand
TTTATTCGATCCACCACACCGCGAAAATATGCTCTCACGAGCACACTACGAACAGAATCCCGCTATAGACTGCGATCTACCCCGTGAACACTTACCATTGAACAGCGACGTTGATTTTGTTTTTGTGCCCATGTTACGTAAATTTTCAAAAACGAATAACTTTATGTTGAAGGACTGTTAGGCAATTCGCATCGAATTTCTAAGTTTAATGCCACTATAAAAAGATATTTAGTCTATAAATAATGATTATTATACAGTTATTAATAGCTTGGGGGAATCACGTTAGCCTCGAAGTCTAATCGGCGACTACATGGGCATTATAGCCGAGCCGATCTCAGGAATTTCCAGAGACGTTTCAATCGACGAATTTCACCGAGCTTATGCCATACGTATTACCAATTGTTAATCGCAGACGTCACCACGCCGTGCAGGATGTCGTCCGCGAGCGCACTTTCGATCAATTCCTGCTTCCGGGGATCGTCATCGGCGAGTTCCCGCGATCTGACGAAGTTGATCGCTGAGCGCAATTCCGGATCGAGGCCGCGGACGATATGCTCAGCGCTACCATCGAGAATCTTTTTCAGACTCTCCGTGGAGTTGATGCCGAGCACGAATATCTGGCTCGCGAACCTGTCCGAGACGATGGTCGCGCCCGTCCTTGCCGCCTCCGCCGCGACGAGCAGTTTGTGCCCGGTGCTGAGGTCGCTGATTATCGCCTCGTCCATTTTGAAGGCGACGTCGAGCATCTTATCCGGGTCTTCTCCGCAGTAGACCATCAGCTCGATCGACCTCGTGTCGAGCGACGACCCCTTCAGCCCCTGCACCTCGGCGATGGTCACTTCTCCGGGGCTGCACAGATTTCTGTAATAGCAGTCGTACCAGGACGACTCTTCGCTGTCGTCCTGAATCCACTTCTTGTAAACGGAGTCCTCCCCGATGTTTTCGAGGGATCCGAATCCGAGCCTCAGGAGGCTTAGATAGGACGCGAACAGATAGTGATCGAATTCCGCATCCTCCGAAGTAACCAGATCCCGAACGAAGCTTAGCGCGGAGTTCGCCTGCCCGAGCGCAAACAGTGTTCGCGCATACGTGTCGCCTATAAGAGTCTTCTCATTTTCGTCGATCTCGAAGCTTCTTTCGAAACAGCTTTTCGCCTGCTGGTAGTTCCCGCGGGCGAGATACCAGTCGCCAAGCGCAGAGTGGGCGAGATAGTAATCCGGATACTCGCCCGCGATCTTTTCGAGAAGCTGCTTCTTGTCGTTATCGTGGAGCACGTTCGAATAAATGTACTCGTAATTCGGATCGCCCGGATGCTCGTCCATAAGAGCGCGGTACGTTTCGACAGTCTTCTTCGGATCATCGGCGTAGGCCTGGATCTGGTGCGAAATCTGCACGGTCACGTTCGACGGGGCGAGCTGGACAAGCTCCTCGAAAACCGTCCGCAAAGGTGTGTCCGACTCGGTGCGAACGAGATTAAGGTACGTGCGCATCGCGGAGTAGTTCCACGGGTCAGCGTTCATGACGAGGATCAGAACTTCCTTCGCCTTTTCGATGTTCGAGATTACGGAATAATAATAACTGTAAGTGGAAAACCAGCCGCCTTCCTCGACGTTGACTATGAACTTCGTCTGCTGGTTCGCCTGGGTGTAGACCTCATCCGGAGCGTCCTTGAAAACGTAATCGGCGCCCAGGACAAGAAATCTCTGCCCCGGAAATGCGGTAACGTTGGCGTTTATGTCGTAATTGTTGTCCGCTGCAAGCCTTTCTGCCGCGTTTGCGTAGTAAACGACCTTCTCCCTGTATACCGGCGCGACTCCGCCGACGTTGTAGATAACGACGTCCTCCCACCTCGGAACTTCGATGGGAGTCTCCTCGAGCAGCGCGTCGCTGCGTCCGAAAACTTTTACGACCATAGGTTCCGTCGGAAAATTCTTAGTGACTCTCCCCTGCGACGGCACTTCGAAAGTCTGATCCGCAACTTCGATCCGCACCGGGAAGTCCAGACCGTTGACGAAGTGAACGTCGCTCGAACCACCGGACGCGATCGCGCCGATAAGGGTCGAAAGGAAAAGAAAGCCGAGGATCGCGAAGAACGTCCATTTGTGAATTCTTACGCCGCTCGCAGAGGGAACTTCGCCGAAGAACTCGTACGATCCGCTCGAATGCGATCTCACGAGATATTGCTTCAGCGGCCACACCGGAACATAGAGGAAAGTTATGTATCTCGTCGCGATGTAGGTTCCGTCGCGGGAGTCTAATTCGGACTTGCCGTAGAGCATGGTTCCAACGCCGTTGACGGTGCTGAGCGCCGGCGCTTTGGCAACAGGCTTCACGAATCCTCTTCTGTCCGCGAGAAGGTCGGTGACGTCGTCCTGCACGTCGGGGCTGAAGTAGTTTCTGTTCTTCCTTAGCGCATTGTAGAGTCGAACCGGGTCGCCCGACTTGTGCGCCCTGCGAATCTCGTCGTCTTCGAGAAGCTCTTCCCACAGATCCTGGTGAAGCAACTCCTCTTCGTTTTCCGGATCTTCAAACTCTTCAGGCTCGGGATCGTTTCTTCGCATGGGACATCCTCGAATTGGCTTAGGTTTTGGTCGGCTTGAGTATCTGGATTTTCCTACAACGAATGGATTAAACCAAATACATTTCAGACCTTAAGGACGCGTACAATAATAAGTTACCGATCTCGCATCGCATCTTCGCGCCATTTTCACATCGCGCTCAATCGTCAAATCCTCGAAGTAACTGTAGCTACGACTCCGGTTTGACTCTATCGCGCAATGCGAACCTGACACAAATCTGAGCGCGATTTTCGGTAACTTATTATTTTACGCGTCCTCATGGTGGACTGTTCCAAACTATGTAAGTAAACTTCTTGTTAAGAAGAGTACTGACCCTCGCGTATGCAGTCGCGCACGGCGGGACTGCGATTGCGCCTCACGGCATGATCTCCCGCGGACGAAAGATGTCAATTCGTAATTCGTAATTGAACCCCGATGCCCCAAAACGAACAACTATTCGGCCAGATCGCGGTTAAGCTCGGACTAACCCGGAGCGACGCTCTCGAAAAGGCTCTTAAGGATCAGAACGACCGGAGCGGCCAGAGCTACCGTCTTCCTGTCGGGGAAATTCTCGTGTCCGCGGGCGCGATGCAGAAGGCCGACATCAAAAAGGTGCTCCACCACCAGAACTTCTACAAGAACAGACGCGAAGGCGAAAAACTCCTTCGCACCGCGGAGGCGCTCGGCTTTATCGACGCGGATCAGTCGAAAGACGTCCTCGCCAAACAGATGAGCATCTTCGAGGCGAGCGGGGAGGTGCGACGGGCGAGCGATCTTCTGAGCGAAGCGCACGCGCTGAATTCCAGGCAGATGATGCAGGTCTTCGCCGCGATGGAGGATCCTTCGCAGCTTACGAAGGGAACTTCCGATGGACCTGGCGCGGGCGGATCGAACTCCGGGCTTCGGGCGCAAAACGAGATCGGGATCGTGACGGTGGACGGAGACCCGGGGCAGCGGAACGTCGTTGACGCCAGCGCGCCGCTCAAAGACCGCGCGGCTTCCAGCACCACCCTCGCGTCCATCGCGCCCGGTGCGACCATCCAGCAGGAGTACGAGCGCCAGGGTTTGAGACTCGGAACCGTGGTTTTCGTCGTTCTGCTTTTCGCGTCTGTAGGCGCGAACGTCGTGCTTTACCTGGACAACCGTCAATACGAGGGCATCGTTCCAGCGCGGTATAACGAGGCGATCCAGCAGAGCGAATCGATGCAGTCCGACCTCGCGGACGCTCAGAAAGAAAACCTCGACCTGAAAAATCGCGTCTCCACCCTCGAATCGGGCAGGACAACGACCGACGCGAGGATAACCGAACTAAACGGGCTGCTCACCGCGGCGAATCGAGAGAAGGAGCAGATACGCACCCAGCTCCAGACCGCACAGCGAAACGCCTCGCAGCTTCAGAACCAGGTCAATCAGTTGACCGCGCAGGCGAACCGCCAGCCGGCGAGCACGACTACGCCGCAGACGCAGAACACGAATCCGCCGCAAGCGCAGGCGCAGCCTCAGGCGCTGCGGGTTCCGGTGGACGTCGTTTATTCGGTCCCGGAAGGCACGGAGCGCGACCTGAACCGCGAGATTTCGCACAGAAACGCGGTCGCGAGCTACAACGAAGAAACCAGACTCATAGACTTCACGATGTCGGTGATCGTAAACGACAGCGCAAACCTACGGAACCCGACGGTGGAAATCTTCGCGGTCTATTCCTCGGGCGAGGAACTGATCAACACGGTTTACATCCGCGACTATTCCGCCGAAGGAGAGAACGTCGACGAGGACCTCTTCGTCCGCGAGCAGCCCCAGCGGCTGAAGGTCGTTTTCAAGGACCAGTGAAGGAAATTATTAGGGGACATGCACAACGGTGTTCGCACGCCTCCTGCGGTGAATTTTGTCTTTTGCGTTTTTGTTCAGGATTGCCTGACAATCCGGACATGATGACATCTAAACGCCATCATGTTATGTCCCGAATGCAATGCCACCTGAGATATAGGAAGTTCACAGTGACAGATATAGGAAGTTCACAGTGACCATGTCAGAAAGAAGTTGACGGAAAGATGATTGCATTCGGGCGATATTCTTGTTAAGCTGTAGACAATGAAAATAATAGGTGAAAGTTCATATAATAAGCGCATACGCAATATTAAATAACTATTATATATACAATTCATAATTAATTATATATATAGTTTGTTAAATACAATACATATAGCTTCGTTGATGTAAGTGGCAACGTTCCTATTTTAATGTAAGCGCCCAATAAAACCCGTCGCCGGGTTTTCCGGGACGAACCAATAGTGTTTAGCACCGATCGTGCCGAACACTAATGGGACATGGTAAATGTTCGGTGAACCACATTCCCTGAATTACAAAACCGGCGTCCTCGCAGTTCTTCAGCGCCGAGACGCGGAGAGCGCGGAGATTCGCAGAGAAT
>JANLHZ010000219.1 GCA_024653775.1 Planctomycetota bacterium | reverse complement strand
TAAATAAATCATACAAAATCGCGCTCAGATTTGCGCCAGGTTCGTTTTGCACGAGGAAGCCAAACCGGAGTCGTAGCTATAGTTCCGATGAGGATTTGGCGACCGAGTGCGAAACGAAGATGGTGTGAAGATGAGATGCGAGATGTATGATTTATTTATTTTAGCCTCCTTAGAAAAACTCAGCAAGATTGACCGAGAACATCGTCTATGACTTTCGAAATCTACCCGGCTATCGACATCCTCGCAGGCAAATGCGTGCGATTGCGGAAAGGCGCGAAGGAGGACGTCACCGTTTACGAAGACTCGCCGCTTGCGACCGCGCTTAGGTTCGAAGCCGCGGGCGCGAAGTTCCTGCACGTGGTCGATCTCGACGGCGCGTTCGAAGGCAAAGCCGTGAACCACGGGATAATCAAGGAGATCGCGTCGAAGACTTCGCTGTTCGTCGAAGTCGGCGGCGGCGTGCGAAACGAAGAAACTCTTCTTAGTCTGTTCGATCGCGGCGTCCGACGGGCGATTCTCGGTTCGATGGCCGCGAAGGACCGCAGCGAAGCGAAACGGCTGATCTGCGAATATCCGGGAAAGGTCGCGCTCGGACTCGACGCGCGGAATTTCATCGTCCAGGCGGAAGGCTGGGAAGAGCCCTCCGGACTCACGGTGTTCGAGCTGCTTTCGTTCTACGAGAGTTCGCCCGTGAGCGCGATTATCTTTACAGACATCGACCGCGACGGGATGCTCGAAGGTCCGAACTGCGAGGCGCTTCTGAAAGTGAAAGCCGCGACGAGGCACAAGGTCATCGCAAGTGGAGGAGTGAGCGGAGTTGGCGACGTGACGCGAATCCGCGACGCAGGACTTTCCGGCGTCATCGTCGGCAAGGCGCTTTATGACGGAAAAATCAGCATCGAAGAACTAGCGGCGTTTTGATACCGACCTTACTTGACATCCACGCTTTGCTTGCTACTGCACACGCGCCATGCAAATCGCCTCTGCATCGCCATATTTTATAATATTCCTGCTTCGCGGCGATTAGCCTGACGCGCGTTCGCTACGCCCTCAAAGCATGCCTGCCAAGTAAGGTCGGTATGAATCAGACTCCCGCGCGGGAGCGCTTGCTCAGATATTCGAAAAGCAGCGCGTCGAAGCGAGTTCCGGTGTTGCAGAGAACGTAATCGACGTGGCTCTCGGAAAAACTCGCTCGCAGCGAATCAGTCCACGCGCGCAGCCGACTTTGGTACTCGGCTCTGAACAGGTCGGTGTTGATCTGGACCTTTCGGGACGTCTCGCGGTCGCGAAATGAAATCACGCCTGTGTACGGAAATTCGATCTCGGTTTCGCCAAGGACGTGGAACACTATGACTTCGTGTTTCAGGTGACGGAACCGTTTGATCGCCTGGAGGATTTCGCTCTGGTCGTCGTGGAGGTCGCTGATGATTATCGCGAGTCCCTTCTTTTTCGATGTCGCCGCGAGTTCATGGAGCGCGGGCGCGAGCTTCGTATCGTGCTCGGACTTAACGTTCTCAAGAGCGCTCAGAATCGCGCTGTAATGGGCCGCGGACGCCTTCGGAGGTAGTTGCGCGCGAATCCGGTTGTCGAAAACCACAAGCCCGACGGAGTCCTGCTGCCTTATGCAGAGATACGAAAGCGACGCCGCGAGAAACCTGGCGTAGTCGAGCTTCGTTAAAGGCGAATTCCCGGAGGCGTTCCCGTCCGCTTCCGCGCGGTAGTCCATCGAGCGGGAAACGTCGAGGAAGATGTTCGCCTTGAGATTCGTCTCCTCCTGATACCTCCGGATGTACGCGCGGTCCCGCTTTGCGAGCACTTTCCAGTCGAGATGGCGAAGATCGTCGCCGGGCGTGTATTTGCGATACTCCGCGAACTCGACGCTGGACCCGTGGTAAGGTGAGCGGTGCAACCCCGTGATGAATCCTTCGACGATGCTCCGCGCGACCAGGGAAAGCCCCGATAGTTTCGAGAGAGCGACGGGATCGAAGTAGTCGAAAGCCATATCGGAATTCTGGTGCCCGGAGTGGAGAAACGCATGGTCATCATCAACCGGTTTCGGAACAATCTACAACATTATAGGTAAATGTTCGGTGAACCACATTCCCTGAATTACAAAACCGGCGTCCTCGCAGTTCTTCAGCGCCGAGACGCGGAGAGCGCGGAGATTCGCAGAGAAT
>JANLHZ010000216.1 GCA_024653775.1 Planctomycetota bacterium | reverse complement strand
TTCACAGCCGGAGCCAGAAGACTCCTTCCAAGAGTCAATAGTGACGCTCCGAATGTGAAAAACCCAGTTATTCACATTCGGAGCGTCACTATTGACTCTTGGAAGGAGTCTTCTGGCTCCGGCTGTGAATAACTGCTGGTGATACGTATAAGCAAGCGACATCGATAATTCGGAGCCGTCAAACGAGACGTTAGACGGCTTGTGCGGACGAGGGCGTCCGCGGTCCCGGGAGCTTGAGATAGTTTCTAACTGTTCCCGGGAGCAGGATATCGATGTTCAAGGATTTGCATCTCTTCCTTCATGAAAGCAAGAGACGCCAAGGCGTTCGGAGAAATTCGTAAACTTATTCTGACACGACTCCTTACGTCAAATCGAAATCGAAGTAGACTCGGGCCGCTGGGCGATATTTAATTGTTCGCGCAAGGTTTAAGGAGTCGGAAGATAAATTCATGGCGAAACAAAAAAACTCCGCGGCATTGCCGCGAATAAATGAAGACTGGCTGGTTCGAAACGTCGTCACGGGCGAAATCTGGCATCCGTCCCAGTCCCGCGACTATTTCGAAGTCGACCACACGGGAAAGCCCGTCATCACCATCGGGATGGCAGGGGTGACGCTGAACGTCAACATAGGCGATCCGTGTCACGGCTGGGCGTCAGGAGATCACATCGAGCCTGGAGTATCGCTCAAAAACAAGGACGAGAGATTCAACAACGCTCTCCAGTGTTTCACCTGCTCTGGAAACCGCGCGGTGATCGTCAGCGCGGCTCTGAACGGCGCGGGCGCTCAGAAACTCGTCGGAAAATCCGGAACCGTCATCGGAAAGCACGGAGGCGCGGAGCGGGTGATAATCCACTTCGAGCAGGGCGTCCTCCAGAATCTTGTAATCGGCGATCAGATGCAGGTTTACTGCCATGGCCACGGGCTGGAGTTCGTCGACTATCCCGAAGTGCAGTGCGTTAACCTGTCGCCGGAGCTTATGAAGGCGTGGAATATCGCGGATTCCGGCGGCAAGCTTCGCGTGCCCGTTCGGAAAATCGTCCCGCCTATACTGATCGGCTCCGGGGTCGGCGCGCTGAATTTCAAACGTGGCGACGTGGACATCCAGGGCACGGGCGAGGCGCTGCGCAAGCAGTTCGACATCGAAGACCTCTGCCTCGGCGATCTCGTTTGCATCGAAGACTACGACGCAAGGTTCGGAGTCAAGTACGATCCGAGCTGGGTTACAATCGGAATCATCATCCATGGCGGGTCGCTGCTTTCCGGACACGGACCTGGGACGACGGTTCTGTTCACCGGACCTAGGAAGTGGATCGAGCCGGTAAGGTCCGAAGGCGCGAACATCGGCAGAATTTTGAAACTGAAGCGGTGAATCTGGACGGGTGGATGGCGGACAACTTTGAAAGAGAAAGACAATACAAGAACGAGATATTCGCTCTGAGGCAGCGTATGTCCGAGCTTGAACGTGTCGTTAGGACCAAGGATCAGCAACTCGGCTCCTACGCCAAGGCGCTCGACGACGTTACGAAGTCGACCTCGTGGAAGATCACCGCGCCGCTTCGGATGGCGATGAACCTCCTCCGCGGAAAGCCGATTTTTGCGGAAAAGAACAATCGCTCCGCGAAGACCTCGGGCGCATCTTTGGAAGTTGCAGGGGTCAATGATGCCGACGACTCCGGAATTTTCTACTGCTGCGATCGCCCGAAGCTCGACTCCGCGCCTATCGTCGGTTCGACGGTGCTTTTCGAGGGCTGGGCGGTCTGCAAAGAGCAGATCGAGAAGGTGGAGGTATTCGTCGCGGGCGAAAGCTTCGGCGCGCTGACCACTGGTTTCCTCCGCACCGACGTCTACTACTCTTTTCCGAACGTACAGGGGTCGGAGAACTCCGGATTCAAGGGTTACGTGTCCCTCGAAACGCTTCCCGACGGAGTCTATGGCGTCAGCGTCGTGATCTCGGCGAAGTCGGGAAAATCGAAAGTCATCGCGGGAAGTTTCATTCTCGATCGAGGCGCGAAAATGACCGCGACAACTCCGGACTACCACGCGCAGTATCGTCAATGGTGGAAGGTCAACTCGCTCACCGACCGCGCGATTCGCATCATAGAAGGCGCGGCAAAGCGACTCCGCGTGAGGCCGAAGATCAGCGTGATAATGCCCGTGTACAACACCCCGAAGGCGTATCTCTCCGCGGCGATCGAATCCGTGCTGGGTCAGATCTATCCGGAGTTCGAACTCTGCATCGCGGACGACGCGTCCACGAAGAAGGACGTCCGCCAGACTCTCGAAAAGTATGCCGCGGGGGACTCGCGAATCAGGCTTACGCGGCTCGAGCGCAACTCCGGGATTTCCGAAGCGTCGAATTGCGCGCTTGCGCTTGCGACGGGGGATTACATAGCGCTGATGGACAGCGACGACCTCATAACGAGGGACGCGCTTTTCGAAATCGCCAGGGCGATTGCTGAAGACCCTTCGCTCGACTTCATCTATTCGGACGAAGACAAGATCGACGAAAGCGGCGAACACTACGACGGCTTCTTCAAGCCGGACTGGAGCTACGACCTTTTCCTCTCGATGATGTACACCTGCCACCTGAGCGCGTTCCGAAGGAGCCTCGTAACCGAACTCGGCGGGTTTCGCGACGAGTTCAAGGGAAGCCAGGATTACGATCTCACGCTACGAGTCTGCGAGCGAACCGAAAAGATCGCGCACATTCCGAAGGTGCTTTATTCGTGGCGCGCGATCCGCGGCTCGGGCGCCGTCGATCCGGAGGCGAAACCGTACGCCCAGGACGCCGCGAAGCGGGCGCTCGAGGACCACGTCCGTCGCGCGAAGATCGACGCCGCCACACTTCCCGGAGCCGCGCCGGGGAGGTATCGAGTCAGGCGCGCGATCCGCGGAAATCCGGAAGTCGCGATAATTCTCCCCTGCGGGGGGAAACTCTCGTTCCTATCGCCCTGCATCGAGAGCATTCTGAAAACCACCTCGTACCCAGCGTTCAGGATTTACGTGGTCGATAACTCCGAGGCGGACGAGGTCAGATCGTACGTGGACTCGGTCCGCGCGGAGTCCGACCGCGTCAGCTACATCGAGTTCCGCGAGAAGCCGTTCAACTTCAGCGCGATCAACAATTACGCCGTCGCGAAAGTCTCGGAGCCGATCGTATTGCTTTTAAACGACGACGTCACCGTGATAAACGAGGACTGGCTCGAAGCGATGGTCGAGCACGCCCAGCGGCCCGAGGTCGGCGTGGTCGGCGCGAAGCTGCTGTTTCCAGACAGGAGCATCCAGCACGCGGGCGTCGTTATGGGACTCCACAAGAACACCGGCCACGCCTTCAGACTGTTCCCGCCGGGCGAAAGCGGCTACTTTCATTTCATCGACATCGTTCGCGAGTACAGCGCGATCACGTTCGCCTGCGCGATGATGCGCAGGGAGGTGTACGAGGAGCTTGGAGGTCTCGACGACGTGAACCTACCGGTGGCGTTCAACGACGTCGATATGTGCCTCCGCGCGAAGGAGCGCGGCTACAAGGTCATCTACACTCCCTACGCGCGGCTGTTCCACTATGAGAGCGTCACGAAGAAGGTTATGATCGGCCACGGCGAAGTGGACTACATGAAACGCAAGTGGGCGAACGTCATCGCGCGGGACCCGATGTACAACCCGAACCTCACGCTCGAATTCGAGGACTTCTCGATCACGGTTTAGTCCCTTATCAATGAAAACATCGGCAAAACGAGACGATTTTCTTTGCTTCCTCAGCGCGGAGACGCAGAGGACGCGGAGGCTCGCGGAGAATAGAAATTTTCATTCTCTGACCAAGCAAAGCGCTCGTGATCGCTCTGTGTACAGTTTAATGAATTCTTTGCGGCTTGGCGACTTTACGCGATCCATATTTCCATTCCGCGTTACAATAACCAGAGCCGTTGTGAACGGGTTCGACGAGGAAACTTCAATTTATGTCCCGCGCAAAATCGCAAAGGATTCGGAAGGAAAATTGAAGAGATTCGAAAAATTCTCTGCGCTGCTCTGCGCACTCCGCGGCTCCGCGCTGAAGAATTTTGGTTCCGGCTCGTTCGGGTTAGCCGTTCAGCGCAGAATGACGTGGACTCCGTCCCAGCCCTCCGGGATCTTGTTTTCGATCCACTGCTGGCATAGCTGGCGGTAGACCATCGAAGGATAGTCCTCGGGATAGCGAGCGATGATCTGCTGGAACATGCCGTGGCATCGCTGGTAGTGATCTATCTCCTTCGCGCGATCGCCAGCGAGTTCCGCGCCCGACCAGTAGAACAAGATCGCGGCGGAGTACATCGAAAGCAGCGCGTTCGTCTCCGCCACGCTCCAGCGTTTGTAGCCGCCGTACATGAGTTTCTGCGCGTAGCCTTCGCCTGCCATTGCCATCACTTCATAGACGACGATCTTGTCGAGTTTTCCCTTCAGCCGCAGTTTCGCAAGCGGACGGAAGACGACGCGCGCCTCGCCTTCCGGGTTCGCGTGGCGGACGGTTTCCTCGCTTGTGAGAATATGGACGCCGAACTCCAGGCAGAGCTGCTCGAACCTGCGCGCCTGCTCCGCGGCGGGACCGATGACGGACAAACCGATTTTGACGTTCGTTCCGACTATTGCGACAAGCGCCGGGCCGGACCTGATTCCCACGCGGATTTCGAAAGCTCCGAGTCCGGCGGGTCTGTAGTGCTCTTCGTTCAGCCGCCAAATAGTTTCCACGGTTCGCAGCGCCCCACGGCAGGCGCCAAGTGCGTGGCTCCCGCGCGCTTCTCGATCTGACCAGAACGCCTGAATACGCTGGCAGTCGTAATTGTCGATCGAACCGCCGCTATCGGATATGACCTTGGTCGCTTCACGGAGATACATATTGAGTTTGTCGACGATTTCCTCATTTTTAAGTTTCTCGAACAGACCCTGGAACTCGGGCAGATCGCAGACGAGAACCGAAGCGTCGCGGATTTCGCCGCCGTGCTTTACGAATTCCGGACTGCTGTCAAGCGCCTCCCGGACCGATTTTGGCATCTGGCTTCCGTCAGCCAGCCTCGCAGCGCGAGCCGCGGCGATTCTGCCGTAGATGCTCAATACCCCGATAGAGGACAAGGAGATGAGAACTATCGTGACGAAATCGAATTCGAGCAGAGTTGGCATTCGACAAGATTAGCGAGCGCAGAAACGAAGCGCAACTCGTCTTTATCCCCACGGCGAGTTCGTAGTGACGACGTAAGTCGTTTGGATGCCCTCACGGGCACACTACGAACGTAGCGCAGCAGTTCGCGCCATCAGACGTTTCGTTTCAGAATGACGAGCGTGAAGTCGTCGCGGAACGGAATCTCCTTGCAGAATGCGCGGACGTCGTCGTACACCGCGTCGATGACCTTCTCCGCGGGCTTTTCCGCCGCTTTGCGCAGAACCGCTTGCAGGCGTTCCTGACCGTACTCCTCGTCCGTTTTGTCCATCGCCTCCCACACGCCGTCGGTGGCGATGGAGATGAGGTCGCCCGGCTCGAGGATGACGCTGTCTCCGAAGGGGAAATCGGTATCCTCGACCATCCCGAGCGGAAGGCCGGTCGATTCCATCTCGAAGAACTCGCCCGACGACTTCCGCAGCACCATCGGCGGGTCGTGCCCGGCGCTCGAATACACAAGCTCCCCGGTTCTGCGGTCGAGCACTCCGATGAAAAGCGTCATGAACCGCTCCGCGCCCATGTCGCGCTCGAGGGCGTTATTCATATTGAAAAGCGTGTCCGGAAGGTCGAGGCTCTTGATGCTGAACGCACGGAGCAGCGCGCGACCCGTCGCCATCAGAAGCGCCGCGCCGACGCCGTGGCCGGTGACGTCGCCGACCGCGATCAGCAGGCGGTGCTCGTCGATCTCGACGTAATCGTAGTAGTCGCCGCCGGCTTCGTCGCAGGGGGTCGAATAGCCCGCAAGCTCGTAACCCGGAAAATCCGGAGCCTTCCGCGGAAGCAGGCTCATCTGGATGTCGCTCGCGACTTCGAGCGCCTTCTTCATCTTCTGCCCGTCGAGAAACGCGGCAAGTAGCGACGCGTTCGCGAGCGCCGCCGCGGCGTGGCTCGTCAGAGTGTAGAGCAGTTCCTCGTCGTAGGAATCGAAGCGCTTCCCGTCGAGACGGTTCAGAACCTGGATCACGCCGACGAGGTTGCCCTCCCGCGTGAAAATCGGCGAGCACAGAACGCTCTTCGTGCGGTATCCCGTGATCTTGTCCCAACTGCGGTCGAAGTACGGGCAGTCGTACGCGTCCTCGATGTTCCAGACTCTTCGAATCTGCGCGACCATCCCGCTGATGCCTTTGCCCACGGGAACGCGAATCTGTTTGACCTCGGCTCGCTGCGCGATCTTGGTGTAAATCTCGTGGTTCGCCTCGTCGTAGAGGAAAAGGCTCGATCGATCCGTCTTGAGCAGCCTTGTGGTTTCGTTCATTATGAGATTCAGGAGCGCATCAAGATCCTTCTCTTCTCCGATGCGGCGCGAAATTTCGAGCAGCGAGTTAAGGTCCGCGATTCGCTGCGCGGGATCGATTACCGCGCGTTCGACGTCGCCATCCGGCTCCCACTCCAGATTCGAGATTTCAGATTTACCTTCTTCGTCGTCCTCCCCATCTTCAGCCTGTGCCTCGCAGATTTCATCTTCTTCCTCCGCGGCTTCAATGACTTCTTCGTCCGTAATCGCCACGGGTAGGGAATTCGATTTCAGGCTGACGAGTCCCGCGCAGGACGGGCATTCGAAGTATCTGAGGCTCCGGAGTCCGATCTTCCGTCGCACGCTGAACCTTGCGTCGCAGGTCGCGCATGATACGGAGGATGTTGTCCAGAGAGATTCTTGCATCTTCGCTTCGCATCGCAATTAATAGTTCCTAATTCCTGGTCCTTAATTCTTAATTATTAATTGCTAATTATTAATTGTTTGAAAGTACGTCCACCACAGAATCTGGTCGGTTCCGAAATTCTGCCGCTCCATTTTTTCGAGCGCCTGCGCGGAATAGATGCGGGCGTTTCGCTCCGGATTTTCAAGATTTTCGATCAGTTTCTGCATCATCGACAAATACCTGTTCTCGTCGGCGATTCTTATCGTTTCAAGCAGGGAAACCATAGACTGGGACGCAAAATCGCATACCAGCCGGTCCTCGTCCGAAAGCGACGCCAATAGAGACGATTCGAGTGTTGCATAAAGCTCTGGAAAGTCAACGTCATTATGAGCGACCACTTTCGCAAGGCTGGTCCGCGCGAGGTCGTAATTCCCCGCGTGGTATCTCCGGTAATCGTCCGATTCCGTGTCCAGAAACTGTGCGACCGCGCTGAGGCGAACTTCCACCGCGCGGTCCCGGAATCCGCCCTCAAGGAGTCCGAGCAGCAGCGCGAGCCGGCCAGCGTAGGTCCTGCTGCCGCCCGGCTCGATCCGCGCGAGGTTGAAATACGCGCGCATCAGCGACGACGCGAGAGGCATGTTTGCAGCGCGAACCGAAGCCGATCTGTCTGCGCCCGCGCGCTCCGCGGAGTTCGTGAGGATGTCGAGCGTCGACTTCCAGACTTCCTGGATATGGCTTTCCTCGGAAGAGAGGCAGGAATCATCGAGGAAGCGTCGCTCGGCCTGTTCCGCGAAAGTAAGGAACGCCTCGACGGACGTCATCCTGAGCCGATCTTCCCGGGACTCTTGAAGCAGCGCGATTCGCTGCGCAACGCTCGGACCGGCAAACTCTGTAAGCGCCTTCGCAGCCTCCATCTTCACCAGCGAACTTTCGCTCGAAAGCGCCGAAACGAGTGGACGATACGCGAACATGCTTCTCCCGACGCGCTCGGTCCCGAGCCATCTTGCGCTTGTCGCGCAGATGAACGGATCGAAGTCGTCTGGATGCTCGAGCCTCTCGCGGCAGAGTTTCAGGTTGTTCCACCATTCGAGCCATGTCGTGCGGGAAGTCCCGTGGTCGACCTCCGTGATTTCGCGAAGCGCCGCGAGAGCTGCGTGGCCGCACGAGGGATCGCCGACGAGCGAGATCATCGCGTCGACGGCTCTTTCGAGGGCAACCGCGGACGCTATCACCGCGTCGTGGTTGGTTTCGCCTTCCGCGATATTCGCGGCGAGAAATCTCGTCGAAAGCTCGGCGCAGGAAATCGCCGTCTGGACCCTGACCCTGCCGTCGGTCTCGTTCTCTAGAAGAAAGGTGAGCGTGCGCGCGGACTCCATCGACGGAACTTCGCCTAGAGTCTGCGCGAGAAGAACCCTGACGCTTCGGTCCTCCTCCGGATCCTCGAAGGACCTCTCCAGAGCTTCGAGCCTTTCCGAAGAAAGGAAACTGGCGTCTGCGAGCGGGTTCCTGCGAAACAGCTCGCGGTACTTCCTCGACCCTAGAAGCCCGAGGCACGCCCACGCTGCGCGGTCCTGGTGGTCCGGATCGGTGATCTTTCTCGCGGGACCCCGCGGCGCGAGCGCCCGCGCAGCTTCCTGACGGACCCCGACGTAGTAGTCCCGCAGGAAACGCCCCGCGAAATAGTGGCGCTGGAGCGTGCCCGCGTCACCCTGTTCAGAAGCGTCCTTCCCGGAGGAAAAGAACTCCAGCGCGGACAAGATCACGTCCGGCGCGACGAACCGCGGATCACGGGTTTCGAGCAGAAGAGACTTGACGTTCGCGCAGAGTTCCGGAGTTCTGTACTCGTCCGGAAGCTCCGCGATGAAATCCAGCGCGGCAATCTGCGACCTCGGAAACGGATCGAAAATGTGGGACGCCACGAGGTTTCGAATCTGGGCGTTCTCGGAATACTTCTTCAGGAACTCGATCGCTTCGCTGATCGACTCCGGTTCGAAGCTTCCCAGGCGTCCGTTAACACTGCGGGCAAGAAACATCGCCGCGGCCCTGGCGACCTCACCACGACGATCGAAAAGGAGATCGGAAATCTGGTTCTCCGCGAGGTGAGCGTTTTCATCGTCCGACGCGAAATACAGTATCGAGTGGTAACGGACGTTTTCGTGGGGGTATCTGATCTTCTCAGGCTCGGAAGGTCCGGAATCTTCGTCCGTAAGTCCGGCTAAAGCCGCGCGAACGAGCAGCGGCCGCATCGGTTCGATGTCGAACGTTAGCGCTACGCGTCCGGATTTCAGGCGGGACGAAAACGACTCGATCAGACTCATTGCCGCGCGCCTTACGGACTGGTCGGCGTCTGACGATCGGGCTATGGCGCGCTCGAAAATGCTTCTCGAAAGCGGGATTCCGTCATCGCTGCGTCTGCGGGCAAGCTCGAACGCGTCCCGCCGAATCCCCGCGTCGTCGTCGACGGTGAGGTTGGCGACGTCGACAAGCATAGGTTCGCTGACGAGAGAATCGTGCGTCGTGAAAAACCGCAGGACCATTCCGCGGATCAGCGGAGTATGATCGGAGAGCGCGGCGCGGAGACGGTTTGCGATCTGAACGCTAACGATCGACTCGTAGTGATCTATGCGTAGCCCGCCGAAGAACTCAGCCGCGAGGACGCGAAGTCCGACGTCCGACTCGCGAAGCAATTCCGCGAAAACGAGCAGGAGGTCGGTATCCACGCGGTCAGGCGAAACCTTCGAAAAAACGTTCGCCGCGGCTTCGCGGACCCGCGCGCTTTCCCGTGCGAATCTTCCGGACGCGCCGACGATCTGTAGAAGCGTGGGCTTCGCCTCTACTGAAACGTAGTCGCGGAACTTCACGCAGTATTCGATCGCGGCGATCTGGACCTCGTCGCGCTCATCTTCAAGATTCGCGAGCGCCTCCGGAATCATCTTCGGGCTTTCCTGCGTCATCAGTTCGCGGAGCGCCTCTATCCTTGCGGCAGCGGAACCAGAAACGAGATCGCGGCGAATCGCGTTCGCCCTCGCCTCCCGCGCGAAGTCGGCTTCCGACTGCGCAAGCGCGAAGGACGGAATCGCGAGCGCAAATGCCATCGCAAGCAAGTTCGCGAAGGCGATTAGGGGGCGTAAAACAATAAGTTGTCGAATTGCGCGCTCAGATTTGCGCCAGGTTCGTTTCGCGCGAGGAAGCCAAACCGGAGGCGTAGCTATAGTTCCGGTGAGGATTTGGTGACCGAGCGCGGAGCGAAGATGGCGTGAAGATGCGATGCGAAAACGGCAAGTTATTATTTTACGCCTCCGTAGAATCGATTTTTCGTACACCCTGCCCTCCGTGGCTACACTGTCCGTTACACGCGGGGAACTTTTTTCCGCGTTCAGATTAGAGCGAACCTCCGCCTCAAAATCCATTCAAGACCGAGGAACAGAATTATAACAACAAAATACTCCCAGCTCTCCAAAAGATTGTGGGTCACGGGCTTCGTGAGACTCGCGCTTAGTCTTAGCAGCGCGTCCGCGATCCTGCCCGCCTCAAGCTCGGAAGCGTACAGTCCGCCTGTTTCTCCCGCGATTTCGTTCAGCAGCGACTCCGCCAACCTGTAGTTGGACGACTCGAACTGAGATTTCCCCACGCGGACGGTTCTCGAAAAACCTATCGCGTCTCCCTTCTCGTCGATGACTTCGAGCGTAAGATACTGAAGTCCTTCTTTACCTGTACGGATGCTTCCCTCGAACACCGAGGAATCCTCCGAACGCCCGAGAACCGTTCTCGAATCCATCGAGAGCGCTTCGAACGGACCCTCCGCGCTCGCGCCCGCCGCGGATGGATCGAATACGACATTCACGCTCTCTCCCGGAAGCACCCCGCGTCGGTCCACCGAAAACGCGCTGTGGTACGTTGCCGAGTCGTCCTTCCTGGCGACGTATCGTATCGCCTGGCCCCAGAACCGGTGGAACGCCGACTTCCTGCCCTCCTCTATAGGACGATACCAGGTGTAGGTCGGACTCGCGTTTAATAGAAGGGTTCTGCCGCTTCCGTACTCCTGGCATGAAAGGACGACGTACTCGGTACTCCGCGCGCCGTCGCTGGTTCCGAGGACGACGCTTCCGGGCTTTGCGCGTTTCGCCGCGTCGAAACCGCTGAACCTCTCGTCCAGTACGTCTGCGTACCCGGAAAGCACCGGATGCCTTGCGCCGTCGGGAGTCACTCTCATCACGAACGGACTCAGGATTTCGCCCTCGACCGTCGCGAGGTCCACGGGAAGCAACTTCGAGATCACACTGTCCGAAGAAAGGTTTTCGAGAAACGAAAGCGCGCCTTTGAAAATCACGCCGCCTCCGCGGGTAGAAACGAAATCGTGGAGCGCGCTAAGGGAACTTTCGCTGAACATGTCCGGAGAAATGTCGCCGAGGACGATCGCGTCGTACTTCGCGAGCTTTTCCGGATCGAGGTCGATGCTGCGGACGCCGTCCTCGACCGCGCTCTGAAGCTCGTATTCGTTTCCCGCGCCTTTGCGGATCAGGATCGTGTACTCCATATCCGGCTCGTCGGCCTTCAGATACCTCTGGAACCGGTTGTACTCGGGAGACAGCCTTCCTTCGATGTAAAGCACCCGCAGCTTCTCCTTGATTACGCTGACGCTTACAGTCTGCGTGTTGTTTTCGGTGCGACGCTCGCCGCTAGGTCCGGGAGTCACGCACACCTCGAAATCGAAATTCCCCGCGTTCTCCGGCCTATGCGTCAATTCGACTGAGTGCCGTGAGACGTTTCCGGGGACGAAGGTTTTCTCGTCGAGAACTTCTCCTCGGAGGAGGAGTTCGACTTTCGCCTCGGCGCGCATTTCGTCGGCGCTGAATCCGGTGAACTCGACTTCCGCGCGCACCTTCGCTTCGAGTCCGAGGTAGACGGAGCGTTCGCATTCGACGTTCAGAACCCTCGCGTCCGCGTCCGCGGCGCCGGCGCGTCCGATTCCGATGACGAACACCGGAACCCCAGCCTTCCGCGCCGCAGCGAGGGCTTCGTCGTCCGACGTCGTCGCGCCGTCGGTCAGAAGCACCGCCGCGACGGTTTTTCCGCCTGGCTCGCCCAGAGGTTCGAGCGCCGCGTGTATCTCGGTCGATCCACCGCTTGCGATGAGTCTGAACCCTTCCCGACTGTAGTCGCGAAGTTCGCCGGTCACGTCCGTTACGGAATCCGCGAATATCTTCGTCCGGACGTCGAACGTGTCGATCGCCGTAGCCACAAGACCCGAGTTCGAGTCGAAAACGATTTTCTCCGCCATATTGATGCGCGGGGTTCTGGATACGCTATCGGTTTCGAGCATGCTCTGGCTCGCGTCGATGAACACCGTGAGTCCGAGCGAATTTTTGGGCGCGTCCGAGGTCGTTACCGCAGGCTGGAAAAGCAAAGCGAGAACGAGCGCGAGAAACACGCTCCGTAGAATCGCAAGCGCCGCGAACCTCCTCAGCGGGAGCGCCCGCGCGAGCTTCCTGAACCCGAAGAACGAAAATCCGAAAAGCGCCGCGATGATGACGATCGCGAGAGCAGGTGGAATTACCGGTCCGAGAAATGAGAAACCCATGTTCAGTCACGTATTGCGAGTTACGAATCTGGAATTGTCGAATAATCTCAATTCTATCTGCGAACTCTTTAGGGAACATCGAAAATATGTAACTGTCTCAATGTTGTTCGCAGTCTGTAGCGGATTCGTGTACAATTCGATAGGAGCGAAAACCGTCGAGGAAGGATTGATTTTGCTCGAAAACGAAGATCCACGCATTATGCCCGGGATTCCCGGCGCGGTCGACACGATTTCGATGATCGGCGGATCGATGATGCCACTGCTCCGACCAGGCGACGCGCTCCACGTCGATATAAGCTGCGATAAGCCGCTCATTAAAGGCGACATCGTAGCAATATCGAGCGAGGCCGGGACGATCGTCCATTATTTTCTCGGGACCACGACGAAACGCTTTTCGGTCTGTTTCGTGCACCGCGGATTTCGTGGAATCTCGTCCCTCGCAAATCCAGATCAACTGATCGGCGTAGTCGCAGCCGTAACCCGGAACGGCCGTACATTCGGAATCGCGGAACTGCTCGCGAAAACCGCCCAGGAAATATGAAAACTGCCCTGCGGATAATTAGGGACGGACCCGTATCGGTTCGATGAACCATGTCCCCGGAGTAATCACACTTTTACGAACATAAAGAAAAGTAATAATGGATCTATAAATTACAACTTATTATAAGATGAAATCATTTGCGGCATGGTCATCCTGACCGTGAAATCACAAAGAGACGCCCGCGCCACGTGGTTCACCGAAGCAACACGTAAAATCGTAAATGTTCGGTGAACCACATTCCCTGAATTACAAAACCGGCGTCCTCGCAGTTCTTCAGCGCCGAGACGCGGAGAGCGCGGAGATTCGCAGAGAAT
>JANLHZ010000212.1 GCA_024653775.1 Planctomycetota bacterium | reverse complement strand
CAGCTTTCGGGCAAGTGGGAGGACGTTGGAAAGCTGATCAGGGAATACAGTTTCGTCAAGGCCGACGAGATGATGTCGAACTGATCCGCGCTGCCTGCGCGGAATAGAATCCGATTACGATTCGCGCCTATCGGCGCGGGGGCCCACGGCTTCGAAGGCGCCCTCGAGGACAGGCGAGGGATTTCCGTCGTCCGAATCGCTGCGCATCTGCGTGAGCACGCGGGAAATATTGCGCTGGGTTTCGTGAAGCACATGCGGAAGTAGCTTCTCGGTGACCCAGTAGCGGATCGCGCCGCGGCCGGATTCGCCAAGGTCCTTCAGTTTGGTGCTGAAAAGCCCGTCGAGTCCGAAGTCGACGTACGCCTCCGCTCCGTCCACGCTCATCTGGAAAAGCGGGCCGAGGAATCGCTCGATGTGCGCCGCGAGGTATTTTTTCGTCTCGTGTACGACGATCGTGTTCGCCTCGTCGATGGTCTTTTCGCAGTGCTCCGCGCCAGGTTCCGCGAGTTCCCGCAGCGAGCCGATGTGTTCGAGTGTGACGCCTTCGATCTCAAGGACTTCGTCGTCCACGTCCCGCGGAACCGCGAGATCGACGAACATCAACCTGCCGCGGTTCTTCTGGGCGCCGAGGATGCGCTCTGCGTCCGCCTTCCAGAAAATCGCGTGCGGCGCGGCGGTGGAAGTGCAGATGAGATTCACGTCCGATGGATCACAGATGAAGTCCACAAGCCCGACGCCCTCCGCGCCGAACTGGCTCGCGGCTTCCTCCGCGCGCACCTTGGTGCGCGAAACGATCTTGACGTCCGTAACTCCCCGTTCGCTGAAGTGAAGCGCAAGTTCGCTGCACATCGGACCCACGCCAATAATCGCTGCGCGAACCTCCCCCACTTCCGCAATGAATCTGTCTATCGGAGCGTGGGCAAGCGTCGCCATAGAAACGCGCTTATCGCCGAGGTCGGTCTGCCTTCGTACCTTCTTGCCGACGCGGAACGCATTCTGGAAAAGCCTGCGCAACTCGTCGCCTATCAGGTTCGATTCCTCCGCAAAGCTGAACGCGTCGCGGATCTGGTGCTGAATCTGGCTCTCGCCTATGACGAGGCTGTCGAGGGACGACGCGACGGAATAAACGTGCTTCACCACCTCCAGTCCCTCGCGGGAATAGAGGTGCGCGCCTTCGAGACGGAGATTCCCAAGCGCCTCGCGGAAGAACGCCGGAAGTTTCTTTCGAAGCCGATAAACCGGCTCGAGGTTCCGCGCGAAGAATATGAACTCCACGCGGTTGCAGGTCGCGAGGTAGACGATTTCGTCAAGCCCGAACTCTTTTTTCAGAGCCGTGAGCCTTTCCGCACGATCGTCCATCTTTAGCGTGAGCGCGCCGACAAGTTCGATCGGAGCACTGTGCACGCTGACGCCGATAAGACCGAGTCCCAGCATGTGCATCTCCCTTGGTTCACTGAGTCAGTGATCGAGATTTTTTATAATTTCGCTCGCCGTCTTTCTCCACTTTGCTACCGTAACCACAGGGCGAGCTGCTACCCATCATTACCTATAAAAGATAATGCCTACTAAATCTAACCTGCTGCTGGTACTCGGTGGAAAAAAATCTCAAAAAACTCCCGTCTGGATGATGCGCCAAGCGGGAAGATACCTCCCTGAGTACAGAAAAACTAGAGAACGACATACTTTTCTGGAAATGTGTCACAATCCGGAGCTTGCCGCGGAAGTGACGCTCCAGCCGATCCGGCGGTACGGGTTCGACGCGGCGATTTTGTTTTCCGACATCCTCGTTTTCCTGCCGTTTATGGGCCTCGATGTCGCGTTTCCGGAAACGGGGCCGAAGATCGCAAAGCCCGTGAAATCCGCGGCGGACGTGGACGCGCTCACCGATTTCGACGGTCCGGACTGCCTCAGCTTCCAGGCTGACGCGCTCCGGCTGGTAAAAAAGGAACTGCCAGAGAACGTCGCGCTTATCGGGTTTGCGGGCGCGCCGTTTACGCTCGCGTGCTACGCTGTGAACGGCCGCGGCTCGAAGGACTGGAGCGAGACGAAATCGTTCCTCTACGCGAATCCGGAAGCAGGGCGGAAGCTGCTCGAAAAGCTATCGAACGGTGTGATCGCGTCCCTCGACGTTCAGATCGACGCCGGCGCGGAAGTGGTCCAGATTTTCGATTCCTGGGCGGGAGTGCTTTCGAGGGAGGATTTCGAGGAGTTCTCGAAACCATTCCTTACGCGAATCACTAAGCACGTCAAGTCCCGCGGAGTCCCGATAATTCAGTTCGCGCGGGGGATTCCGTCCGGTTGGCAGACGGGCTGCGAACCGACCGCGTTCCAGATCGACTACGTTGAGAACATCGCCGAAGCAGCGGGGAATCTCGCGCCGAGGCCGGTGCAGGGGAACCTCGACCCCGCGACGCTGCTCGCGGGCCGGGAGGTCGCGGTCGCGAAAACCGCCGCGATTCTCGAAAAGATGCGCGGAAAGCCGTTCATCTTCAATCTCGGCCACGGCGTGATCAAGGAGACCGACCCGGACGTCATCGCGGCGGTGGTCGATCGAATCCGAATGTAAGCGAATTTCTTCGGCGTGGCGGCGCGGAAGGATTATGCTGTCCTTATGAAACTACTGATCCCGGAAGAAGCGCGATACACCTGCCAGGGCACCGGACGATGCTGCGGCGGACGCTGGCTGATTCTGATTTCGAAGGAGGAGCGCGACCGACTTGGCGAAGTTCCATGGCGCGATAACCACCCGCAGCTTCCGGAAAAGCTGTTCGACGAGATACGCACGCCGCAGGGGGAGGTCGCGCACACTTTCGCGCGGACGAAAGAGCACAAGTGCGTTTTCCTCACGGGTGACGGCAAGTGTACGATGCACCTCGAACACGGACTCGATGAAAAAGCGACCGTCTGCCAGAGCTTTCCGTACACGTTTTTCGAAGGCGCGAAGGGAGTGTACGTCGGACTAAGTTTCGCGTGCCCGACCGTCGGGAAGCGCATCGGCGAGCCGCTGGAAACGAATCGTGAATATCTCGGACGGCTGTACCAGCGCGTCAAGAACGCGAACGGTCTCATCGGAATCGCGCGGGATATGTCCCTCGCAGGCGACGCAGACCTCATATCTAAGGCGAGGCTCGAAGAACTCGACGACCGGCTGCTCGGAATACTCGAAGACGAGACTCTGAAAGTCCCGGAACGGTTTTATCTCGCGCTCGCGTTTCTTCGAGAGATGGAAACTTACGAGCTTGGCGTCACCGACGACCGCGATTTTCGAGAAACGAGCGAAATGTCGATTGCAAAGGAGCGGGACGTAATGAATGCGAATCGTCCGCCCGTGGCGAAGCTGAACTTCCGCGAACGACTTTATCTCCGCGCGCTGTGGTTCGCGCTTCTGAACACGCCGAGCGCGCAGGAATTTTTCAGCCAGGGGATTAAAAAAGCGTTCACGAGGCTACGGCACGGACTCCAGGGAATCGTCGCGAGCCTCGGTTTCGTCCGAAGCGCGGTGAACGAGAAGTATTTTTCGTTCGGGAACGCGAGCAAAGTGAAGTTTTCGCCGGAAAACAAAGACGCGGTCGATGCGCTGATGTATTTCGTTCGAATGAAAGTCCGCTCCCGGCAGTTCCGCGCGTATCCTGCGGACTACATCCCGTGCTTCAACTTCCTGCTGTTCGCGGTCGCGCTGCTCATTTTCACATCGAAGGCGTACGCAGCGATCGACGGCCGCGGAGTAGTCGAACGTAAGGACGTGCTCGAAGCGACGGTGCTCATCGACGAAGGATACACGCACCTTCCGAATCCTAAAATGCTTCTCGATCGCGTGACGATCATCCGCACGAACTCGTGCCTCAGATTCCTGCTGCACGAACTGAAGGAGTTCTAGATATACTTTTTATTCGTGCCGTCTACGAATTTAATGTACGATTTTCTGCCTACATAATAATATTACAAATAATTCGTGTCAGGCACGAATTATTCGAATTATTTGTACGTTACTCGGCCTTCGCGATAGTCAGTTTATAGGGACCGTGGTTCTCGATCGTCCCCGCGTGCCCCGCTTTTATCTGGACCAGCGCGTCGGATTCCTCCGCGTGAATCGTCAGCGTCTCCGCTCCTCCGATTTCTTCGCTGTCCGCGACGTCCACTCCAAGCTCGACAGAATCGATCTGCAAAAACGCGTCGAGTTGTTCCTGACCTTCCGGCGCCGCGCTCGGCTCCATCGTAACCGTCACTTTCTCGCCTTTCTTCAGGGTGAGAAGGTAGATGTCCCAGCGATCTTCGCCGATTTTGTAGTCGTCCTTTTCCACCGATCCTTCATAAGATTCGCCGATCTTGGCGGTCTTGAAGCCGTACTGCTCCGGAGTCCGGATTTTGAACTCATATCCGCCGGTTTCGCCCGCGGCCTTCGAAGTCACTCCGATCTGATACATCCCGTCTTCAGCGAGACGCGCGATGAGCCTGGCGTTACCGTCCGCGCCGGAATCGTCGTCCTCCGCGATAGGCGTGACGAGTCCGCCCGCTTCCGTCTCGGCATAAGCGTTCGGCGTGAAGAGAATGACGTACGGATCGAGTTTGCTGCCATCGGTCCTGACGACGTCGAGAACGACGATTTCGCCGGTCTTGCCTTCGTAGAAGTAATAGTCGACGTATTCGCCGTCCTTGAGCTTTTCGTCCGCGACATCGAGAACGCCGACGTTGGACGAATCGAGCTGAATTCCGGACGGACCGCATCCGGCTGCCGAAATTGCGCAGAAAACGAAAAGCGACGCGAGATGAATTCTACCGATCATTTTGACTCCTCTTCCGAATGTGAACGCTGAAGCAGGGAGGCGGAAAACAATAACTTTCTAAATATCGCGCTCAGGTTTGCGCCAGGTTCGTTTTGCGCGACGAAGCCAAACCGGAATCGTAGCTATTGTTCCGATGAGGATTTGGCGACCGAGCGCGAGGCGAAGATGACGTGAAGATGTGATGCGAGATTGGTAAGTTATTGTTTTCCGCCTCCCAAAATTGAAGGCGAGTCACTCTACAGTCGCTGCACCCGAAATTCGAGGCAAATTTCGATTCCGGATCGTGTCTAAAAATTCACTTCTTCGTCAGCGGATCGCGCTCAGGAACACGTCTTCGAGGCTTACCTCCCTGCGATCGAAACTCCGGAGCCAGCATCCCGCGGACTTAGCGAGTTCGAACAGCCTCTGCGCGGGTTCGCCGTCTTCGATCGTGACGTGCAGAACGTTCTTTTCGTCGTCGTCCTTCTCGACCTCGAATCCGTGCTCTGCGCACTTGGCAACGAAGTTTGGCAGGTCGCCTTCGACTGTCACGGTGAACGACGGCGTGTGGAATTTCTTCAGTTCCTCGATGCTCCCCGTCAGCCGGATTCTGCCCTCGTGCATCACGAACACGTTTTTGCAGACCCGCTCCACGTCCGGAAGCAGATGGCTCGAGAGAATCACGCTGATGCCGCGCTTTTCGAAAAGGTCGCGGACGAGGGATAGCATCTCGTCGCGTCCTTTCGGATCGAGGCCGTTCGTGGGTTCGTCGAGGAAGACGACATCCGGGCTTCCGACGATGGCGCACGCGAGCTTGACGCGCTGCTTCATCCCGGCGCTGTAGGTTTCGACGTAGCGGTAGCGCTCTTCGCCGACGCCGACGTAGTACAGGCTCTCGTGGGCGCGCTGCATCGCCTCGACCCGCGGCATTCCCGTCAGTTCCGCGCAAAGCGACACGATCGATACCGCGCTTAGCGACGGAATGTGACAGTCCATCTCGGGCATGTAGCCGACGAGTTCCCGAATCCTTCTCGACTTCTTCCTGATATCGAATTCGAGCACGCGCCCCTTCCCGCCCGAAGGCTTTATCAGCCCGAGGAGGATTTTGATCAGAGTCGACTTCCCCGCGCCGTTTGGACCGAGCAGACCGATCGCCCCCGGCTCGAGCGAAAGCGTGACATCCCGGAGCGCCTGATACTTACCGAAGCGCTTGGAGAGGTTTTCGAATTCGACGATAGCGGTCATACATGGTTTCCCGTTGCACCCGTGCAAAGACGCCGCAGTTGCATATTTTTCTTCATCCTATTATGAATAACATGGGTTTAGTTTTTAGTGTCCAGTAAGAAAATAATAGGCATGCAATCGCGTGGACAAATTTCAATTTTATAGCCGTTCTTGGTAGTGAACAATTTTATGCCAACATTCCAACCCGAAATCTGCCACGTCAATGGCCACTCTTCTGCCTTTTTGACAAGGACAGTTTCAACCTCTCCTCGAAGTTCTTTCTCCAAACAATAAACAGTTACTATTTCTTGAAGCTTTTTGTGTTCAATCCTTACTCGATAATTCTGCAATTCAGTCACTTTTAGAAGATCATTGCCGGGCTTTGAGACATCCGAAGAGTTGTCAATTTCTGGAATAAATGGATATTCTTCAAAACTGTTGCTGCCGAGACTAAATTCTTCTCTTATGGCATTAGCTTTAGTAATTCTTTTATTGTATTCATCTTTATCGTCAGTCTTTTTGAAGTCGGCATATCGTTCATTGTTCTTCACCAGCCGCTCCGCAGCAAACTTTTTCTCATCTTTGGTAAATTGACCACTAATAATTTGTTCATAGTACCTTAGCGCATCAACTATTTTTCCTGCTCTTTCAATTGCAGCTCCGACGGAAACCAAGTTAAGGTATGTGTGATGTTTTTTCGCGAGCGACTCAGATGAAATAAAATTATATTTAAGAAAACTAACAACGGAATTGCGAACACCGCCACTCCCTGTAGAAACCAACTCATCTGACATTGATAACTCTTCAATGACCGCACAGAATATTATATTCGAAGCAACTTCCTTTCCTAATATTGCGGATATAGATGAAGCTAGTTTTGACGCCATATCTTGTTCTATAGCGTATGTTTTCTCTGTTGACAAGAAATTTAACCACACCTCTTTCACTTCCAATGCACTTGGTGTGTGCTTCCATTCTTTCGTCCGAATGTCGTTATTAACAATAAGTCTCACGGCAATTTTTAAGGAGGCTTTTATAGTCTCTACTTCATTTCTTTGAATTGCTTTCATTAAAAGAGATTCGACTTGTTGCACTTCAGCTTTATATTTCAGCATCTCTGCTACTAATCCAAAATCTTCTTCAGCGAAAGCTGAGTCCGTAACAGCCTTCATAACGTCTTCGGGAGGTCGTTTACCTTCGAGAATTGATTTATACTTTTTCCATCGCGCGATGACCTCGCTGTGTTTGCTTGAACGAGACCAGAAAATAAGGTTTTCTGGGAATGACGTAATTTGAGCCTTTGCTAAATAATATTTTTCACTTCTAGTATCGTCGATATTTTCCCAATAACCAGCAGCGGCTGCAAAGTCTTTGGCTTTGTATGCGATTAACGGGAAATATTTATCAGTAAGATAGACTTCGAGTTTCGATAAGTTCACGAATGTGCTATATGTCTCGCGCCAATTTATGTTAACATTATCGGTTTCTGAAAGCATTTTAGAGACTGTTTTAAACACTTCCATCCAAGTCGGATCTAGTTTCATGCCCTTTGTCCATTCTTCATCTTTACTCGCTGCAACAACTACCTTCAGAAACTCCGTAAGCGAAGTTTCATTGTGGAGTTTCATGAAGCGTGCTGCTTGACTCTCCATGTTCGATGCCTGAGATGGATCTAACTGAATTAATTCGCAAAGCAGTGACCAGTTACACCCATTCCAAAAGCATCTAAACGCCTCCTTATACTCTCCTAAGGTACGATACTTCTCACCTGCAGCCTTATGCTCTCCATCTAGTTCGCATGCTAACGCTAAACATGATCCTGCTCTGGAGTTCATATTCGCATTTCGGTAAGCGTGGGCTGCTTGACGCATTAAAAAAGAACTCCTTTGAATGGAAGCCTGTGCCTTATATTCATCTGCTTGTTCTTGAAGATTAATGGCGTGGCCGCGCCAAGATTTCTCGTTTCCTCTAAGCAATCCAATAACATGTTTTTCCCATCGCTCTCTCCCGCCAGGCGCACGATCTAAGAGTTTTTCTATCGCATGTGGGTCTGTTGCAAAACTCCAAAAGTCACTGAAAGCAGAGGGTGAGTCGACTATGATTAGTTGACTTTTTGCTCGGCTCGCAGCCACGTAAAGGCGGTTAAAAAAGTACTCAAAAGGTAGCCGCGATTCTTTTTCATTTAGATCATCAGTACCGTCTATAAGAGATTGAAAACCAACAGGACATGTGGGAGTTTTATCACCAAACCGATATAAAACTACAGCCGGAAACTCCATTCCCTTGGCTCTAGTTGGACCAAGTACATTGGGATAGACGCCTTCGGGTTCTTCTTTCATTCTATTTAAAACATCGTCCTCCTTTACATAATTCGTTTCTTCTCCGTCTTCACAATTAATAATCTTTACGAAGTCTTCTGTTTGGATAAGTAGGTCTTGTGTTTCGGACTTATCCGTTTCGAAGTAGACGGGAGAGTTTGTAGTCTCAATCTCAATCCCCCATGTCTTTTGAGGATGTATGTCGTGGGCATTAAGCAATACGGCGCGAACAAGTTGAATTAAATTACAGAACTGGACAATACCAGGATTTGATCGATAATTAAACTCAAGTTCCACGTAATTAGGATCAATCTGTGCTTTTCTTCGCGGATCCAACACTGCATTGAATCTATCCATGAAATCTTCCCGTACTGCTTCCCATCTAAATCCGGTAGGGTTAATTGTCTGCAACGGGTCGCCGGCAAATGCAATTGGAACTAATTTTAGTTCTTCGGGAACCAAGGTGCGTCCCCCGAAAAGAGATAACTGCATAATAATATCTAACTCAATGGGTGTAAAATCTTGCGCCTCATCACAAAATATCGCTATGCTGTTTGCACCCTTGGCGCAATCTTCCTCCAGAACACAACTTGCTAAATCCTGATCGTCCCAACGACTGTCTGTCGCGCAAAGCTGTTTGTACCACTTTTCCCATACTTGAGCGTAGACCTTGTCATACATTTCATCTGAGATCGACTTGCGCTTCCGTGGAAGTGCACGGAATTCCTCCGGTGTTAAATCACCATTTATACCCTTAATATAACTGCGAATAGTGTGCCATGCTAGCTCGGAAGAGCATGGAGGTGCTGGTTGCCTAGCAATCGTTTTAGACCATAAGTCTGAAAATACCGAATAGTTAATCTTTTTATTTGAAGGGAATTTTTTCTGTGCATCCTCTGGTAATAGAGATAATAAATAATCATGAAATACGACAAAAGTAGAGTTGATTATTTTTTGAATTTCGCTAGAGTCGTGTACGTTATTCTGCAAAGTCTTGTAGTGAGCCTCTAACATCCCCTTCACAATCATTTTTGCTCGATCCAAAAGGTCCGCGCTGTAAGTCATGTAAAGTAAGCTATGGCGATCATCTTTTTCGCTCAGTGCAAAGCCGACGTAGTCGGCAGCTAAATATTGCAGCATGGTAGATTTGCCGCTCCCTGCTCGGCCATTGATGAACAGAGGATAGCATTTTCCGCTACTGGCAGAATGATGCACTGACTCTAGAAGCTTGCTTTCTTCTGGCGATAGAGCTAGGTTTGACTCCTTATCTTTTTGAATCTTAAGCCATGCGCCGGGATCAGCCACTATAAAATCCGGATAGGAGCGTACGGCAATAGTTTCGAGAGTAGGCAAGGCCCTTTCAATAAGCTTTTCATGCTTTTTTTTAACTTCATCTTCATTGTCATCGTGGAGCAAAGGTTCGACCAATAATACTTGATCTTTTGTGGAGTAGTAATAAAACACAGTCCCTAAAGTTTTATTGCTATTCCATATAACCATCACCTGATTGTCACAATTTGGTGTGTGCTTTTGAAGCTCGGCTTTAGAGTCACAAATTTTTTGAATATTTTCGTGCATCATCCCGCGAAAGTCGACCATAGACTTTGAATTCATCTTTTTGACCCACGACTCTGTCTCTAAAATCGTGACATCCCTCGCATTCTGTGTAGTTGGCGTTAGAACCTCGTATAACCATAATCTCTCAACGCTGTTTGGCTTAGGCAGGGATGTAACTTTTGTGGTAGGCTCAGCTTCTAAGGTCTTCAATAATGATTTGAAATCATCCTCGCTATAGGGCGATTTGATCACAAGTGATCCAGACTGCTGCCTTGGGTCAGGAATGACAATATCAGATTGAAATTTCGTAAAGAATTCACTTTCGGTAGTAGTAGATACCCTTGCGATCAAGCTCTTATATTTGTTGTCACTGCGCTGAAAGACTTTCAGGAAAATTATCAATTCGCAATCATCAATGAACTTTCGATAAGCGATCAATCGTCGATTGTTTGGAAGTCTCTTTTTCAAAAAATGTGTTGGAAGAAATGTTTCAAAACAAGAAAGGTTCTGTAGCTTTCTTAACTTTTCTGCGGTTTTTTCAATCAGCGATATATTGTCTTTTATATCACTTTTGCAACCTTCCGCAATTACGACATAAATAGCCATCTCTAAAACTCCTTCAGAGGTTTCTTTGTATCGTCGTCGCCAGATTCGATCAATGGTGAGTCATCGACAGACGAATTTTTCTTGTTTTTTTTCATGTCAGCGCTTACACAACATTTAGCCGGTCAACTGTGTTATGATACTGAAAACGTCATCGTGGGTCAATCACAGACGCCCGAGGATCTGCCGGCTGATGACGATGCGCTGGATTTCGCTGGTGCCCTCGCCGATTTCGCAGAGTTTCGCGTCGCGCCACATCCGCTCCACGGGGTATTCGCGCGTGTAGCCGTAGCCGCCGTGGATCTGGATCGCGTCGTAGCAGACCTTGCTCGAAATCTCGCTCGCGAAGAGTTTCGCCATTGCGCCCTCCTTCGTGAAGTCCCTACCCGCCATCTTGAGCCGCGCCGCGTGGTAGACGAGGTGCCGCGCGGCCTCGATCTGCGTCGCCATATCCGCGAGCATGCCCGCGATTCCCTGGAACGACGCGATCGGCTGGCCGAACTGTTTGCGCGTCTTCGCGTACTTGGCGGCTTCCTCGTACGCTCCCTGCGCGATACCGAGCGCAAGCGCGCCGATCGAAATCCTCCCCGCGTCGAGCGTCTGCATGAACACCGGGAATCCCTTGTGCAGCTCGCCCAGGACGTTCTCCTTCGGCAGCACGACGCTATCGAAGAAAAGCGGGCGCGTGTCGCTTCCGCGCATCCCGAGCTTGTCCTCCTTCTTGCCGAAGCTGTAGCCCTTCGTCGGCGTGTCGAGCACGAACGCGCTGATCCCGCGGCTGCCCTTCTGCGAGGTGTCGGTCTTCGCGGTAAGGATGATCGTTTTCGCGTAGGCCGGGTTAGTGATCCACTGCTTCGCGCCGTTCAAGATGAAATGGTCGCCGTTATCGATGGCGGTGGTTTTCGTACCGCCGGCGTCGCTTCCCGCGTTTGGCTCGCTTAGCCCGAAGCTTCCGAGGAACTCGCCCTTCGTCAGCGGCGGAAGGTACTGCTCCTTCTGCTTTTCCGTCCCGTGGTAGTAAATCGGCGACGTCCCTAGGCTGACGTGCGCGGCGTAGGAAAGCCCGGTGCCGCCGCAGACGCGCGCGATCTCCTCGACAGCGAGAATGTAGCTGAGGTAGTCCGCGCCGGCGCCGCCGTACTCCTCCGGGAACGGAATCCCGAGCAGTCCGAGTTCGCCCATCTTCTTGAAAGTATCGATCGGAAACTCGGCGGTCTCGTCGATCTCCGCAGCCTTCGGCTTCACTTCGCGCTCGGCGAAGTCGCGGACCATCCTGCGGAGGTCCTCTTGCTCGGTCGTCAAATCGAATGTCGTGCTAAACATAGTTAAGAGTCATGAGTTAAGAATTAAGAGTTAAGAATTAAGAATTGAGTTTCTGACTACTGACTACTGACTACTATTCTTAACTCTTAATTCCGTTAGTGGAATGTCGCGCGCTCGCCGGCGTTGATGTCTTTGACAACGCCGTTTTCGAAAACGATCGTGCCGCGGACCATCGTCATTATGGGCCAGCCCGTGAGCTTCGTCCCGTGCAACGGCGACCATCCGCATTTCGAAATCTGTTTGTCGTCCTGGACCGTTTCCTCGCGGACAGGATCGACGAGCACGAGATCAGCGTCGTAGCCGGTCTTGATCCTGCCTTTGTTCTTGACGCTGAAAATGTTTGCTGGCTTCTCGCACATCCACTGTACGACGTCCTCGTAGCTGCAATACTTGCGGAACGCCTGGTCGAGCATCACCGCGAGGGAATTCTCTACCCCAGGCATTCCCGACGGCGATTTCCTGTAACCCTGCTGCTTTTCGGTTTTGAGGTGCGGGGCGTGGTCGGTAACGACGATGTCGATCGTGCCCGCGCCAACCGCCTGACGAAGCGCGTCTCGGTCCGACGAGAACTTGATCGAGGGATTGATCTTCATAAGCGTGCCGAGATTGTCGTAGTCTTCGGTCGCGAGCATCAGATGCCAGATGGTCGACTCCGCGCTGACGATGTCCTGATTCTGTTCGAGCAGCGGAATTTCGATGGCGCTCGAAACGTGAGCAATGTGAACCCGCCTTCGATATTTGCGCGCGAGGCCGATCGCTCTCCGCGTCGCTTCGAGGCAGCACGCCGCGTCGCGAATCTCCGTGTGGACCCTGGCGTCATCGCGATCCTTCAGATTCTTTTCGTTCTCGACGATCTGATCCTCATCCTCCGCGTGAACGACGATAAGATGGGGCTGATCCGCGAACAGTCGCTCGAAAGCCGCGTAGTCGCTTAGAAGCATCCCCCCGGTGCTCGAACCGAGATATACCTTTACGCCGGGGATGTCGCGCATTCCCTTCAGCTCGTCGATGTTGTCGTTGGTCGCGCCCGCGTAGAACGAATAGTTGACCACACTCTTCTTTTCCGCGAGTTTGAACTTCTCGTGCAGCGCCGATTTCGTCGAAGTGTGCGGCTTCGTGTTCGGCATGTCGAAGTACGTAGTGACTCCGCCGCGGGCGCAGGCCTTCGATCCCGTCAGGAGGTCCTCCTTGTGCTCGTATCCGGGCTCGCGGAAATGGACGTGCGCGTCGATCGCGCCGGGAATGAGGAGCATTCCCGCGCCGTCGATTTCGCGGTCGGCGGAATCCTGGAGACCGAGTCCGAGACCCGCGATAACGTCGTCCCGTACAAGTACGTCGAGTGGGGAAAAACCGCCGTCGATGTATGCGCGTGCGCGTTTGATGAGGATTTTGGTCATTCGTGCGTCCTCCAGGTAACAATCCAGAGAGTTTAGGGCGCGCGGAATGTCCCTTCAATCTTGAAGAAAAAAAAGGAAGTGCGCATATTTCAGCCCGCGGCGGAAGCGGCTAAGGTTTCGAAAGACAATAGATTTTCAGCAGTCGCTCTCGGGTTTGCGCCAGATTTGTTCCTGCGAGGAGGCTGGACCTGAGCACTCTCTCTCCTTTCCGACGAGCGATTATCTCGCTGTGATGGCACGACTGAGTAAAAAAACTCGCTTTCTACGAAATTTGTATTGACAGGATCGAGCGAATTAGATGATCGTGTTTCTATGCTTGTTTTAATGGTGGATGGAGTCATCGAGGTCGGAGGAAATAATGCGTGATTGGATCTCTGTTTGCGGGGGGGGGCGTTCGTAGTTCGCTCGTAAGAGCGTCATTTCTCTTCATCGCATTACTTTCCATTTCCTCCTGCGATTCCGAGAGTTCAATTTACGCATCGCCAAAACCACGCGATCATTCCACGCCGCGCGAAAATGCGGCTGTACCTGAAACGACATCTGTCGAAAATGTCTCCGTCGCGTCTGAAAACGTCACCTCCGATATTGGTGGATTTTTGACCCACGAAGCGAAGGAAGGAATCGTCACTCTTTCGATCTTGCCGCATTCCGTTTCGTCGAGTGTTTCGTTGTCGATTTCGACTCGCGGCGCTGTCGAAGACGCGAGTATCCCGGATACCTGCGCGGTGGTTTCTCCCATTCTCAGGATCGAGCCTTCCGGTCTCGAATTCTCCAGGCCCGCGGCGCTCGAAGTCCCTGTTCCCGGTCTTTCGCGGATGACTATCGAGGACACGACGCGCCTTGTCGCGTTCACCTGGCATCCCGGCAAAGGCGATCTGGAGGTGTGCAACATCGTCGCTGTAAACCAGACTGCGGGAAAACTTACCGTCATTACCGATCATCTTTCCGATTTCGTCGTGACCTTGCAAACCGTCTTCGTTTCACGCGACACACTATCATCCATCGACGCGGATGTTCGCGCGCTCCGCGATACCTTCGAGCTTGGTTCCGCCGCTTTCGATCGTCTTCAGCTCGTTCACGCATTTCTCGAAGGCAACGATATGGGAGACCCGATTTCGAACGTCCGGCTGTTCCTCGCCCTTGACGACGTTCCCGAAGCGCTCCGAAAGATAACAGAAACCGTACATCAACTTTATTTCGCCGAGGAAGTTGGAGTGGATCCCGCGGATATTCCCGCCAAACTCGCGCTGTACTCCCGTAAAACCGCTCTCGAATACCTGGATGGAAGTTCGAACCAGGAAGCGTTGTCCGTCCTCGAAACCGCCATTCGCGCTCACGCCGAGGGGGATTTCGCCCGCGCGACCCACGCTTACGCCGTCGCCGTGCGTGGCATTGGCGTCTCGCCGATGAATCACGGACAAGATGACCATGCCACCACATCGCAGTCCTCCGCGCTATCTCGCCCAGCCGCGGAACCCTCTGTAGTCCCGCCTCCCACCTATAACCCCAACATCGGCGCTCTCTGGAGTTTCCTTGCGGAGGGCATGCACTATGTGACGAGCCCCATACTGTCCCCGACGCTGAATGACGAGGGCTTCAACGATCCAGGCGACAGCGACGTCATCTTCACAGACGCAAACGGCTTCCTCGTCCACGACCACGCCGAAATCGACGACGGCGGATTTTCTTACGATATTTCCTCCACGGAAGTCAGCGTCGGCGGAACCGTGAAGTATCAGACTAACGGTCCGGGCGCAGCGCCGGGAACGCCCGTCGATCCCCGCTGGATCGGCTCGGAATGGTATCTTGGAAAATACGTCGGAAGCCACGACCTTCCGCCGAACAAAATCCGCGGACTCTCCGGAGGCAATCATAACGGCACGCAGAACTTTTATTATCGCGACGAATCCGAAGACCCCCCGGTTATCAGAAACGCCACTTTGCTGACGTCCGGTTTTTTCGATACCTTGGTCGAGCGGGTCGATGCCGTTACGGCCGAAAACCCGCTCTCCGGAGAAGTCCGCGCCGCTAGCGTGGACGCCTCCGGCGCCACAAGCTCCGGGGATTCGCTCTACGTTTGCGACGAAACCGCCGTGAATTTCTCCGCGATCCTGCATTATAACAAGCACCCGGAACTCGCAACGTGGTACGTCTACAAAAACGGCGTCGAAATCGCGTCCGGCGGCGGTGGGCTAAATTATTCGTACACGTTCCCCCGCGCGATAGACGAAACCGAGGTGTACGAAATCGAATGCCGGACCCACCCGCGGACGCCGACCGTCGACGTGGAAGGTTTGAAAATAAACGTCGTCGCGGTCCGCCCGACGCCGTCGCTTGCGGTGGAGGTTTTCGACGATGCAGGTCAGAACGTGCCACTACCGGACCCGCTCGTCAAAAAATTCATCGACGAAAACGGCGTCCAGAACGATGACAACCAACTCGAACTCGCGTATCCCATCGAAACGGTGTACACTTTCTCCTGGGAGACCCGAATGAAGAATCCGATCTCAGGCGTTATAGTCGATTGCCCCCGGACATGGGAATGGCGCGTGATCGAGGAGATTCGATACGAGCCGGAACCGGAGCCTGAACCCGAACCGGAGCCAATACCGACGCCGCCGGGGGTAGCATCGCATAGCGCGGAGGATAGAGGCGAGAGCGCCGGTTTCGCGCTATCCCGGTCGCAGGCATCGAATCTCGAAGGCGAGGAAGAATCCATAATCGATATATTGGATGGAATTAATTTCATCGAGGCGCGGTTCACAGCGCCTGGCGAAGTTACTATTGAATTCGTGGTGGATCTCGCGCCGGGCAGAATAGTTATATATCGCGTAAAACTGAAAACATTTCAATGTGCCATCGAAAAACTCGAAGGAGATATATTGCTGTGTATTTCCGAGGATAATCATACCTACACCGCGACCCTCGAAGACGACGAAGGCGACGGCGGAAAAATTGCATTCATGGTGACGCGGGAAGGCGATATAATTCCGCCAGACGGTAATCCCGATGAATCCCCGGCCGTATGGAAG
>JANLHZ010000208.1 GCA_024653775.1 Planctomycetota bacterium | reverse complement strand
AATGTCTCACCAAATTTTCCTGCAGGAGAAAGAGACAGGGATTGGAGGTTCGAGATCGCGCAAAAACAGGTAAGTCCGGATGGCGTTTAACTAATGTCGGCGCTGCGTTTGCGAGTAACGATTTCGAACCACCCGAAGCCGTCAAGTTGCCGTCGAGTTTCTCCGGCGACGAGATGACTTCGGGTCCACCGAGGGCGCCCTCGATCCTTTCTCGCCGCGAGCGAGAAGGACAAAAAAGGCGGAGTCAGAGGAATAAGAAACTATCTCAAGCAAGCGACATCGATAATTCGGAGCCGTCAAACGAGACGTTTGACGGCTTTTGCGGACATAGACGACCGCGGTCCCAGGCGCCTACGATAGTTTCTAAGAAGGCGGAAAAGAATAAACGCGACTGCTCAAGGGTAAGGACGCGCGTCCTTACGATTTTATTTTATATCGACGAAGAGGTCGCCGAACATGCTTCGCTTGTCTGCGAGCCTCCGGCGTTCCGAGTCGGATAGCCGCGCGAAACCTTCGCCCCGGCTGCGGAACAGCGAAACCTCCGCGCTTTTGCACGACGGGCAGACGCTATGGAATCCAGCGTGGTGCTTAGCGCATTTCCGGCACTCGGTAAGCTGATTTTCGAATGCGATCCTGCGCGCCTCGCTCCCCTCGATCGCGATTTCGAGAATGTCCGCGATCCGCGAAGAGCTGAGCAGACCTTCACCTTCATCGAGAAGGATCGCGCCTGGAATTTGCAGGTTCTGCCTGATCCTGCCCTCGATCTGCAGCCTCGTCTTCGCGCTCGATTTCCGGAAATCGAGGAGCGTGCCGCAGAACTTGTGGTCCGTTCGTCCGAAGCGCGAGCGCAGCGCCTCGGAGTGCATCACCGAGGCGAGTCGTTCGAACCGATCCGAGGCTTCGGATTCGAATTCCCCGGAAAGCAGGCAGCGGTGCGCGTTCTTCGAAACGCCGAGCTGGAAATTCGCTTCCGCGAGCGACGTATCGACGAACCGTCTGTAATCGTCCATCGTCGCGCCGCGCCCTAGCAGCAGGCACGCGGCCTCGCTTAGACCTTCGAGCGTTACCACACTGCGAGCGGCCGCGAGGTCCCCGATGGGATGCGCGCCCTGATAGCATCTTCGCATCTGCCTCAGTTTCTGAAGCGAAAGATCGACGCACACAGCCGCGTAGGTCCGAAGGAGTCCGCAGTACGCGCCGAGGTTTCCCGCGCCCGCCTTCGCCGCGAGCGAGAACGCGTTGATCGACGACTTCTGCAGCGTCAGCAGGTTCAGGTCTTCGAGCGGGACGCCTTCGAAAAGGTCTTCGCGCAGAAGGTGGTACAGTGGTCGCAATGGCTCCGTGTCGCGAACGATCTCGAAGGCGATCAGCCCCGCCGAAGGCAGAATCTGGAACGCGGTTTTGAGGACGGCGCCCGCGTCGCTCCGCTGGGCCTGCGCGGGCGAGAACCGAAGCGCGCACGCGGGCAGTCTGCGCGGCGAGATCCCACACTCCGACAGCGCGAGGAGGTACGCCTTCGCGACGCGCACTATTTCTTCACGGAGCGAATGCGGGTCTGCGCCCTCGATCGACCGGGCGTGGCCGGCGAGTTCCAGCGGCACTTCCAGCGGAAACTCCAGCACAACAGGATTGTCGTTCTTCCACTCGAGCGCGAATCCCGCGAGGAGTTCCGCAAACACGCTCTTCAGACCGTCGATGCTGGCGTCCGCGGATTTCGACGCGACGAACAGACCGAAGTTGTGATACCTGATCCTGCCAGAGACGAAGTCGCGCCTTCGAACGTGCTCCGTCACGAACGCGCGCGCGAACTCCGCGGTGAATTCCGACTGCGCGGGCGAATCCACCCTGAAAGGAGAAAGCTCCGCTTCCGCAAGCGACAGCGGCCGGCAGGCAGAGCCTATGTGGATTTGGCCGCCCGCGTGAGCCGCGCGAATTTCGGGAGAGTAAACGTCCGCGAGCGCGTAGATGGCGAGCATCATCCGTCCGAGGTCGTTCTCGATTTCGGACGGCGACCTCGGCTCCGCGTCCTTCGCGGTCCTCAGGTTTTCCTCGACCTTCATCCGGACGAAATACCTGACGATCTCCTCCGAAGTCTCCGGCTCGAACTCCGCGCCCGATCCGAAATCGAACGGAAACTCGATTTCTTCGCCGCGCGCTTCCAGAGGCTCATCCTGTGCGGCTCCGGAGAACTCGTCCGACGGAGGTGTGAAAAATCCGTCCGCGTCCACGTTCGAATTCCGGAGCGACTGGAACAAATCGAACATGCTCTTCTTCGACGTTATCGCGGAGAATGCCCGCGCGATCATCGACCTTCTTAAGTTCACCAGAGCCTTCTCGATCATCTGGTTGATCTCCGACTCGGCGATCGTGCGCTCGCTTTGCTGCGAGAAAAGGTAGATCGTGATCGCCTTCGCGATTTCGGACGCAATGAGATTCCCGTCCTCGCCGCCCTCGCCGACGTAAGACGCGGAATACGAAATCGCGAACCGCACCACGGCTTCGTCGTAGTTTTCGACGCAGCCGTCCCGTTTCTGGACGCGCCCCACTTGCTCCATCGACTATCCTGATTTTTGACTTTTGATTTTTGATTTTTGAATTACGAATCGCATGACTTAACCAACAGGTTCGTCGTTCACGCCGCTCCTTTCGTTATCTTCGCTCTCGTTAGTGCTCGAAATCCGTTTTTGACGTTGTGCCGTCCGAACCGACGACACGAAAATTGCCGTCAGTTCTCCTGCTTCCTCAAGTAGAGAATCCAGTCTATCCGCAGGCATAATACCGGCATCGGCAAGAAGCTCTATCCAGTATTCGCATTCGTCAGCCTCTTCGACAACAATGCCAAGTTTTGCAATAAAGTCCGCTTTTGATCTGCCCCGGCAAGCCGCCCTGTAATTTGCTCCGACAGACATCCCCGATCTGAGCAGGTGTTTTCCGATAGTGTGAGCAACGGTTGTTTTGGGGAGAGCATCAAACAGTTTGATAATTCTGAGCGCGAACTTTTTGGTTCTGTCTTTCAGATCTTGTTCCATTGCAGGAGTTCCGTATTCGATCAATTCAAAAATCAGAATTCAAAAATCAAAAATCCGGTTACTTCTTCCCCTTGATCATCGGCTTCAGTTCGCGAAGGAAATCATCGACGTCCTCGAAGTTGCGGTACACGCTGGCGAAACGAACGTACGCGACCTGATCGAGATCGCGCAGCTTGTCCATAAGGAACGTCCCGATGAACTCGCCTGGAATCTCGCGATCGAACTTGAGACGAAGCTGCTCTTCAAGCTCGTCCACTATGAGGTCGATGCTCTCGGTCGACACGGGCCGCTTTTCGCAGGCCTTTTCGATTCCCGAAACGACCTTCTTCTTGTTGTACGCCTCCCGACGGCCATCCTTCTTGACGACCTTCTTCGGATGCTCCTCGATTCGTTCGTAGGTCGTGAACCTCCCGCCGCACGAAGCGCACTCGCGACGACGACGGATGTTGTACCCTTCGCCCGAGGCGCGGGAATCGACAACCTTGGTTTCCTCAACCTGACAATATGGACAGCGCATTGAATCGTCCGTGCGGACAAATATAAGGCAGGTGTATCTTGCCCATTGGCAATAATGTAATAGATGACCTGACAATCGTAAAAGATATTTCCGAGGAAATAGTAGTCGGTAGGCAAATAGTAGTCGGTTGTCAGTAGTCAGTAGTCGGAAAGTGCAGAGTGCAGAATAGTTGTTAGTTAACACCCCAACTCTTAACTCTTAACTCCTGAATGCCCCTTAGAATCATCGCAGGGAAGTACAGACGAAGGCTAATCGAAGCCCCGGAAGGCGAGCGCACCCGTCCAATGCTCGATCGCACGCGGACGATGCTGTTCGACACCCTAGGCCCCGAGGTAGTGGACGCGGTGGTTCTCGACGCGTTTGCGGGCACGGGAGCGCTCGGGTTCGAGTCCCTTTCCCGCGGCGCGCGAAAAGCATACTTCTTCGAAATCCACAGGCCGACGTTCAAACTGATCGAAGCGAACGCCAAAACCCTCGGCGCGACCGAAAACTGCGAGTTCATCTCCGGCAGCGCGTTCAACATCGACGCGCTTCTGGGAAAGAAGAGCGTCAGGTTCGATGTGGCGTTCATATCTCCGCCGTACGCGTTCTACGAATCGAAGACGGACGAACTCGCCAAGCTTTACAAGACACTCGCGGAGAAATTCATGAATCCCGGCTCGCTGCTCGTGGTCGAGCATCCGCCCGCAACGCAGATCGACGTGTATCTTCAGGTGTGGGCGGAGAAGCACGCGCCGCAGGCAACACTTTCGATTTTTGAAGTCTGATTTTTGATTTCAGCTTGAACTTCTGCATTCTGACTTTCGCACTCTGCATTTTCTGACAACCGACTACTGACAACTATTCTGAATTCTACTCGACGATGGTCATTATGAAGCTCTCCGAATTCGCGCGAAGCTCCAGAGCGTACATCGCGCTCCCCTGCGCGGGAAGCGCGTGAAACTTCCCCGGAATCTCCGCGATCAGCCGGTACGTCAGAACGTACTCGCCCTCCGGAAGTCTCGTTGCGAAGAACGCCACCTTTTCGTCCCGAAGCTCGACGTTCGCCCACACGCCGCTGCCATACGCGAATCCTGAACGGAGTTGCCGCGGTTCGCATCCGGCGGGTTTGAAGTCCTCGAAAACCACGTACTCGTAATCGTTATGGCCTTTGACGTGCAGCCTGACTTCGATTTCGTCCCGGCTTTCGATTTCGCGCCCCTCTTCGATCTTCTCCGGCTGAGCGAGTTCTTCCCGGCCTCCGCGGTTTACGAGGTAGTACTCCCTCCGGACCTCGATTTCGTTCGACGACGCACCGATGTGCTCCTCCTTGCTGAAGTAATCCAGATACGCGGAAGCGTAGACCTGCCCGCGACCGACCTTAGCGATCGTGACGAAAACCTCTTCAAGCGGAATGTCCGCTCCGTCCAGAACGATTTCGGAGTCGAACGTAAAGAGATTCTCGCGAGTGACCCGCACCCGCTTCACTTCGTTCCCTCCGAGTTTGATAACGAGATCGTAATCGACGTCGAACTCGCCACGCTTCGACGCGAACTCGGACAGCGCAAGCACGGAAAACGCGGTCGATTTGGTCGTGCTCCAGTGTAGCCCACGGCGATTCGTCGCGAGCCAGTTAGGACGTGCGTCAAAATAAGTTTACGGATTTCGCGCTCAGATTTACGTCAGGTTCGCATTGCGCGATTTTGGACAATTTATTAATTTGAGCCTCCTTAGCGATGGTTTCGTGCTTGACCTTGCCGTCGTCAGCGCGATAGGTCCTCCTGAGAAGGCATCTGACCCGCTAATCAGTCATTTGCTCATTGCGAAGAAACCCGACCCTGTCGCGGCGATCTGGCTGATGTTCGTGATCGATTCGATCTTAATTGGCCCGCTTTCAACGATATTATTTCTTGAAGCGCTTCCAAGACTGAGTCGCGAGAGGTCGCCCCAGCCGAGGACCGTTCCGTTTCGAAGTAAAACAAGCGAGTAGCCATCGTCCGCGACAATCTGATGCGCATCCACGATGCTTTCGACCTTTTTCGCAGAATGGAGGTCTGCAAAATCCCACGCGAATACGTCGCCACTGACAGTCTTTGCGAGATAATGATTCAAACCCGCCCGAATTTGCGTCGCGTTTGCAAAGCCCTCGACTCTCGTCATGGTGAAGCGAAGCTCATTAAGCGTTAATTCAATTTCCGCGGAAAAATTTTTCGAATTGAAGTTCAGTAACGACGGACAACTATCGAAAGCGAGGAAATACTCCTCTCCCTGATCCACGGGTCGATCCTGCTCGCGTTCCGGAGCCGTTCGCGGATGCTCCTCCGGGGGTTGCGCTTCGTGTTGTTCTTCAGTCTCCGTTGGATGCGTATTTTCAACCGGAGTCCCTGATGGCCGAAGCTCCCTCGCGGCGCCTATCATCCACACAGTGCGATCCTTTTTCATGACGACGCCTCTGGTTCCATCGAGTTCAATGCTCGCCACGTCAGCAAGCCCTTCGACTTTCGTTGGAGTTGAAAGGAATCCGGGATTTACGTCAGGCGCTCTCAGCCAGCCAAGGTCTCCCCAGACTTTCACGCTACCGTCTTCGTTTACCGCCGCGCCTCGCCGGCCGCTTAGTTCGATCCAACTTGCGCCCTGTAGCTCGTCTACGATACGGCTGAAATAACTTGCGCTCGAGTTCCCATCGAATGAGACTCCCACAGGTGTGCCAAAGACGCTGACGAGGCCATTGTTGTCGCGAACAATGGTGTATGTGTCGCCTGGCCGAATCTGCATCGCGATATCGATCCCCGGCGTATGCACACGCACGCTTCGATTCGTACGCGTGCCATCGCCGAGCTGTCCGAAGTCGTTTCTTCCCCAGCTCCAAATTGTGCGATCTCGGTTGATGGCGTGGGTGTGCTCTCCATTTGTGTAAACGGCAAGAAAGTGCGTCGTTTCTTTCGCGGGAACGGGGATCAGCCTTGCCTCGCGGGTGCCATCGCCTATCTGACCGAAGTCGTTCGGCCCGGATCCCCATATCGAACCTGTGACAGCCGGGAGAGTTCTGATGGTCGTTTGCAAGGTTTCGGATAGGGGTTGTTCGTTGCCGAGGTTATCGACTGCAACCACGGCAACATTATATACGCGATCCTTCAACAGGTTTTCGATTAAGATGGGGTTTTCATTCCATCTAACGACGCGTATAGGCTCCACATTGTCGAGATTTACCATCTCTGCTTCGCTCACATACACACCGTATCTGATTTCAGAAGTCGGCGTTGTATCGTCAATGGCTGAATTATATCGAATTGCAAGACATCCGAGTCCGGAGTATGAGCGCTCCACATCCAAACCTCCGTCTCGCGGGGGTAAAAAATCGCCGGACTCTCGTAAGAAAAGAGTAAAAGTTTCAGTGGACGAAATGCTTCCCACCCCATCGATTCCGACAAGCTGATCGAATCCGACGGAGACCCCAGGCGATCCAACGTCAGGTTCAATGGATCTAGTCCATACGGTGTAGTCTGTATTCACCACGAACGCCTTGGTTCCCCCTGCTTCGCACTCCATTGCGTTAGCGATACCCGGTACCTGAATCGGCGATTCAGAGTCACAAAATTCGCCATCTACGACGGCAGCATATCTTCCCCAAATCAGAAGTTGGTTGTCAAGGTTAACCGCCATCGAGAATCCTCTTCCCGCGGCGATTCTCTTTATATCCTTTATCGATTCTATTCGCCTTGGAACGAGCATCTGTTGGCGGGTTCCAATTCCGAGCTGGCCATAGTCGTTTTTTCCCCAGATCCAAACATAGCCGTCGTCGCACAGCGCGATGGCATGCGTCGGACCAGCGCTCACTCGGCGAACGCGATCTATGCCGACAACTTTCACCGGGGCTAGGTCGTCTGTCGATCGCATCCAGCCCATCGCGCCGCTTTCGTTGTATCCGAAACTCCATAGGTTTCCATCTACATCGATGGCAAGTACATAATTTTCGCACGAGTCGATAAACCGGATTGTCGGCAAACCGTCAACGACGCGCGGCGTTGGCAGGCTGCCGTTTGTTGTAAAGCCAAGCTGTCCCCAGCCATTATTTCCCCAAGTATAAAGAATGCCGTCGTCTGTAAGAGCCGCGGAACTATTTTTTCCACAAGCCACTTGAACGATGGACCTAAGTTCGGGAACCACCGTGGGAGAAAAACGTCTTTCGAAATTTCCAATGCCAAGTTGTCCAGAATCGTTTCGCCCAAAAGCCAATACTCGGCCATCATCCGTAAGCGCAAGACCATGGGATTCACCAGTGGCGACCTGTGTTGCGCGAACATTGGTTTGCGCTCGCACAAAAGACCCGGTCACGTGAGCTTGTTTTACTCCTAATTCTCCAAAATCGTTCGATCCTATTCCCCAAATTCCTCCCCCCTGTCCAACCGCGATGGTTTGCGCTGGAATCCTGTTCGACGAGTCGAGAGGTTGCCTGTTTCCGACTCGGTCTACCGCGACAACAGCGACATGATAAGTTCGTCCAGGTAGAAGGTTGTCGATTTTCGTTTCACGAACACTGTCATCAAAAACTCCATAAGGAGTTACGCCTGCCGTTGTTTCAAAGTATTCGTCGCTGACGTACAGGATGTATTGGATGTCGTTCTGACTGGTTCTTGTGTCTATAGCCCGAGTCCATCTGAACGATAATGCAAACTCCTTACGGTCGACTATTTCAATGCTGGAACCGGTCGGATGATCGTTATCCTCGCCGCCTCCTTCCACCGCCAGGGAATAAACGTCGCCACAAGATACTGACCGGACTATTGGGCACGCGAGTCGCGTGGGAATGAGTCGCTTTTCAGCATCGGACTCGGGTCGTCTCCCGTTCGCTTGTCCAATATCGTTCGCGCCGAATACGTACAACCGACCTTCGGAGTCAATCGCGGCACTGTAACCATTTCCCGTGTCGATGTCCACGATATCGGATAGTCCTTCTATAACTCGTGGCGTGGTTATGGAGAGATCGTCCGGATTTCCAAGCTGGCCACGCGTGTTATTTCCTGAACTCATTACCATTCCATTATTAAGAAGTAAGAGCGAAAAGTCGGAGCCTGTCTGGACTTTTTTCACGGCCCCGGCTCTAAACACGTTCAGCAAATTTTCTGGCGCATTTTCGAGCGATGGATTTTCCCGATGGGAAACACCAAGCCAGGTCCGCACCATTCCGTTGCTCTCTACAGCTATGAACCGATCCTCTTCAGTAGCAATCGATACTATGTTGCTCAGTCTTTCGATCAAGTGCGGAGGCGATGCTGACCCTCCTTCGGAGACTGGAGTGAATGAACTGAAAGAATAGACCGATCCGCCGCTAGTCAGCGCAAAAAAAACATCTCCACCTACTGCAACCTGGACCACCTCCTCATCGATAGGAACGAGAATGGGTGTGGCATAATGCATTTCTCCATTCCTTTGAGAGGGAGTGCTCCACACTGGATTTCTTCCCCAGACGTATACCTTGCCAATGTTCGTTCTCACGATAGAACTTGCGTTTCCCGCGACTACTTCCGCAACCCGGGACACACCATCGACTATGATCGGGACGCTTGACTCGGTAACGCTTGTCGTACCGAGTTGGAGGTGTTCATTTTTCCCCCATGCAAAAACGACACCGTCATTGCGAAGCGCAAGCGAATGGTTTTTGCCGCAGCTTACTTGCCGAATGTCCGAAAGAATACCGAGACTCCTGGGCGTAACCGGCGGCGGATCTCCAGGGCTCCCGAAGTAATACTGTCTTGTATTCCCCCACTCGATAACGCCTCCCGGCCGGTTTATCGGGCGTGTTCGAAATTGCGCGACATTATAATCGCCAAGTCTTTCTTTATTCCCCGCTAAATCAACGCCAACGACGGCAATGTAGTACGTCATTCCTGGAAAAAGATCATTCAATGTTCCGGTTGTTTCGCCGCCACGAATGAGAAGTTTGGGAGTGAGATTTTCGATCTCTCTGAAACTTTCCAGCTCGGCATAGATTTCAAAAACGATCATGTTGGCAGGCGTGACATTGTCCGTCGCAGGCTCTAAAATCAGCGTAATGGAAGTCCGTTCGCCGCTTAATCCCGTGATCCTTGTTCTTCGTGGACCTTCTCTATCCTGACCACCCTGTACGATCGCCACCGAATATCCGTTCCCCGCGGCAACTTGATGCACCCCCCGAGGACTTTGGATTCTGACAGGTGACCTATACAGAGAGACGTTTGCGTCATTTGTAATCTGGTATCTATCGTTGTTCCCCCAACCCCATACCGATCCAATGTGCTTGATCGCAAATGCGTGGTCCGCTCCCAATGTAAACGTTTTAATTTCCGTCATTTCCGACACTCTGGTGGGATTGAGCCTGTTAGTTTCCGTCCCATTGCCTAGCTGACCAAATCCATTCGCTCCAAATGCGAAAAGTGTGCCATCGGACGCGAGAATCATCGAAGTAGCGCCTTCGGCTTCAATTTTTTCGATATCCCCGACCCCTTCCACTAACATTGGAATAGTGCTGCTTTCCGTGGATCCAACTCCTAACTGACCGAATTCGCCGGAACCCATGGAATAGACCTCTCCCGTTTCCGACAACGCGAGGAGATGTTTCGAACCGATTGCAACCTGAACTATGTTCGACAACCCATCCACTTTCCGTGGAACGCTAAGATCGTCCGAAACATCGACGCCGAGATACTTCTGAATTTCTCCCCAAACCGAAACCGTCCCGTTCCAGTGCGCGACTACGCCGCTTCCGTCGTTGATGTCGAAATAGGCTGCGTTGTTCACTCCCTGAGCATACGTCGGCACGGATGAGTTAGAAATCCCCCCATCTGCGCTGGCTACGTACCCTTTGCCCCAAACGAGTACCGACCCATCCGCAAGCAGAATTCCCGAGTTATAAATGCCGGCCACGATTTGCACAACGGTTTTATCATTGGGGATCAAAACTGGAATGTGTTGGTCGCTTGTGGTACCGTTTCCGATCTGCCCGAATTCGTTGCGCCCCCAAGACCACAAACCACCATCGCTTTTTTGAACAAGACAATGGTCCCCGCCGGCGACTATCGTCTGGACATTCGCAAGTGTCGGCGCTTGCCGAGGTATATCCAGCACCAAGGCCGGTTGACCATCGCCACGGCACACGTCTCCCCATAACATCACATCGCCATTAGCTGGCGATGTCTGGGAAAAAGCCGAGGACATATTGAAAAATGCCACCAGAACGATGACCCCCGCGAAGGTCGATATATTAGAAGCCGATTGGTAACACATGCAATCCTCACTTTCTATACAGATGTAGTGAACCCCTGTTTGGGAACACACAAAACTGCCTCGTTGATACATGGTGAGTTTTCGGAGACTATACCTTGACCGGTTATCCATTGGCGGGCCAGCCCCCAGCATTGCCCGCATCCGTTTCGCCGGTTTACGTAATCATACCGATCTTCATCATTCTCCGCACGATCTTTTGCGGTCCAGTATTCCTCTTCGGCTTCCTCTGGCGTTCTGTATCCGATGCCGCTATGGAGTCTCTGCCTGTTATGGAACAGTTCGAGGTAATCGAACAGCTTCGCGCGGATCGCAGCCGGAGCCGGACTTTCCTTTCACCTGCAGTTGTCCGGAGTACTTGTTCTTCCAATTGCGAAGGGTGTTCGCGGACACCCCGACCTTCCCGGCGACATTGCCGATTGGTCTATCGGTAGTGTCGAGCATCCGGACAAAATCCCTCTTGAACTCCTCTATATAAATGTTCGCAATACCGGTGTCTTCACTCCCTATTCTCAATTCCACTAGAAATCCTCGTCCGCCGGTTCGGCAGGCCGAGATTCCGGATACTCCGTGACCTCGATCGTCGCGAGCACCGGAAAGTGATCCGACGGCACGTCGTCGTGGATGCGATCCTGAATCGCGCTCCAGGCCGACGCGCGGCTGTTTCCGGAAACGAAAACGTTGTCATGACGCTCCGCAGCGCCGGTTTCTTCGTTCCAGGTGTCGAAGGTCTGCGCCTCGGCTGCGTCCTGCTCGAGGTCGCTAGCGCCGAACGCGTCCCTGAAGAATCCGGAGACTCCGCCGTCGCTTTCGTTTCCGAGAAGCACCTGCGCCGGACTGTCTTCAATATCGCTGCAGAAGTCCCCGACAAGAATCACTGGAATCTTGCCGACGTCCTCCTTTAGTCGTTCCAGAATCCGCTTCGCGCCCGCGAGTCGATTTTCAGCCTTGTCGTCGCCAAGCTGAGTGTTCGCGATGACGAATTCTCCTCCGGTTTCCTTGTGCCTGAGCTTCAGGTAGTACGTCATCCCGGGGAGGGTGCCGCCGAGTCTTCCGCGGAGCGCGCCGAAGTCGAACTGCTCCGTGTGCCAGATGAATCCCTGGCTGACCGCTTCGAAAAGACTTTCCTTGTAGAAGATCGTGTTCGATGGAACCATCGGCGTGCTCGCGACGTATCCGGGAAGCACCACCTGCAGAATCTGCACCTGATAAGGCGCGGTCGCTTCCTGCACGCAGAGAATGTCGGGTTCCTTCGCGCTGATGATTCTCATCACTCCGTCGCGGCGCATCTCCCAGGCTCTCCACCTGTCCTCTTCGTTTGCCATCGCGCTTCGGATATTGTAGCTCATAACCGTAAACGAGAACACCGACTCCCCTTCTGGCTCAGACGAACCTTCGCGGGTTTCCTCCGGACGCTTGTCGAAAAGCGTGACCTCCGCCGTCACCGGGAAATGATCCGACGGAAACACATCGTCGTAAGTCGTCTGGACGCACCGCCAAGAGTTTGCGCGAACGCCTTCGCCCGCGAGAAGAACGTGGTCGATGCGATGGCCGATCTTGTTTTCGACGCCCCTCCAGTCGTGCGCGGTGACGGACGCGGTGACGTCTTCGCGCTGGCCGCTTACGGGGAACGCGTCGCGGAAATAGCCGCCTGCGGCTTCATGCCCGTTAACAGAGGTCAGCATCGAGTACGCCGGGTGCGTCGGCTCCGAGTTGAAATCGCCCAGATATATCACCGGCAGCGCTTCTGAAAACTCGCGGAAGTTTTCGATCGACAATCTCGCGGCAAGTTCGCGCATCGGTCCCGACTGGCTCGAAAAATGCGTGTTAGCGAAAATGAACTCGCGCTCGCTTTCGACGTGGCGGAGTTTCAGCCAGTAGGTGAACCTCGGCACGTCGAACGGACCTTGCAGCCGTGCGCCCGCGTCAGAGTGCCAGAAGCTGCCCTCATCCAGCACTTCGAACGTTCCTTTGCGAATGAACACGGTGTTCAGACCTCCGCCCGCGGCGGCGTGGCTCTCGTGGTCCGGAAGCGCGCTTTGGACGTCGCTTACCTGATTCGGGAGCGCCTCCTGAAGTCCGAGGATGTCCGGCTCGTTTTCTTCGAGGACTTTGCGCGCCGCGTCCCGCCGATTACGCCAGGTGTGATCTCCCGTCAGGTCGAGGGCGGACGCGCGAACGTTGAAGCTCATCACCTTGAAATTCGCTTCAGGCCGCGAGGCGGGTGGTTCTTCCGCGCGGGCGCTGACGATTGTAAAAATCGAAAGGACGAGTGAAAGCATCAGAATTGGCAAAAACCTGCGCATTGGTTCCTCCTGATTCAATTTCGACGATATTCTTTTTGATCGGCGACAACAGTTATAAAATCGGGGCCACGGTAAATCAAACCATTGCGCGGAATCCCAGGACTTCGATTTGCGAGGTTGGTGAAAACAGAGGAATTCGTTCAAAAATCAAAAATTAAAAATCCACGAATCAAGGAGGCCACTATGCCCTTCAATTTCAAAGGTCGAACGATAGCCAAGGTTTCAGTCATCGGTTCCGGACAGATCGGGCCCGACATCGCGCTGTATTTCGCGAAGGTGTTCCACCAGAGCGGAGTGAGGGTCGTGGTGGTCGACGTAAGCGTTGACGCGCTAAAAGCCGGGCGCGAACGCTGCGAGAAGAAAATAAGTAAAGGTGTCGAATCGGGGGCTTTCACCGCGGAGCAGCAGGGGGGGATGCTTGACGCGCTTGTTTTCACGAGCGACTACGACGAAACCCGCGGCTCTAATATAGTTGTCGAAGCCGCGTCGGAAAACCTCGTTCTGAAGCGCAGGATATTTGGTCAGCTCCAGAATCTTGCCGCGCCGGGCGCGATCCTCGCGTCGAATTCGTCGCATCTTCCGCCGGACGTCATTTTCGCGGAGATCGCGGACAAGTCGCGCTGCACGATCATCCACTATTTCTTCCCGGCGGAGCGGAACCCTGTGGTCGAGATCGCTCCTGCAAGCGCGATGAGCGCAGAGAACGCGAGCTTCCTCCTCGCGCTGTACGAAAACATCGGCAAGGTCCCGATCAAGGTCAAAGGTCGCTACGGCTACGCGATCGACCCGATTTTCGAGGGCATCTTCCTCTCTGCGGCGATGCTCGTCGACGAAGGCGTCGAGGAGGTGAAGGAAGTCGATTTCGTCGCGAAGGAAGCGCTCGGCCTTACCGTCGGACCTTTCACCGCGATGAACCTCACAGGCGGTAATCCGATAACCCTCGAAGGACTGACGCACTATCCGGAGCACATTCATCCGTGGTTCAGAATCCCGAAGTGCCTCGCGAAACAGATGGAGAAAAAAGCGCCCTGGCAAGTCGCTGGCCGCGGAGAGGACGTGTTCGTCACCGAAGGCGCGAAGGAAGTCATCGTGCGCGACCTTCGCGCGGCGTTTTTCATGCTCGCGGGCGAGATCGTCGACGCCGGCGTCTCGAACATCGGAGACCTCGATATGGCGTGCGAGATCGCGCTCGATCTGCGCGGCCCGTTCCGCTTCATGAACGAACTCGGGCACAAGGAGGTCATCACCCTCGTTCGTAATTACGCGTCGAAAACGAAGGGATTCGTACCGAAGTGCATCGAGGAGTGGTCCGCTGGCGGGAAGCCGTTCCGGATTCCGTACCTCGTGCGCGAGGACCAGGGCGACGTGGCGGTAGTCAAGATCAGAAGGCCGAAGGTGCTGAACGCGCTGAACGCCGAGATTTTCAGGCAGATCGACGACGAATTCAAGTCGATCGGGAACGACCCGAAGTTCAGGGCCGCGGTGCTCACGGGCTTCGGTTCGAAGGCGTTCGTCAGCGGCGCGGACGTCGGATTCCTCGCGGCGCTCAAAACGAAGGGCGAAGGCGAATCCACCTGCAACGAAAGCCAGAAGCCGATGTTCACGATCGAGTCGCTCGGAAAACCCGTGGTCTGCGCGATGAACGGCCTCGCGTTCGGCGGCGGGAACGAACTCGCGATGTCCTGCACCGAGCGCGTCGCGAAAGAAGGGCAGAAGGTGTTCGTGTCGCAGCCCGAAGTCAACCTCGGACTCATCCCCGGCGCAGGCGGAACGCAGCGGCTTTCGCGCATCATAGGCGTCGAGGAGGCGTCGAAAATGATGCGCACCGCCCGCGCGATTTCTTCGAAGGAAGCGCTCCGCCTCGGGCTGATCTCGGAAGAAGTGCCCGGAGACGTGGTCGATCGCGCAGTGCAGATCGCGCGGGATCTCGCGGACGGGAAACGCTCGCCTATGGACTGGCCGAAGACTCCGCTCGCGCCAGTGAAGTCGCTTCCGGATGTGGAACTCGGGCATCTGTCGAAAAAGATCGACGAGATTCTATGTCGTGCGATACTCGAAGGCGCGAAGATGAATCTCCGGGACGGATGCGCGAACGAAGCCAAGCTCTTCGGCGAATGCGTCGAGACCGCGGACTACCGCATAGGCGTAACGAACTTCATCGAAAACGGCCCGCGTTCGAAGGCCGCGTTCGAACACAAGTAGCGCTGCATCCTGGAGTGCAGAGGCGGTAAGTTCGTAGTGACGCCGTAAGGCGTTTAGCAGACTCCTCGCCTGCGGCGGTAAGTTCGTAGTGATGCCGTAAGGCGTTTATATGCCCTCACGGGCACACTACGAGCGAGTAATCTCCGCATGGCCGCCACTTCGAAAGTGACCGGCACGTCCAGATTGCAGTCGGGACGGCTGCGCGACAAATTTTTGCTGTCTTTCGCACGCAGCGTCATTTATAAATGCACTTGAAACGAGTGTGTACAAATCGCATTGACGAGGAACGCCATGAGACTTCTTTCAGTAAGCCTTTGTTTGATTTTAATTGCGCCCGCGGTCCTCTCCGCGCAGACCGACGAAGCCGCGCTCAGGCAACAGCTTAACACCGCGCAGGACAAGTTTCTCGGGCTTTGCCGGCGAATGGACGCTTCCGGATTCGAGGAGCGTTTGCAGGCCTACGAAGAACTCCGCGCGGTTGGACTCGCGCCGACGGAGCGCTTCATTGGCGATCTGAAAAAGGTTCGCGAGGACCGGAAAAATGAGCTTCTCAGCCGCGCTTCGCCAAGGGCGCTCGCAAGCGAGCTTCAGCAGATTCTTGCGGAACTCGAAGCCGCACGGGCCGCCGCGATGGCCGCGATTTTCGATCTTTCGGTCTACCCGGAGGAAAACCACGGCATTGCCGGACAGCCGACGGTCGACGAGAAGGTCAAGGCGGTGCTCGTCAACTGGTATCCGTTTGCCAAACTTTTCGAACGCCATCCGGAGTGGCAGACGATGGTCGAGGACATTGCTGAACTCGATTCGTATCTGAAGGAACTGACGGGCGGCGAGGAGGAAATCCAGCCGTTTGGGATGCATCACCTCGCGTCGGAGTTCAATACGGCGTTTCAGCAGAGCCAGATTTCCGCGGCAGACAAAACAACGCTCGAATTTAACGAGTCGGAGGCGCAATATCTTTATCCGGGCGAGGCGGAGTGCATTCTTGCGACCAACCGCTATCGTCTGATGATGGGTCTTTCAGCGGTCGAGACGGATTTGCGGCTTTGCACCGCGGCGCGAAGACACTCGCGGGAGATGCGCGACGAAGGCTATTTCGCCCACGAAAGCCAGGGTCCGCACCAGGCTGCGCACAACAGCTTCGCGGATCGCTGCACCCACGAAGGGCACACCCGCCCCGCCGGCGAGAATATCGCAAGCGGCCAGCGCACCGGGCAGGACGCTTTCGACGGCTGGTACCACAGCTCGGGCCACCATCGCAACATTCTCGGAAGGAACCATAAACAGATCGGCCTCGGCTATGCGCTTGGCGGCCAGCACGGCCACCTCTGGACCCAGGTCTTCGGCTCCGACGGAGGATTCCGACGGGAATCGGGCTACCTGCGCACGTTCCACCAGGAGTTTCTGAAAAGCGACGAACACGCCATGGACGAGCAACTCGAACTCGCCGAGTTCGCGGCGCAGAACAGTTTCGCCTGGGGCGTCCGCGAGCAGTGCTGGGCGATCCAGCGCATCCGTCCCGACCACCCCCGCGCCCGCGAACTACTGCAGATGGTCGGGGAGGGTTAATTGTTGGTCCATATAAACGTACTTTGAAATCTAAAGTAGTTGTATGACTTCATCAATGGCATTTAAACATTCATTGACTCTGTCTCGTTTGACCTGAACATCAGAGTGGCTTTGTTGCATAAATCCTCTTGGCGGAAATCCCTATTACATAGGGATAATCAGGTGCAGAGAGCTAGGCGACAGGTATGAGAAATCTGGCATTTTT
>JANLHZ010000065.1 GCA_024653775.1 Planctomycetota bacterium | reverse complement strand
TCCGCGAGCCTCTGCGTCCTCTGCGCCTCCGCGCTGCAGAATTTAGGATACCGACGTTTTTAACTTTTTTGTTCTGACGCTCACGCTGATTTGTAGTGAACAGTGTCATAATTCGGAGCCGTCAAACGAGACGTTTGACGGCTTTTGCGGACATAGACGACCGCGGTCCCAGGTGCCTACGATAGTTTCTAAACGCCTGGACGGGTCACTACGAACTTGCCGCCGCAGACGAGAGGGAGAAGGAAACTACGCAGGCGATGGCGAAAGCGTTCCCGATTCGAGAACTTTCTCAGAACTGCTCGTCTTCGTTTTCTTCGGAGCCGGAGTTCTCCTCGCGCTCTTCGCTTGACGATTCATCGCTGGTGGATTCGCCGCGGGCGCGGGCCTGAGCGCGGGCGCGTTCCGCGTTTTCCTGCTGAATCCGCTGCTGCTCGGCCTGTGCCTGCATAAGCTGCTGGAGAATGTCGGTCGCGTTCTGGCGGAGGTTATCGACGTTTCGCTGAGCGTCCTCAGCCTGTTGCTGGGCCTGTCCGGAGGTGAGATAATCGCCCGCGGCGCGGCCGGCTTCCTCAAGAGCCTGGCGCTGCTCGGGAGAAAGCTGCGATAGCGCGTCGATTGCGTTTTGCGCGCCGGCCGCCATACGATCGTCGTTCATCAGGTCGCGAACCGCGCCTCCGCCGAGCGTTGAATCGCGGAGGTTCTGGTCGTCGATGGAGCGGGAGCCGCGATCGATATATTCGAGGGCGTCCATCGTCATATCGAAAACTCTCGGCGCGACGCGCTGCTCGACGAACTCCCCGGCGTGCTGCACGCGATCTCTCGCCTCATCCACCGGCGTCTGCGGCGCGAGCTGCTGCTGCTCCTGCTGGAGTTCGTCCGCCTGCCTCCACAGATTCATTCTGTTCTGCGCTCGGCCTACGGTATCCTCTACTCGCTGGGTGGTCTCCGCGATTCGCTGGCGAATTCCGCTGAAGATTCCTTCGGAATACTGCTCTCCGTTCTGCTGATCAGATGCGCCTTCGCCTCCGGTGGGATTCGACCCGCTTCGGGACTGGGCAAAGGATTCCGAGCCGAAAGCCGTGACGATCAAAACAGCCGCGAACAGTGTAAGTTTCGACATTCTTCCCTCCGAGAATAATTAGTAGTCGGTTTATAAGTTGTTGTTAGACAGAATACGTGTAACGACAAAAAGTGTAAGAAAAATCTGGAACTCGCACCAGCAAAATTCTTCGTCCGATGAATGATCGGGCAGGTCTGAATCCGAAATTCTCGGTTCAGAGAGTTCCCGCGACTATCGAGGACGCCGCGTCCGTGAGCTTCAGTATGAAATCTTGAACCCCGCGAGGAATCGATCGCGCCAAACACTCAATCGACTTTCGAAGTCGGGTTCGCGCCTTCGGTCAAATTTTCAATGATTTCTTCACCTAGTACCTCGCTCGCGTTCAGAATTTCGATTCCTAGCAAGCGACCGGAACCGTCATAATCGAAAGTAACGTCTTCGCTTAATACCCTGTTGTCCGCCGCGCCGGGCGCCACTTCTCGGAACTGAATATAAACAGCGTCGGACGCGTTATCGTAGTTGATTTTCAGAGCTTTCATCTTAGTTCAAATTCAGTCCCAGTTTCCGAGGAACGTTCCGTATCCTCGACGATGAGTCCGTCGCGCATTCGAATCTGCCTTTTCGCGAGGTCCGCGACTTCCTGCGAGTGGGTGATGATGATAATCGTGAGGTTTCTCCGGTGAAGGTCCGCGAGAATGTCGGTGATGATCACGCCGGATTTGGAGTCGAGGTTTCCCGTGGGTTCGTCCGCGAGTATGAAGGACGGGTTCTTGACAAGCGCCCGCGCGATCGCGACTCGCTGCTGTTCGCCGCCTGAAAGCTCGTTCGGCATATGATTTCTGCGGTGTTCGAGTCCGACGGCCTTGAGCGCGTCGAGCGCGCGCTGCTGTTTTCCCATCGACGCGGGCGAATAGATCAGCGGCAGCATCACGTTCGAAAGCGCGGTCGTCCGCGGCAGCAGATTGAAATTCTGGAACACGAACCCGATCTCGCTGTTTCGGATTTTCGCCAGCGAATCGTCGCTCATCTGCTGGATCGTCTTTCCGCGGTAGGTGTAGGTCCCGCTCGTCGGACGATCGAGCAGTCCGAGGGTGTGGAGCATAGTGCTCTTTCCGGAGCCGGAAGGTCCGGTGATGGCGATGTATTCGCCTTCCAGGACGTTCAGGCTGACGCCGGCGAGAGCCATTACGACTTCGGAACCCATCACGTACTCTTTTTTGACGTCCCGGAGTTCAAGCAGCGGCTTGGTTTCGTTCATCTGGATTCCTGGTCCTTGCAGTCGCTCAATTAAATATCGATTAAGGGTAACTGTTCACGGGGTAGTTCGCGTTTGTAGTGGCGCCGTAAGGCGTTTCTTCGATCCTCTACCATCTGGAAATATGCTCTCACGAGCACACTACGAACAGATTCCCGCTATAGACCGCGAACTACCCCGTGAACAGTTACGATTAAGGATTTCACAATAATTTATCCGGGTTGTCCATAGCGGCGGAATTCGAAAAAGAAATAACAAATTAGGAATTAGAAATCCGCGGCGCGGTTCGACTAAAGTCTTTCGAGATATAAACTCCCAGATGCCGGCGGCGGATAGTCGCCGGCGAAAGCCACCTACCGCGTGGTACTTCGCGGGACGATTTCTTTCTGGAACTTTCAGGTATGAACAAGGTAATCGAATGGTTTGCGCGGAACAGCGTCGCGGCAAACTGTCTTTTAATGATAATCATCGTCGCTGGACTTATGGCCCTTGCGAAGATCCGTCAGGAGATATTTCCAGAGACGTCCCTCGACATGGTTTCGGTGAGCGTGCTCTATCCCGGCGCAACTCCTGAAGAAGTCGAGCAGAGCATCTGCGTCAGAATCGAGGAGGCGGTCCAGGGGATTCACGGGATCAAGACCATGCGTTCGGTCGCCGCGGAGAACGTGGGCGCGGTCACGATCGAACTCGAGCGCAACGTGGACGCGAGCCGGGTACTCGACGACGTCAAGTCGAGGGTGGACGCGATCACCACCTTCCCGGAGGACGCAAAGGAGCCGACGGTGCAGGAAGTGCTTCGCACTTCGCAGGTGCTGAACGTCGCGGTCTCCGGGAATCTCGAGGAGCGCGACCTGAAGAAGCTGACCGAGAGAATCCGCGACGAAATTTCCGCGCTGCAGGGCGTGAGTCAGGTCAGGATTTCCGCGGTCAGACCTTACGAAGTCTCCATCGGCGTTTCTGAGGAAACGCTCCGAAAGTATAGTCTCACGTTCGACGACGTTGTGCAGCAGGTCCGCAAGAATTCGATCGATCTTCCGGGAGGGACCGTCGATACCCGCGAAGGCGAAATACTCCTTCGGTTTATCGGACAAGCCTTCGACGGTGGTGCGTTTTCGAGCATTCCGGTGCGCACGTTTCCCGACGGTCGAAAGCTCACCCTCGGCGACGTTGCGGAAGTCGACGACGGCTTTGCGGAAACGAACCAGGCGTCGAAATTCGACGGAAAACCGTCGGGACTCGTGCAGGTGTTTCGCGTCGGTGAGGAGGACGCGCTCAAAATCGCGGATACGGTCAAGGATTACATCGAGGTGTCGAAGTCGAGGCTTCCGGACGGCGTGAGCCTCGTCGTTTGGCGCGACAACTCGCAGTATCTGAAACAGCGAAGGGATCTGCTTCTCTGGAACGGGCTTCAGGGATTCATCCTCGTTTTCCTTTCGCTCGCGATCTTCCTTCGGTTCAGGGTCGCGTTCTGGGTGACGATGGGAATCCCGATATCCTTTCTCGGGGCGCTGTGGATGATGCCGGGGCTGGATGCGTCGATAAACATGCTTTCGCTCTTCGCGTTCATACTCGTGCTTGGAATGGTGGTCGATGACGCGATAGTCGTGGGAGAGAACATTCATAGATGGTCGCGCAAGGAGAAAAACGGAGTCGTCGCGGCGATCAAAGCGACACGGGAAGTTTCGACTCCCGTGATCTTCGCGGTGACGACCACCATTGCGGCGTTCATTCCCCTGCTGATGGTTTCCGGACTGATGGGGAAGTTCTTCCGGATCGTTCCACTCGTCGTGATTCCGACACTTGTATTTTCGCTCATTGAAAGTCAGCTCGTCCTTCCCGCGCACCTTTCCCGCCTTCCGGACGGAGATGACGAAAGCGGGATGATCGTCGGTAGGTGGCGAAGATTTCAAAAGAGGATCGCGAACGGGCTAGAGCGGTTCGCGACGAATATCTACCAGCCGTTTTTGAAGTTCTGCCTGAAGCATCGCTATAACGTCGTCGCGTTCGCCATCGGAAGCGCCCTCATCACCGTCGGGCTTGTGGCCAGCGGAAAGGTGAAGTTCAACTTCTTCCCCTCGATCGAAAGCGACAACGTCGTCTGCGTTCTGACGATGCCGCAGGGCACGAACATCGAAGTCACGCGGCAAGCGGTGAATCAGATCGAAGCCGCGGCTATCAGGCTGAGGGAGGAAATCGATCCGAAGGTCGAAGGCGGGATGTTCAAACATATGATGACAAGCGTCGGCGACCAGCCGTATCTCGCGGAAATGTCGAATAACGGTCCGATGATGGGGTCGAGGAACTTTTCGGGAACGAACCTCGGCGAGGTCACGCTCGAACTCATCTCCTCCGACCTCCGTCCCGGGTTCTCGAGCGACTTCGTCGCGACGCGCTGGCGTGAGCTTACGGGAACCGTCAAGGACGCGACCAGCGTGAATTTCATGTCGAATCTTTTCGCCGCGTCGGCGGACCTCGACGTGCAGCTTTCGAGTTCGAAAACGAACGACCTTGCGGAAGCAGCCGCGATCCTGAAAGACGAGTACGCGAACTTCGATGGCGTGTACAACATCGCGGATTCGTTCCGCGTCGGCAAGGAGGAGCTGAAGCTCGAGCTGCTTCCCGAGGCGGAGCTTCTGTCGGTCAGCAAACTCGATCTCGCGCGGCAGGTCCGTCAGGCCTTCTACGGCGAGGAAATCCAGCGTATCCAGCGCGGCAAGGACGACATCGCGGTGATGCTGCGGTTCCCGGAGAGCGATCGCGAAACTCTCGAAAATCTGAGGGACTTCAGGATACGGACGCCGGACAGGCGAGCCGTGCCGCTGCTTTCCGTCGCGTCGCTCGAAAGGTCGCGCGGACTCGAAAGCATCCAGCGCGTGGATCGAAGGAGAGTGGTGGACGTCACTGCAAACGTCGATGCGACGAAGAACAACTCGAACAGCCTCACGTCGAAAATCGAAAGCGACGTGATGCCAGGGCTGATCTCGAAGTTTCCAGGGATGAGATACACCTTCGAGGGCCAGGCGAAACAGTTACAAGAGGTGATGTCCGACCTCATAAGCGGATTCGTGCTCGCGCTCGTTATGATCTACGTCATGCTCGCGATTCCGTTCCGGAGCTACTTCCAGCCCGCGATAGTGATGACCGCGATTCCGTTCGGCATCGTCGGCGCGATCTGGGGCCACCTCATAATGGGGATCGATCTCAGCATTCTTTCGGTCTTCGGTCTTGTGGCTCTTTCCGGAGTCGTAGTGAACGACAGCCTCGTGATGGTCGATTTCATCAACAAGCGCGTAAGGGAGCACGACTCGCTCGACCACGCAATCGCCATCGCGGGAGTTTCGAGATTCCGCGCGATTTTCCTCACTTCGCTCACGACCTTCGTCGGGCTGTTCCCGCTCGTCATCGAGACGAGTCTTCAGGCTCAGTTCCTCATCCCTATGGCGGTCTCGCTCGGCTTCGGCGTCGTGTTCGCGACGGCGATCTCGCTCATTCTCGTACCGTGCTTTTTCATGATTCTCGAAGACGTTTCGAAGCTGATAAGAAAGCCGCTTTACGACGTGAAGGACGACTACGACACGGATGCTCCGACGGACGAGCCGAATGGCGACCTGTAGGACGACTGAAAGCCGGTATTCCAGGTTTTTGAAAAAATTGCAAAAAATAATTTGCAACCTCCGGGGGAGTGGAGTACATTTAAAAATACCGAACGAACGTTCGTTTTATTTTTATCGACGGTGAGGTTGTAAGTCAATATCAGGGCAGCAAGTGGAGGAGCAGTATGGTGGAGATAAAGGCCTACAACCTCACCGCGGTGAAACAGCCTATGGAGCTTGCGAAAAGGTCCGAGGAGCCAGCAGACGATGAGGTTATAGTCGAAGTGAAAGGATGCGGCGTCTGTCACACGGACATCGGCTTCGCGTTCGAAGGCGTGAAGACAGTTCACCCTCTTCCGCTGACGCTCGGGCATGAAATTGCGGGTGTGGTGGTTGGGGCAGGATCCGGATTCGACAACCTCCTTCAGGAGCAAGTTATCGTGCCCGCGATCCTGCCCTGCGGCGAATGCGACGTATGCAAACGCGGCGGCGGGAACCACTGTCCGAATCAGGTATTCCCCGGGTGTCATCGCCACGGAGGGTTCGCGAGCCACGTGATCGTTCCGGGCAAGGGACTGTGCGTCGTCGATAAGCGAAGGTGCGCGGAAGACAGGCTTCCGGACCTCGCGGTGGTAGCGGACGCTGTGACCACGCCTTATCAGGCGATCGTCAAGAGCGGTCTCAGAGCGGGGGAGATCGCGGTGTTCATCGGCGTCGGCGGCGTCGGCGGGTTCGGAGTCCAGATTGCAAAGGCGCTCGGCGCGCGGACGGTCGCGATCGACGTCTCGGACGAGCGGCTGCAAACGATGCGCGAGTATGGCGCGGATAAGACCATCAATGCGCGCGAACTGGACGGCAAACTGATTCGCAAAGAGGTGCAGGGTTTCGCGAAGGAGATCGGCGCGCCACCGGTCGAGTGGAAGATATTCGAAACTTCCGGCACCGCCGCGGGGCAGACCACCGCGTTCGGACTCCTGAACCACGGCGCGACGCTGATGGTCGTCGGCTACACTCTGGACGTCGTCACGGTCCGGCTTTCGAATCTGATGGCCTTCGACGCCAGAGCGATGGGAACCTGGGGCTGCGTTCCGGAGCTTTATAAACCAGCCGTGGAGCTTGTCCTGGAGGGCAAAGTGCGGCTGGAACCGTTCGTGGAGCGTCACCCGATGTCTTCGATCAATGACATTTTTTCGCGGATACACGAGAGGAAGATTTCGAAACGCCCGGTGATGATACCAGACTTCGATTAAGAGTTAAGAGTTAAGAGTTAAGAATTGATTCGTCACTGACTACTGAATTCTGAATAGCGAGGATGCAATGTTCGACTTCAAAAACCACGATCTTGTCGAGGGTTACAGGTTCGAGGATCAGGTTCGCTACGAACGCAGACCTCTCACGGACGGTAAGGGCGGGATCGCCCACGGACTATATTCGACGTGGATCACGCTCGACAATCCGTCGCAGTTCAATTCGTACACGACGCGGATGGTGAAGGACGTGATCCTCGCCATGCGCTCAGCGTCGGAAGACCGCGCTAGCGTCGCGGTGGTGTTCACTGGCGCGGGCGATCGCGCCTTCTGCACCGGCGGGAACACAAAGGAGTACGCCGAGTATTACGCCGGACGTCCGGAGGAGTACAAGCGCTACATGCGTCTGTTCAACGATATGGTCACCGCGATTCTGCACGTCGATAAGCCGGTGATCTGCCGGGCGAACGGAATGCGCATCGGCGGAGGCCAGGAAATCGGAATGGCGTGCGACTTCACAGTGTCGAGCGACCTCGCAAACTACGGCCAGGCCGGGCCTAAGCACGGCAGCGCCCCGATCGGCGGATCGACCGACTTCCTTCCGCTCTACGTCGGCGTCGAGGAGGCGATGTACAGTTGCACCGTCTGCGAACCTTGGAGCGCGTACAAAGCGAAACGCCTCGGGCTTTTGAGCGAGGTCGTGCCCGTGCTCGAGGTCGAAGGCAGGCTCACGCCGAATCCGCTTGTCGTAACGGACAGATGGATCGACGATATGGGCCGGATCGTCTTCGGCGAATTCAAAGCGGGCGACGCCGCGGCGAAAGGCAAGGAAATCCTGAAAAGCGGCAAGACGAACCTCGCGCATCTCGACGCGAAGGTGAACGACTACCTTCTGAAGCTTGCGACGACGATGCCAGGTTGCCTCGAAATGACGGTTCTTCAGATCAGAAAGCACAAGCTGCTGCACTGGGATAGGAACCGCGAGGATTCGAGGCAGTGGCTTGGACTGAATATGATGAACGAGGCGAACGCCGGGTTCCGCGCGTTCAACGAAGGCACGAAGGAATGCCGCGAGGCGGACTTCCTCGAACTGCGCCGCAAGCTCGCGGCGGGCGAGAAATGGTCGGAGGACCTCGTGGAGTCGATTCTTCCGAAGAACAGAAAGAGCTAGTTTACTGACAATCGGTGGAGGTTTTATGGAGCACGCTTGCGATTGCGAGCGAGGCGCGAGCGGTGATTCTTCGTGCGCAGACAGCGGCTCGGAAGTTTCCGAGATCGTGCGTCGCTGCGAGGAACTGTACGACGATCTCGACCTCGGCTACGTGAAGAAGTGGAAGGAGGAGCACCGTTCGAAAGCGATCGGCTTCCTTCCGATCTACGTTCCGCGTGAGCTGATCCACGCCGCGGGGATGCTCCCGGTTGGGATTATGGGCGCGGGCGACTCGCTCGAAATCATCCGCGGCGACGCGTACTACCAGAGCTACATCTGCCACCTTCCGCGCAGCGTAATCGAACTCGGACTCTCCGGCCGGCTGGACTGCATCGACGGCTTTCTGTTCCCAAGCATCTGCGACGTGATTCGTAATCTATCGGGAATGTGGATGTCGCTGTTTGGGGGCAAGTACGTCAAGTATCTCGACCTCCCGCAGAACCTCGCGCCCGCGCTCGGCGGCAAGTTCTACAGACACGAACTCACCCGGATTCGGGCGGATTTCGAACGGATTTCCGGAAGGGAAATCACGGACGATCGCCTGCGCAAGTCGATCCGGACATACAACCAGAACTCTCGGCTGGTGCGCGATCTGTTCCGGATTCGCAGCGAAACTCCCGAGCTGGCGCCCGCGTCCGAAGTGCATCTGCTGATGCGCGCGGGGAACGTCCTTTCAGTCGAGGACCACAGCTCTTTGCTGATGGAATACATCTCAGCGACGATGAAGACTAAGCGCAAGAAGATGGACAACGCGCGCATCGTTCTTCACGGCGCGTTTTGCGAACAGCCCCCGCTCGGGCTTCTCAGGTCCCTTGAAAATGCGGGCTGTGACATCGTCGACGACGACCTCGTGCTCGTTAACCGCTGGATCAAGGATCCCGTCAGCACGTCGGGGGATCCAATGGACGCTCTCGTGGACGCGTACCTCCATCACAGCGTCGCAAATGCTTCGAAGTACATCGCGGACGACGAGAAGGGGCGCGAACTGATCGAGACGTGCAGGAGTAAGCGCGTGGAAGGCGTGATCTTCGCCGCGCCGAGCTTTTGCGATCCGTCGCTGCTTGAACTCCCGATGCTTCAGGACGCGCTCGACCGCGCCGGGATCGAGCACACGAACTTCCGCTACTCCGAAGATATGGGGCAGTTCCACTCGATTCGCGAGCAGGCGGGAACTTTTGCCGACTCAATAAAACTCTGGAGTTGAATCAATTACGAATTACGAATTCCTAACAACTAACAACTTTCTGACTACTGACTACTACTCCGAGGCAAGCGATGAGTGACGTACAAAAAGAACCGAGCATGGTGAAGCAGAAAGACATGATCGCCGATCATTTCAGGAAGCTGTCGAGGGCGAAGGAGGATGGGCGCAAGGTCGTCTACACGTTCGTTCCGGGCAATCTGACCGAGCTGATCGCGAATTTCGACATGCTTCCCGTGCTGCCGGAAATCAACGCGCTCCAAAGCGGAATGCGCGGCAAGTCCAAGGAATACATCGCTGAGGCGGAGAAGCACGGCCATTCCGAAGACGTCTGCACGTACGTGAAGTGCGACTACGGTATGCTGAAGAAAGGTAACGTCGGACCGACCGGAGAAAAACTGCCCGAGCCGGACATGCTGCTGCTTTCGTATACCGGCTGCTTCACGTTCATGAAGTGGTTCGAGATTCTTCGCGAGGAGTACAAGTGCCCCGTCGCGATGCTTCATGTTCCGTATCAGGGCGAAGGCGAGATCACGAAGGAGATGCGCGAGTACATAGTTGCGCAGATTCGGGACGACGTCATTCCGATGATGGAGAAAATTTCCGGAAATAAGTTCGACGAAGATAAGTTGAAAGCCGCGCTCAGGAGGAGCGCCGCGGCGGAGGACGACCTCGTATGGACGCTCGAAAGCGCGAAGCACCGTCCGAGTCCGATCGACGCCTACTTCGGCGGCGTTTATTACATCGGTCCGATATTCAGTTCGTTCCGCGGTTCAAGCGACGCGGTCGAATATTACCGTATGCTCCGCGAGGAAGTAAAGGGGAGGATCGATCGCGGCGAAGGCCCGATCACTCCCGATGGTCCGATGCGGGAAGAGAAGTACAGACTCGTTGTCGAGGGTCCGCCGAACTGGACGAGCTTTCGGCAGTTCTGGAAGATGTTCCACGAGGAAGGCGCGGTCGTCGTCGCGTCCAGCTACACCAAAGTCGGTGGCGTGTACGATCAGGGTTTCCGGCACAATCCGGACGCGCCGCTCGAAACTCTCGCGGACTACTGCAGCGGCTGCTACACGAATCTGAACTTGCCGCAGAGAATCGAATTGCTATCGAAATACGTAACCGAATACGAGGCGGACGGCTTCATGATAAATTCGATAAAGAGTTGCAATAGTTTCAGCGCGGGACAACTGCACATCCTGCGCGAAGTTCAGGATCGTACTGGCGTCGCGGGAGGGTTTATCGAAAGCGACCTCGTCGATCCGAGATACTTCAGCGCGGCAAATATCAAAAACAGGCTCGAAAGTTATTTGCAGATGATCGACGCTAAAAGAAAAGAATTGATAGCGGTTCACTGAAAATAATAGTGATTAAAAAATAGTATGAACAATTGAGGCGGATTTTTTTGAGGATTGATATGCATACGTTTCTTGGAATCGATCTTGGCTCGACGACGACGAAGGCGGTCGTTCTCGACGAGAATGAAAATGTCCTCGGGCGGGGAATAACGAATTCGAGATCGAACTACGACGTGGCCTGCGCCGTCGCGCGAAGGGAGGCGTACGTATCCGCAAGGTTCGCCATCTTCAGAAGCGCGCTGCAATTGCGCGGCGCGGAATCCGTCGAAAAAATAGCGGATACGCTCGATATTTATTTCAGGCTGGAGCAGCATCTTCAGCAGCTTTCGATATTGAAATCCGAATGTGAAAAGCAGTGCGATAACGAGAGGTTCGCGGATAAAAAGGAATTGATATTGAATGTGCTGTCTGAAGTTTTCGAAATACTAGAAAATGATAGTGTTGCTATTTTTTCTCCCGGGGCGTCTAAACACAGCGACTTTTTTCGCGATATTGCCGGGTCCGGTTTCATGCGTGAAGCCGAGCGTCTTTCGGACAAGAAGACAATATCTTTCGACGCGCTGATCGGTGTTTACGACAAAGCTATTATTATAGTCGAGAACGAGGATCTCGAACTCGATTTCAGTGCGAATATTTATAGCGCAAAGGAAAAGATGCTCATAGCGAATGCGGACGTACTCAGCGGGATTTCAAAAAAGGATTTCGATGACGCGGTCATAGTCGCGGCGGAAACGGAGATGAACGAAATCAGCGCGGTCGGCACCGGCTACGGCAGGCAAAGGCTTCCGTTTCCGAAGGAACAGATTCGCTCCGAAATTTTGTGCCACGGCCTTGGCGCTCATCATATGTTTCCGGGCACGCGCACCGTCCTCGATATCGGCGGTCAGGATACGAAAGCGATCCAGGTCGACGGAGAAGGCGTCGTCACGAGTTTCCAGATGAACGACCGCTGCGCCGCGGGGTGCGGGAGGTATCTTGGGTACATCGCGGACGAAATGAACCTTGGGCTTCACGAGCTTGGGCCGATGGCGCAGAAGGCGACGAAGAGCGTGAAGATCAACAGCACATGCACCGTGTTCGCGGGCGCGGAACTTCGGGACAGGCTCGCCGCGGGGCAGAACCGCGAGGATATTCTGCAGGGTCTTCACCGCGCGATCATCGTCCGCGCGATGAGTCTGCTCGCGCGTTCCGGCGGAATCGAAAGCGAGTTCACGTTCACCGGAGGCGTGGCGAAAAACGAAGCCGCGACTGCCGCGCTAAGAAAACTCGTGTTCGAAAACTACGGCGAGATGCGGATAAACATTTCGCCGGACTCGATTTACACCGGAGCACTGGGGGCATCGTTGTTTGCTCTTCGCGACGCGAAAGTCACGGTTTAGATTAGGAGGCTAAAATAAATAAAGTATCCATCTCGCATCTCATTTTCACGCCATCTTCGCTTCGCTCTCGGTCGTCAAATACTCATCGGAACTATGGCTA
>JANLHZ010000154.1 GCA_024653775.1 Planctomycetota bacterium | reverse complement strand
AGACGGTGAGATAAGCGAAAACTTAGGACGCGTACCCTCTTTGCCGGTTTTGTGTTGGTTCGGTGAAACACGTCCCCGGCACTTACCTACTTCTTCGGACGTCACCTTTTGGCGTTGAATTAGTTCTCGGACGGCTACGAAAGTGCCGGGGACGTTCCGATCTGACGTGGATCGCCGAACGTTCACCCGGTTTTGGGCAAATAGTTAAAGTTGTCCGTATCGAGATTTCGAAAAGGATTTTCAGGCCTCCGTCATAGCCCGAAAAAACGGCAAAAACGTGTGCCGTTTTTCACAGCATTGAAGTTTGGTATGTGGTTTTTGCCGAATAACTTCGTTAATATTGTATAGAAGCAAGGTTAGCCTTGAACACGAGCGGTGCGCTTTCCATCGTCGAAAACGATCGCGAAACAGGAAAATGATATGCTTGTAAAAGTTTGGGGAACAAGAGGAAGCATTCCCGCTCCGTCAGTCAAAGCAAGGAACTTCATCACGGCGAAATACGGCGGAAACACGACCGCGCTAGGCGTTCGGCTGGAATCCGGAGCGATCATCAGCATCGACGCGGGCACCGGAGCCATCGCGCTCGGAGACGCGCTTCTCGCGGAACACGGCTTCGGCAAAAATCCGATAGAACTCATCTGGCTGATGACGCACACGCACTGGGACCATGTGCAAGGGTTCCCGTTTTTCGGACCCGCATACATGCCGACGACTAAGCTCGAGTTCATAGGCTCGATGCGCGAGGGAAAGTCGACAATGGAATCGTCGCTCGCGGTGATTTTCGACGTGCAGCAGAACAACATCAACTTCCCGGTCCAGCGAAACATGATGCCTTCCTTGATGAGTTTCAAGGAAGTCCGCGGCGGAATCGATTCGATCGTCATCACCGGAGATCGCAAAACCGAGATCGTCGAACATGGGTCCATCGAACTCGACAAGCTTCCGAAAGATGCAACCGTCGTGTCTACCGTGAACCTCCACCATCCCGCGGGCTGCGTCGGGTTTCGGTTCCAGGAGCTTTCCACCGGCGCGGATTTCGCGTTCGTCACCGATAACGAACCCGACCCGGAAACCGACGAGCGCGTCCGAAAATGGCTCGCGGGCACGAAGGTCTGCGTGATGGACGGGCAGTACACCGAAGACGAGTACAGCGGCATCAAGCCGCCGAGCAGGAAGGGCTGGGGGCATTCTACTCCGGAGCGCTGCGTGGACCTCTGCGCGAGCGCGGGCGTGCCGCACATTTACATAACCCATCACGAGCCGAAGCACGACGACGATTTCCTCGATCAGTTGCTCGAGCATACGCGCAGGCACGCGAAGGAGAAACACGGCAACTCCATTCGCGTCGATTTCGCGTTCGACTGCATCGAAATTCTCGTTCCCGGCGTGTAGACGAGCAGTTTGGGACGCGAATGCGGATACCCGATCACGGGGTGAAGAATTCCTCCCTCTCCCTCCGGGAAAAGTTACAATCCATCATCGTCCGCACGACGGTAGTGGCGTCCCGCGCGCCCCTACTGTCCCATGCCCTTGTCCTCAATCCTGCGGCACGATCTCCACGTTTCGCTGGCTCCTGCCCCGGCGGACGCGGAAAGTATGCGCGTCGCCTTCCGGGAGATTGTTGATCGCGTCCCGGAGATCGCTGACGTTCTCGATCCGCTCGCCTTCCGCGCGTTCGATTACGTCGCCTACCTGAAGCCCGCCGCGCTCTGCCGAGGAATCCTGCGCGACTCCGGTGCAGACGACGGTTCCGTCCCGCTGCTGCTCGAAGGTCGCGCCGATCCTGCGGGTGGCGTCGAGTCGGATTTCGCCCTGACCTGGCTGGCCCAGCGTGCCCTCACGGCTCATCCCCTCGGGCATTTCGAGCGGCTGGTCGATGCGCGTGCTCGGCTGCGACTGCGCGTCGCCTTCCTCGTCGATCGCGATGAACGCGGTGAACGGACTCATCAGCCCGAACTCGAGCGCGAAGTCCTTGACGGTTTCCTGCAAGCGCTCGCGCTCCGCTTGATCGGTGGACGTGTGCAGATTCGTCATCATATCCTCGATGCGCTGGCGTGCCCAGATGTACGTCACCGCCCGGCGGTCTGCAGAGCCATCGCTGAAGTCCACCGGGATGCGCTTTTCGAACGCGCCCTCCGGCCCGATCGCTTTGATGACGATCGTTCCCGTCTCGCCTCCCGACCACGAGCCGAGGAGCGAAATTGGCTGGCCATCGTAGAGGTCGCGGACGGGGTTCGGATAGATGTTGCGAACTTCGCCGCCCTCCGCGCTGATTTCGATGTTCATCAGCAGAGGCGCGCGCATTCTTCCGAAGAAGTTCGTTACCGCCTGCTCCGGATCGGCGTGATTCGGGATATACGTCGAGAACCCGAGGCCCATTTCCGCTATCTTTTCGATGAGCGCGGTGTTCGTGGAACCGCCGACGCCTACGCTGCAGATTCGCGCGTCGCCGCGGTTGCTGTCGATGATCTGCATCACCTGCTCTTCCTGGCCTATGAGCGCGTCGGTGATGAAACAGACGACGCGCATCCGCTCCGGGTCCTGCTGCTGGTGGAGCGCTTCGAGCATCCCGTGCTGAAGCTGCGTGCCTCCTCCCGCGACGAGTCTCGCGGTGAAGCGGAGACCAGTCTCGAGGTTTTCGCGGGTCGCGGGGAGTGCGCCCTCCGGGTTCATCACTTCGGTGAATTCCGCGAACTGCACGATCTGGAACGTGTCGTCCGGACGGAGGTCTTGCAGCGCGCGACGCATGAATCGCTTCGACGTGTCGAGCGGAAATCCCTGCTGCGAGCCGCTGACGTCCACGATGAAGAAGTATTCCCGCGGCAGAATCTGGAAAGGCTTCGTCCGCGCAGGCGGCTCCGCGATGACGAGGAAGAAATCGCCGGCGTCCGAGTGCGACGTAAGCAGAGTAACTTCCGGCGCTTCGCCCGCGAGTTTGTAGCTCAGCACGAAGTCGCGATTGGCGATGTGATCCTCCTCGCGGAGATTGATGCTCGCCTTCGCGTTTCCATCTTTCGCGACGTCCACGAGGTGCGATCCGCACTCGATTCCCGTTATCGGAAGCCCGGCGTCGATTTCCACGGTGACGTGAATGTCGTGCCCGCTGCGCATTCCTTCCGGAAGCACCGGGGGCGTGATGCGGTCCGCGTCCGGAACGACCGGGTTCGCTGGAATCGTTCCGCCGCCGCCGACGGGGTTAGTTTCGTCTTGAGTCGTCACGGGAGTCGGCATCGGGACGTTACCGCCAGGTATGAACCTCGGCGCAACGACCATCGGGAAGCGCCATTCGTACTGATGGTTCTCGTAGCGCAGCGTATTCACGTAGCGAACGCTCACGTCGACGCTTTCGCCCGAAGGAATGTTCGCGACGTTCTGCGTGAAAATGTTCGGCCGTTCCTGCGTCAGAAGGCTCGCCGTGAGACCGCGGGCCCGCGCCTCGGCGTAGAGCCTTTCGGCTTCGGCGCGCTCGCGGATTATTCCGCGGACCTTGCGCCCGCCGACGGTCATAATGAACTCGCCTACCGCAGCATCCGCGGGAAGCGGGAACACGTACACCGCTTCGACGGGGAATTCGAAATCGTTTCCGAAAGTCTGCGTGACGTCCACCGCCGCGAGGGGACCGCTTAGCTTCGCGGTGACTTCGGTGTGCTTCAGCGGGAACTCGCCTATGGTGCGTCCGTCAGCGTCGCGGGCGAACATCTGCCCGGACTTCGGGTCCGGCTCGGCGAGCGGATCGTTATCCCGCGCCACGATCACGAGTTCGTCCGCGGGCTCGTCCAGAGCGTCGTCCGTGTCGGCGGCGCGATCTCTGCGCAATCCGGCCTCTCGTCTTTCGGCTCCTGCGTTCTCCGTCTCTGCATTTTGAAGGGGAATACGTTGAACGCGACGAATTTCCCCGATGATTTGCGGTGCTCCCGCAGTTTCCTCCGCTGTCGGAACCGACGTGTTACCGGGAGCCGGTGGCCTTGTGAGCGTCGGCGCGCTTGCAGCAGGCGGCGTGGATGTCGATCCGGAACCCGACGGCGTACTGCCAGCCTGATTCTGCTGCGGCATCGGGGTTCCCGTCATCGGCTGCGGATTCGGAGCGGGCGAAATGGCCGGTGGCGCCGATGGGGCAGCCGCGCCGCCTCCGCCACGGGCGCGCAAAGTTTGACGTCCGCCGCGCGCGCCGAAGGAACCGCCCGCGCCTCCGATCGCGCCGCCGGAGCCATCCGCGACAGGCGACTCGGAGGCGTAATCGAAGCTGCGGAATACGTTCGGACTAGTGATCGTCTCGCTATATTCCGATGCTTCCTGGGCCGCGATTTCTTCCGCGGGCAGATTGACGCGCCGCGCGAGTTCTATCGCCTGCGGGTTTCCGGGACTCAGCTCGAAGACTCTGCGCAGTAGCTTCTGCGCGACGACGGGACGTCCGCCGTCAGCCGCGAGCTTCGCGAGTTCGAGACTTGCCGCAACGAACGCCTTGTGCGTGTTCCGCGCCTCCGCGTACACCGGGTCGAGCTTTCGAAGCGCGCGGTCCGCGGGTTCGACGTAGCTCGCGACCCACTCTTCGCTCGAAACGCCTTCGAGCGCGAGAAGGTATTCGAGATAGCCGTGGATCACGGCTTTCGTCGCGTTCGTCCTCTGCGACTGCCGCAGTCCCGCGAGCATCTGCTCCCGCGTGAACGCCACGAAGAATTTCGCGTCAAGGTTCGCCGCGTCCTCTGCGAGCGCCCGCTGGAACAGATCGAGCGCGCCGCGGAAATCCTCGAGCGCGAGCTTCGCCCGGCCCTGATCGATGAGGGCTGGTTCGGTCTCTTTCGCTCCGTAGTCCCGCTGGTCTTCCGCGAACAGATTCGGAAGCAGACAAAGACCGTACAGTATCGACGTCAGTATGACGAACAGGGTGCATCCCGGTTTTGGCATCGTAACTCCTTGTTTCTGGAAATCTCGCGATTGAGTTCTAAACGAATCTAGTGGCGATTTTGCTCGCCCTTTTTAAGTATGACGATTCGCGGCGCTCATGAGTTCCGTACCAATTTAAAATTCGGAATTAAGGACGCGCGTCAAAAGACTTCTGCATTCAACTCTTAACTCCTATTCGAGGCCGAGCACCTGCTTCATCGTGTAAAGCCCCGGCTCCTTCGAGACGATCCACGCAGCGGCTTTAAGAGCGCCCCGCGCGAAAATCTCTCGACTTTCGGCGCGATGGACGAGCTCTACGCGCTCCGATGGTCCCGCGAAAATGACGTGGTGCTCGCCCACGATGGTTCCCGCGCGAACGCTGTGAATCTCGACGTGCCGATCGACCTTCGTGGTATCGTGGGAGAGTACGTCCGCCGCAGAAACGAGCGTCGAATCGTCTACCGGAACGGGCTTCGTCCTGCTCGATGGAACTTTCGGAAGGGCCTGCTTCAGAAGAAGCGCTGTCCCGGACGGCATATCCTTCTTCGCCTTGTGGTGCATTTCGATTATATCGATATTGAAATCCAGCCCGAGCGCCGTTGCGGCCTCCGCGACCAGAACTTTGAGCAGATTGATTCCAAGGCTCATATTCGCGCTTTTGACTATCGGGATCGACTCCGCCGCGAAGCGGATGACCTTCTCGTGCACGGAAAGGAATCCAGTGGTGCCGCAAACCACTGGAATCCCTAGTTCCACGGCCTTATCGAGACATTCCTTCGTCCCTTCCGGGCTGCTGAAGTCGATGATCACGGCCGGTTCGCCTTCGCGTGACTTCGTGGACGAGTATGATTTCCCGTCGATCCAGAGCGTCTCGTCTTCCCTGCTCCACAACTGGACGACGTCGAACGATTCATCCGCCACGGCGAGTTTCAGGATTTCCCTACCCATTCGTCCGGTCGCGCCGTTGATTGCCAATTTGACGGTCATTTTTTGTCTCTCCTGGAGCGCTTGCGCTTTCATTTTACTTTTGGCTTTTTCGCAAAATGTGATTCAACTCTCTTTTCGCAGAAGTCAGGACAAAGAAACACTATGTTTATTCCATGTTTTTCAAGGTGCGTCTTGAATCCCCACCATTCAGGATCGACAGCCTGTAATATCGGCGGTTTGCGCGGATGGGCATTAGAAACCGCTATGAATTTCCGATCGTCAGAATCGAAATCATTAAGCTCCTCGGTTTCGGGGAACTCCAAATATGAATCTCCATATCTGGTGATCAGAACACGATTTTCCAATGGAAAACTATACTCATGATCGTAAATCCATATCAGAAATTTGTAACTTATTCCTGGTTGTCCGTTGAGTGACAGGTTCCTTCGATATTCAGAAAGAATTTCACCGCCATCATCTATGACTAATCCCATCGTTTTAATTATATGCTCGATTGCGTTTTTGCAGGAAGCAACGCACTCATTCGAAATGTTTTCTGGCTTCGCGCTCGAAAATTCAGCGTAATTTGCAACAATTGGGACGTTCGAATCGACCACGCATTCAATTGGAAGGTTCATTATGAGGTTTATCCTTATCCTTATGAGAACCATCTCGTTTTCGCCTCAACGCAGCATCGGCCTTAGCCAAAACCTCCCCCATTTCATCCCCGAAGAAATTATTCGGCCAGTTTTTTATATTGCCGTATTCGTCAATTTCGAGTCTTTCAAGCTTGGCGCCGTCTTCAGTTACGTGGCAAAAATATGCAGCCACAGACTCGTCGCGAATTGTTTCGTCTGCTATCCGCCTTTGTATTCGCCTTAAAAAATGTTCAGAGTGACTTTCAATAATCAACTGAATATTTCGGCATTTCCCTCGTTCCTCCGCCTGTAAGGCGTCTATTATGGCGTCGGCAAGGTCGGATTGCGCGCTGGGGTGAAGGTCCAACTCCGGATTTTCCAGTACCACTATCGTTCCTTCCGGCACGTTGAATACTTGAGTTATCGCTGGAAGTACCTGAGAGACACCCGAACCGACATCCATAATATCGACATAAACACCGGAGCCTTTTGTTTTCACTCTAAACTCGAAATAATCCCGCCTTCCCGGAATTTCACGCAGTCTGAAGTCCTCTATTAATTTAAGCCTTTTTAACTCGAACGCGACAATTTCTTGCAAGGATAGTGTTTTATTTTCGCTTTTTATTGCGATACTCCGCTGTGAGCCGATCAGTGATTGTATCGAGTCCTCGCCATGGAATCCAACATCTTCAATAACCCGTCCGTAATACTGATGCTCTCGCGGGAGCTTTTCCCGACGAGACGATACAAACCTGATCCCCTTATTGAAAAACGACTCATTCAGCAATACTAAATCATTGATACGTTGAATGTTGTAAGTCCGCGCTTCTCCTTTTGTACCTGGCCCGAAAGAAGGTAATGTATAACCGCCGATGTTGTAGTATCTATAAGCAAGAGCTTCCGATTTATTTTGAATATCGCTGGCGTTAGAAGTATCATCTTCATAAAGTAACTTACTTGTTATCTGTTCGACAGACGCACGAAGAGATATTGAAAACAGTTTTTTTCCATCGCCATCAAATGGTTCGTAATTAAACGATCTCAGAACTGTTCCCTGTTCCGATTTCACATCCGCGCCTACTGTAGCGCTAAAGGATAACTCTTTGATTTTCCTCGTGATGTCGGGAAATTGAATATGTAACCGATTTATATCGGAGTCGTTTAAATCGAAGCGGTAGGAAAACTCGATATCGTCCTCGATCTTTCGATTATGCGCGATATTTATATATTTCCCACACTGGAACATATATTTCGTATTTTCAGCGAGGCTCAACGCTCCAGGAAAAGTCGCTTCCCCGCAGGATTGCTTGAGTAGCATCAAAAACTGTGAAATGCTGCTCTTGCCGGAGCTGTTGGTTCCAAAAAAAAGAGTGAGTGGAGCCAGTTTGATCGGGCCAGTATCCGCCCAGATTTTAAAGTTTTTGAAGCGCAGCTCTCGTAGCATACAGACAGGATACCACCGCGCGAAGCAAACTTCCAGCCCGTCATTAAAGTTTGATTCGCGCGAGGGTCTGCTTCCAGAAAGATTCCAATCGCGGGCAGACTTGCGAATTGTGAATTTTTTTGCAGTTGGTTTTTGTGTTGTAACTAGTTGGCGCCGTGGGTACTTATGAATACCCACTCCAAAACTCTTCGACATTCGGTATTGGACTATATATTAGCTATGGTTGGACCGATGATTATGGAGGAGGAGTCGACGACTTCAGCGTCGAAAATGCACTCATTTGGCGCGGAAAACTATGTTCTGCCGCTTGGGAATTCACAATTGATGATCGCTTCGGACACTATCAGAAGGGTTCCAATGTTCGCCGGACTTCGGGACGACCACATATCCATGATCGTCGGAATCTGCGAACGACGTCTGTTCAGGAAGAACGAGGTGCTTTTCAGGCAAGGCGACGAAGGCAACCTCTGCTACGTTATAATCGAGGGTCTCGTCAAGATTCAAAAGCGCAGCGGCGACGGCCGCACGAAAACCCTCGCGATCCTCGAAAACGGCGACTGCTTCGGCGAAATGGCGATCATCAGCGCCGAGAAGCGGACGGCGACCGCGGTCTGCTTGACGGAATCCCACACCTTCGTGATAACCAAGGAATCGTTCTCTAGCATTCTGGAGGAACACCACAGTATCGCGCTTTACATTTTGACGATGCTCGCGGAAAGGCTTCGAAAAGCGGACGAACAGATCGAAGCGCTCACATTTATGAATATTCCGTCGAGAATCATTACTGAAATTCAAAAACTAGCCGATCAGTTCGGGAAGCCATTATCTCGATATGATGGCGATCAAGGAGTCAACGTCGAATTCCCGATAACGCATCAGGAGCTTGCGGATATGGTCGGGACCAACCGCGAAACGGTTTCGAAGTTCCTTTCGACCTTCAAGAAGGAAGGGAGCATCGATATCGTCAACAAACGGATTCTTATAACCGACCCGAAGATGCTCGAGACCTGGCTGTAATCCATGCGTAGTAGCGGGGCCGTCTCGGCTGCATTCAGGCGTCCCCCCTCAACGTCTTCTGCGCGCAGGCGTTCTACCTGGAGCATTCTGGTTTGTACGCCTCCTAATTCATCCCCCGGAAAAACTTTGGAAATCGGCCTAAAGTTGCGAACAATGGCATGGACTAGGCGATTCGCCTTTGCTATGCACGGTTTTGTTTTGCGAGGAATCGCTTTTCACCTTCAAAAACGTTGCGATTTATGAAGCCGAAAAAGAAAGTAGAAACCCGTCAGCAGGGTCTATTCCAGGCTCGCCTCGACAGCCAGATCGATTGGATAGCTGTGACCGTTCCCTAAACTCCCTCAAAAAATCCGTGTTCATCTGGTCCATCTATGGTTAGATATCTGACCGTTACTGTACACGGGGTGTTTTGGGCCACAATGGCTGTTTCCGTTCCTAATCGCCTGTAAGAGCATATATTTTCAGTTCGCGGTATTCGAGAAACGTCTTACGGCGTCACGTACGAGCGCGTTTCACTCCGTGAACAGTTACGTCTGACCACTAATAACTTTTTCTGAAGGATAACGATGAGCGACAAAGTCATTATCACCTGCGCGCTGACGGGGGTGCTCGCGAACCGCGATCAGTGCCCCGCGATTCCGTACACGCCGGTCGAGATCGCGGAGGAGGCAAAACGCGCCTACGACGCGGGAGCGACGGTAGTCCATATCCACGCGCGGGAGGACGACGGCTCGCCGACGTTCCGCACCGAGGTTTTCGAGGCGATCAGAAACGAAGTCCGCGAACGCTGCCCGATCATCCTGAATTTTTCGACGGGGTCCATGTCCGATGACACGTCGCCGCAGGAGGAATACATCCGCAAAACGAAGCCCGAAATCGCGGCGCTCAACATGGGCACGATGAACTACGCGAAGTATTCCGAGAAAAGGAAAACGTTCGTTTTCGATATGGTTTTCCCGAACACGTTCACCAAGATTTCGAAGCTGCTCGGCGCCATGAACGAAGCGGGCGTCAAGCCCGAGCTTGAGTGCTTCGACTCTGGGCACACCAACTCGATCTGGCCGCTGCTCGACATGGGCGCGCTGAAAACGCCTATACAGTTCAGCTTCATTCTCGGCGTGATGGGCGGCATCCCGACGAGCGTCGAGGCGCTGCAGCTCCAGAAAAACCAGATTCCCGCAGGCTCGACGTGGGAAGTCATCGGCATCGGGAAAATCCAGTGGCGGCTGATTGCGACCGCGCTCGTCCTCGGCGGGAACATCCGCGTCGGCCTGGAGGACAACTTCTACCTGCCTTCGGGAGCGATGGCGAAGGGTAACGCAGAACTCGTCGAGAAGGCGGTCCAGATGACCCGCGACGTAGGCAGGGAGCCAGCGAGCGTCGAAGAAGCGCGGAAGATGCTTTCGCTCGATTAGGGGCGAGGATCGAGGATTGAGGATTGAGGATTGAGGGGCGAGTAGAAATCTGTTAGAAACTTCTGTCCCCTACTCCCTAACTCCTGACCCCTATGGAGTATATCGACCCGAAATATTGTTTCACCGAGCTGCGCATCACCGTGGACACGGTTCTGATCCGCCGCGGGAGGGAGGCAAGCGAGGTGCTTCTGATCCAGAGGGTGTACACGCCGTACAAGGATCGCTGGTGCCTTCCGGGAGGGTTCCTCGATCCGGGCGAAACTCCCGAGCAAGGCGCGCGCAGGGAGCTTGAAGAAGAAACGGGACTCGTCGTCGATGGCCTGTACCACTACCTCGGCTATTTCGACACGCCCGGTCGTGACCCGCGCGGCCCGACGGCGTCGTACGTCTACTACGCGTTCTACGAAGGAACTAAATCCCCGAAGGGCGGCGACGACGCCAGGCACGCCGCGTGGCACGACGTTCGAAGTCTTCCCGCGCTCGGCTTCGACCACGGCGATATTCTTGGCGCCGCGGAACTCGCTATGCGCGGTCCCGCACGGGCGTACGCCTCTCTATTGCTCTGAGACGCTGGCGTCGGTTCGATATCCCTCCCGCAGGAGATCCCTCGCTTCGCGCGGCGCAAAATTCGAGAGGATTCTCGATCCACGCGCGCCAATTCGTAATTCGTAATTCATAACTGCTATATTGACAAAGACACGTCGAATATGGCAACATTCGGTTCCTTGGAATCCTGATCACCAGGATTTCCCTTTGCCTTTCATCGTTCTTCCACTAGCATATCGATATGAATCCGGGAGAGGAACTTCCCTGCGTGGAATCCGGCGGTGTGGACCAGATTCCAGCAGATCCTGAAATCGAAGCGCGGCAGTCGCAAACGCAGAGAACGCGGCCGCTGACGCTGCTGACGGTCATTTTTGGGAATATGTCGCTGCTGGCGCTGATGCTGTTCGCGTTGACCACGCTGAACCTCGATATGATCTGGTTCGGGCTGTGCATCGCTGGGTTTGTTACAGGTGTTTTTGCGTTCGTGGACGAAATGGGCAGACGCAGGCCGGATTTCGCGATGCTCTACGGAGGACTCGTGCTTAATCTGCTGCCGATGCTGCTCTACATGTTGATGAGATCGGAAGCTTACAATTTCTAAAGGAGTGTGGTGCGTGTTACAGGAATTTAAAATCAGGGCCCTCGCGGCCTCCGCTGCAATTTTTCTATTTATGACGAACGTCGCGCTTGCTGAAGCTGCGGGGCCTGAGACGGAGTCGAGCGCTCCAGGCGAGAAGTTCACCGCCGCCGCGGGGTTCGGGTTTAAGCACGTCGACGATCCGGAAAGCGGAAGGCAGACGTTCTACACGTTCAACCTGTCGCCCGACATCCATATCGGCCCACTCGGCTTGGGACTGAACCTCGCGGTGGACATCGACCACAATCTCGAAGTCAGGACAACCCAATACGACGAGACGACCGATTATTTCAACTTGATCCGCTACATAACCTGGGGAACGAAAAAGGACGATTTCTACCTGCGCGCCGGGACTCTCGACAACACCGTCCTCGGCTACGGCACGATCGTCAATCACTTCCGCACGGACGTCAACTGGGATACGCAGAAGATCGGCGCGGAGATCAAGATCGACCTCGGCGCCTTTGGAGTCGAAGGTTTCACTAACGACGTGGTTTCGACGGACGTCATCGGCGGAAGGATGTTTATAAGACCGCTGTGGACTTTCGAAATCCCGATAATCTCGGAACTCGTCTTCGGCGGCACCTACGTGACGGATCGCAACGCCCCGCAGTTTCTGATGGCGCAAGACGGATCGCTGATAACGACCCCTCTCGACGAGAACACGCCGGTAAGCCCGTCGACCACGCCTCGGCTCGATCCCGACGGCAATTTCGACGGCATCCAGGAGCGCACCGTCACCGTCTACGGCGTTGACGTCGGCCTGCCTCTGATTCCGAGCGAGTGGGACGCCTGGTTTCAGATCACGCCATTCGCGGACTATTCGATGATCCACGGCTTCAATTCCGGACGCAGCGCGGGAGTGATCGCGGAACTCAACCTCAGCTTCGCGCAGACGAATCTCACCGCGCGGCTCGAGCGTCGGGAATACGAAGAGAAGTACCTCGGAATGTACTTCGACACCTTCTATGAAATCGAAAGGTATTCGTATCCGAAGACTTCGACCCGTGTGCCGAAGAGAAGCATGGTATCGACTACGGATCAGACCCGCGGCGTTTTCGGCGAACTTCAGGGACAGATCGCGGACGTGATCGAGGTCGGCGGAAGTTATTTGCACCTCGACGAAGATGAGCTCGGGCAGATGACGATCAACGCGTCGATCACCGCGATCGAAGGCATCCGCGCGAAGGGATTCCTCGTGCAACGCGCGATCGGCGATCTCCGCGAAGCGTTCACGTTCACGGACACGACCTTTCTCGTCGCGGACGCCGGGTACGAAATGATCCCCGGCCTCTGGCTCGGCATACACTTCGAAAGGAGCTGGCGTATGGACGAAAAACTCGGACGCTTCGTTCCGGTGGACGTCATCACTCCGGGCGTCAGCTACGAAATGTCCTTCGGCGGGGACTGAACCGAATTCCTTGTTTTGAAACCCCAACGGCGATATTCTGTATATGAGTATTGCTTGCAGATACAATTTGCCCGCGAGGAATTATGGAAGACTGGATGATCAACAAGGTGGAATTGAAGAATTATCGATGCTTCAAAGATGTAAGCGTCGACCTGAAGCAGTTCGTTAGTGTCCAGAGTCTTGCGCAAATTCATTCTGTCCTCGACCTGCTTTGACACCATTCCCCATGGGGAATGGTGTCAAAAATGAATCGATTTCTCA
>JANLHZ010000156.1 GCA_024653775.1 Planctomycetota bacterium | reverse complement strand
AAAATTTGCGTCCGCGCTCTGCTTCGGGCATTTCGGAGTTTCGCGCAAAGACGCCAGGGAGCGAAGACGCAAAGAATCGGCGCGACGCTACAAGTTTCACACCCTAAAATCCTTGATACAAAAAGGAATTCAGAGTAGGGCGCCGTCGACTTCAACTGATGCCTTGTGAACACTGTCTTTTTTTCGTATTCGTTCGGATAAGGCGGTAGTAATTGTGACGTCGCCGGTTACGCTTGCGGAATGTCTCGCGCATCCAATTAGACGAGGATTGACGGAACTGGTAAATGGTTACAGAAAATTGATTCTTGGGGGTAGCGCAACGGAGTTCCACGAAATCGGAGCGGAAGCTGCGCAGGAAGCAGCTTTCCTGCGCGTCAAATACGCGATCTCATTGATGGATGCTCTCCAGGTCGCGGTAGCGATCGTTTCCGGTTGTGAGGCATTTTTGACGAATGACAAACGACTGTCATCGATCACGGATATTCCGGTACTCCTTCTGGAAGGCATGGAACCATAGTTTTAGCAGGCTAACCGGCTTCTCATTATCCAAGCATCTTCCAAATCTCTTCAAAGTACATCGGGAAAATGAGGTCGATGTCGAGCTTCGACGCGAGGTCCGCGAATCCGAGTTCGGGGAGCCACCACATTCGGGTGCAGATGATCCACAGTCCGATGGAGCCGAGAGCGCTGCCGAGTTCCGAGTTTTTAAAGACCAGCGACCACGAAAACCTCTTCGTCCCCCTGCCCTTGTACGGGAAGATGGTCGGGATCAGTTTCGGCACGCTTTTGTAGTAATCCTCGTACGCCTCGCCGAAACGACGTCGCAGGCGATCGCTCTCGTTCCTGATCTTGTAGGGCAGGTAGTAGCCGAAGTAAAGCAGGATGAACAGCGCGAGCACGACGGCGTTCTGCGCCGCGATGGAGCATCCGACGCTTATTAGCAGCGTCCCGAGGTAAAGCGGATTCTGGACGAACGCGAAGGCCCCGGTGTTCGTGACTTCCTGGTTCTTTTCGAGGTGCCCGCAGCCCCAGACGCGCCAGAATTCGCCGAAGACGACGAAGCCGAGTCCGATCATGCTTGTAACGAGGTCCGCGCGGGCGAACACCACGAGCGCGAGCATTACGACGCCCACGAAGATGCGTCTCGAGTTGATTTCTTTGCTTGCAGGCACTGTAGATTTTTGATTTTTGAATTAGGATTTTTGATTTAACGAATGCGCAACAACTATCCACTATTGGATGCGCACTTCAAAAATCAAAAATCAAAAATTAAAAATCAAAAGTTGGAAGGCCTCATCTCAGCCCGTCACACGAGGTGTGCTCCCGAGTGGAGATGGAGTCAGGCGCCTGCTTTCCTCGCTGACCACCGCCTCGAAGATCATATCCGCGATCTGCGCGCTGGCGTCCGGATTCGCCCGTTCGCGCATCGACTCCGCCATCTGCGCGCGTTCCCTGGCGATTTCTGGAGTTTCCGCAAGCGTAAGTTCGAGCGCTCTCGCCAGATCGGCGTGCGTGAACTCGCTCTGCCGGACGCAAATTCCGGCTGCGGAGCGCTGGACGCTCATCGCGTTCTTCATCTGGTGATCTCCGTTCGAGCGCGGAATCGGGACGAGCATCGCGGGGAGACCCACCGCCTCGAGTTCCGCGATGGTCGTCGCGCCCGCGCGGCATATCGCGAAGTCCGCCGCGGCGTAGGCGCTATCCATCTGCGGAACGAACGCGCTGACGTAACTTTGAACGCTGCTCAGTCCGTAGAATCGCGTCAGATCCTCGTAGTCAGCCTTCCCGCACTGATGAATCACCTGCACGCGGTCGGCGCGCTTTTCGAGAACGCGCATGGACGCTGTGACGAGGTCGTTCAGCCCCGACGCGCCCTGGCTGCCTCCGGTGATAAGCAGCGTGCGTTTTTCGAGGGATAGCCCGAACGTTTCGATTCCTTCGCGGCGCGTTATTCGCCCGAGAGATTTGCGCACCGGATTCCCTGTGACGACGTAGTTGACGCCGCGGGGGAAATGCTCGCGGGCTTCGCTGAACTGCCCGCAGACGAACCTCGCGAAGCGGGAAACGAGTCTGTTCGCTTTTCCGGGGACCGTGTTCTGCTCGAGGACGATCACCGGAATACCCATCGCCCGCGCGGCGAGCGAAGGCGCGACGCCGGCGTATCCGCCTAGCGCGACAACCGCGCGCGCCCTGACCTCCGCGAGAATCCGCGCGCTTTCACGCACCGCGGCGGGGAGGCGGAGCAGCGTGCGCATTTTCCCGATAATCCCCCCCGACATGGGCGTGACGTTCAGCGAACGGTACTCGATACCTTCTGCGTCTAGGATCTTTTTCTCGATGTCGCGTTTGCTCGTCAAAAACAATGCGCCCGTGTACGGAAGCAGCTCGCGAAGGCTCCGGGAAACCGCGATGCCGGGCATCAGATGGCCGCCAGATCCGCCGCCTGCGTAAACCACTGAGTATTTAGACATCACAATCTTTCACCATAGATTTTATTAACCGCAGAGATCGCAGACAAGCGAAGTCTGAGCCAAAAAACTATCCGCAGATTACGCGGAATTGGCTTCGCTCTGCTCAGCCGTCTCCGGCTCGCAGATTCATTTTTTTGTCCACAGATTAACACCGATTCACACAGATTTTTAGGGTGGCATCGGCGTCCCGCCGATGTTACACGGTCAAGATGACCGTGCCACTCCGCGAAAACCCCGTCAGGGGTGAAATGTTTGTATGCGCCTTTCAAAAACTTATTTGTTTCCTGCAAAGATTTTCTCGAAGTCATAAAGCCCTCACACCGGCCATCTCCCGTGGGGAGAGGGAGATATTCTCCGCGAGCCTCTGCGTTCTCCGCGTCTCCGCGCTGAAGAATTTGGTTCAGGCTTCGCGTGGCCGTGTACTCTGTGGTTGAAGTTTTTTTGTCCGTGTGGTTCACGATAGTCGTCCCGATTCAGAAGGGAACATTTTCGGGCGCTGGAAAAGTCCTTTGATCGCGCCGAAGGATTTAGCTGCGAAGGTCTTCACGTGAGGCGCGAGTTTCTTCGCTCCCGACGCTATCGCGACGGCGGTGGATTTCATCGCGGGCGCGAGCGCTTTGCCGGCTTTCTTCAGCGCGCCGCCGGCTTTTTTCGCGTACGTGGGGATTGACGCTTTTTCAAGGGTCCAGAGCTGGGTCAGGAGCGCACCAAGTTCCTTTTTGCGGACGGTGACGTCCGCGGTCCCAGGTTCGTCCTCGCAGAGCGCAACGGACGCAGGGATGACGCCGTCCTTCGGAAGCGGACGGAGCCTGGTGTTCACTGGAGGCGGAACTTGTTCGCCATCTTTGTCAGCGGCGGACGCGCAAACGGGGAGCAGCGCGTCGTCCACGAACGGACTGTCCGGGTCCTCTGCAAGCTCCGGCACTCGAAGAACCTTCGCCTCCATCGCGGCGGTTCCTTTTCTCGCGACGCTCATCAGCACGCCGACGCCGATCAGAAAGAACGTCAGCGACGAGCCGCCCGCGGAAATGAAAGGAAGCGAAATCCCCTTGGTCGGAACCGTCGCCGTGACGACCGCGATGTTCATCAGGGCCTGTAGCGTGATCATCAGAGTGATCCCGAACGCGACAAAACTTCCGTAAAGCGTCGGCGAACGCAGCGCGATCCGGATTCCGGTAATCGCGAACAGAACGAACAGAGCGAGCACGAGCGTCGTTCCGATGAAGCCGAACTCCTCGCCGATTATCGCGAAAATGAAGTCCGTGCTTTCCTCTGGCAGAAAGAAGCGCTTCGAGAACGATCCGCCGAGACCGACTCCCGTGATTTCGCCCGAGCCGAGCGCGACGAGACTCTGATAAATCTGGTGGCCTTTGCCTTGAATGTCCGCCTCCGGGTTCAGCCAGACGCTTAGACGGTCCTTTACGTGCCCGAACTTCAGGAACGCGATGACGATCACCACCGGCACGCCGCAGAGGAGCATTCCGAGGAAGTGCCTCATGCGGATTCCGCCGAGAACGAGAATCACGAGGGACGTCACGATGATGAGAAGCGTAGTGCCGAGGTCAGGCTCCATCAGAATCGGGATCGTCAGCGAAGCGAGCAGCGCCATCGCGGGAATCGTACCTAGCCTGCGATCGCGGATCACCTGCTGCTTCTTGACGACGAAAGCGCTCATAAGAAGCACCGCGGAGACCTTCGCGAGGTCCGACGGCTGGAATCCGAGACCGAGGAACCGAAGCCAGCGCCGCGCGCCGTTGTACTCGGTGCCGACGAAAGGAACGAGCGTCAGAAGCAGAAGGCTTACGGTGCCGATGAATATGTGGGTGCTGTATTTCTCGAAGAATCTGTAGTCAACTCTGCTGATCCCGATCATCGCTCCGATCGCAATGATCAGCCACACTATCTGCCGCTGAAGGTAAAGGAATTCCGCGCTGACGTTCCTGCCCGTGGTGATCGCGCTCGACGAGTAGATCATCACGAGTCCGAAGGAAAGCAGCGTCAGCACGACGAGGACGAGCGTATGCGATGGATCCAGTCTGGCGATTCCGAACAAAATAGTACGAAGCCAGCCTCTTGACGGCGCGTCTGATTTCATAGAAACTTCGAAAATGTTGGTGGATGCGTTTTGATAAAACGATACGGCGGGAGACAAGAGCGGAATTCTAATGTCCGGGAAATATATCGGACGACACGCGACATTACTTTGATAGTATCGAGGCAAGATCCGGAATGAACGGTTGCAGATGAATTCTCCACGAAAAACGCGCGTCAGGAAATCGGGATTGCGAGAGCCGGGAACCGCCGAGAACGCGGAGAAATTCGCGGAAATGCTCTTTTCCGCACGGGACGGAATTATCACCATCGACGACGAGGGAAATCTAGACTACTGGAACCCCGCGGCTATGGAAATTTTCGGGTACGGGGAAGGCGAGCTTGAAGGAAAGTCGATCCACGATCACCTCTGCCCCCCGCAGTTTCGCGAAAAATTCAGGAACGGGTTCAAGGAGTTTCTTAAAACAGGTAACGGGCCACTCATCGGGATGACGGTCGACGTCGAAGGACTTAAAAAGGACGGGACGACGGTTCCCCTCGAACTTTCCATCTCGGCGTTCAAACTTGACGGACGTCTGTACGGGGTCGGAATCGTTCGCGACATGACCGAAAATCTTAGGATCGAGGAAATGGTCAGCCGGACGGAGCGACTTTCCGCGCTCGGCGAAACCGTCGCCGGCATAGCGCACGAGTTGAACAACCCACTCACGGGAATCAGCGGTTTTGCGCAGCTTCTGCTTATAAATCCGAACTCGACCGCCGACACCAAAATGGACGCGGAACGAATCCTGTCCGAAGCGAAACGCTGCACTAAGATTGTCCAGTACCTGCTTTCCTTCGCTGGAACGGACGCGCAGGAGACGAGGATTCTGCATCTCGAATCCGCGTTCGCGCCGCTGATCGAGATTCTCGAATACGAGCTGCGTTGCGCGGGAATATCGCTTACGTGGGAGTACGAAAATAAAATCCGCACCGTCATCGGCTCCGAGGCAAGACTTCAGCAGATGATTCACAACCTCATTTCGAACGCGCGCGACGCGCTCCAGACCGTTGCGGAAGACAAAAAGATCAAACTCTCGATCTCAAGCGAAAACGACAATACCGTCGTGATAAAGATCGAAGATAACGGCAGCGGAATGACTGAATCCCAGAAAGCGCGGGCGTTCGATCCTTTTTTCACCACTAAACCGCCGGGGAAGGGAACCGGACTTGGACTTTCGATCTGTCACACGATAGTGAAGGAGCACGGCGGGACGATCGAAATTTCGAGCAGTCCCGGAGCCGGGACAAGATTCACGGTGAAACTGCCCGAGGCGAAAAGACGCAAAACCGCGCCAGGCGCTTCGAATGCGGTCTCAGGCTCGCGGAAAGGACCATCGGAGCAGAAATACGCGCTTCTCATCGACGACGATCCGTCCGGAAGGGAGGCGGAATCCGGGTTTATCGAAGCGATGTTCGATCTCGAAGTGGACGTGGTGCCTAGCGGCCTCGACGCCATCGACTTCATCGAGGTAAAGGACTACGAACTTATCGTCTGCGATTTCGACCTTTCGATAATGGACGGCGAGCAGTTCTACAAGTTTCTCGCCGCGAGCGAGCAGGGTTACCTTGAAAAGATAGTTTTCATTTCTTCGAAACCGGAACTCGAAGGGACGCGGAAGTTCATCGCGAATTCCGGGGTGCCGTTTATCGCGAAACCCGTGGACGCCCTCGAATTCCAGGAAACAGTTGCGAAAGTTCTTTCCGAAAAGCGAAGATCGCCGGAGAATCAAAGGTGAAACTTCTGACGAATACAAACTGTAATTATGCAGGCTAACTCAAGACCACTCGTACTTGTCGTGGACGACTCCAGGGCTATCCTTGACGCGCTCAGGACCATTCTCGACTACGAGGGCTGCGACGTGATAGAGGCCGAGAACGCAGAGGATGGAATTCAACTCGCGAAGGACCGCGCGCCCTCGATCGTGTTCCTAGACATAATGCTTAAGGGCATCGACGGCATTGCGTGCCTTCAGAAGCTGAAGAAAATCCCTGAAACCCGCGAGATACCGGTGATGATGCTCACCGCAGTCGTCAAAAAGGAAACCATCGTCACCTGTATCAAAAACGGCGCCGCGGACTACATTATAAAACCCTTCGACGTGAGCACGATCCGGAAGAAGCTCGACAGGTTTCTTCCTGTGGACAGATACGACTTCGAGGAGGAACCGACGGAAGGCAAGGGCAGAATCCTCATCGTGGACGACGAATCGAACATCCGCGAGATTTTTTCGAGGGCGCTTGAAGACGCGGGCTATCTGACCGACGTCGCCGCCGACGGGGTCGAAGGATTCCGCAAAGTCCGCGATTCCCATTTCGACCTCGTCGTCTGCGATCTCGTCATGCCAGGCTGGAAGGGCGACGAGGTGATCGAATCCCTCACCCTCTCCCACGTCAAAACGAAAATCATCATCGTCAGCGGGTTCGTCAGCGAGGAGGTGAAGACCAAGTTTCGGGCTAATCCTCTCGTTTCCGGAATCTACCAGAAACCCGTGGGGCCGGAAGAAATCGTCGACTGCGTAAACAGGACGCTTAGAAAAGCAACTTCGTAGAGGTCGCTGATAAATGAAAACATCTTTAAAACGAGACGATTTTCTTTACTTCCTCAGCGCGGAGACGCGGAGGACTCTGAGACTCGCGGAGAATAGAAATTCTCATTGGCTGATTACGCAGAGCGCTCGCGATATCCCTGTGTACAGTGTAACAATTCCTTTGCGACTTGGCGCCTTTGCGCGGGCCACATTTCCATTCCGCGTTACAGGGGCCAGGTCTGTTGTGAACGGACCCGGTGAAGAAGGTTCAATTTATGTCTCGCGCAAAGACGCCAAGCCGCAAAGAATTCGGAATGAGAATCGAAGAGAATCGAAAGATTCTCTGCGTGGCTCTGCGCGCTCCGCGACTCTGCGCTGAAGAATTTTGGTTCCGGCTCGTCCGGGTTAGGTCGAAGTATGAAAAAAATCCCCACGAATATAATCCCGGAAACCGAATCCCTCGGTTTTCCGATTATTTCGCTTAAAGGCGATCTTCTCTTCGACGCAGGCGAACCGTTTTATCTGAATCACGTCGAGGTCCTGAAGCGCGTCGGAATCGAGGAGGTTGTAATCTTCGAAGTGGACGACGACTGGGATAAACTAGCGGAACTTATTCAACTCGAAAAAACTAGCGAAACCGAAAAACTTCCACTTAAATATCTGCGAAAGTTCCATCGCCTCGCGCAGAACCTCTACTCGAAGCAGGGGCTTCTCGTTGCGAAGGAGGGTGAGTTCGTGACGATGGACGTCCACCGCAAGATGGCGAAGCTGGGTATTGAAGACGCGGTAGTTTTCCTGAGCGCGATGAAGAAGAAACTCGAGGACTTCGAGGACCGCAAACAGCAGGTGATCGACGCGGTGAATGAAAAAGCGATCCTTAGCGCGCGGATAAGAGGCGCGCGCGTTCTTCTCGCCGGAGAGAAGATGGACGCGAAGAAGGCAAGGGAACTCAGCGATGAAAAATTCCCCTCCGGCGAGGGAAAGCCGCTGGAGATGCTTGTTAAAGTGACGGAGCCTGGTTCGAAGCGGGAAGAGCGCGTCCTGCACGATTACAAGTCCGCTTACGAGGAATGCTTCAACCACGTGTCCGACCTCTTCGCCGCGATACTCGCCGGGGAAAAGCGGGACACCGAACTTATCCAGACGCTCCTCGCGAGGCTGCTCGTGCAGCTCGTCAAGGACCGCGATCTCTTCTCCCAGCTCGCCAATTTCAGAAGGAGCGTCAACTACAACGTCGAGCATGCTCTGAACGTGTCGCTGCTCGCTATAAACGTTGCCTCAGCTTTGAAGTATAACGCGGAGGAGGTCCTCGAGATCGCCTGCGCCGCGATCTTCGCCAACCTCGGGAAGCTGAAGCTGCACCGCGGAATCACGGAGAAGGTCGGACCGCTCACCGAAGCGGAGTGGAGGCTTGTAAGGGAATCGCCTCAGAAGGGCGTCGAGCTGATCAAGAATCTGAAAAACGTGCCGCGCACTACGCCCGTGGTGATATTCCAGATTCACGAAAGAGCGGACGGCTCGGGCTACCCGAACGGATCGACGATAGACACGCTTCATCCGTTCAGCCGGATCATCAGCGTGTGCGACGTCTACGACGCGCTGACCCACGAGCGCTCGTACAGACCCGCGATGCTCCCTCCGGACGCGATGGAGACAGTGCTCCACATGGCTTCGAAAGGTGAGCTGGACCGCCAGGTCGTCGAAGCGCTGGTTTCGATACTTTCGCTCTATCCGATCGGAACCTGGCTCGAACTCGACAACAGATTCATAGGCCCCGTAATCGCAACGAATCACGGAAACGGCGCAAGACCCGTGATGAAAGTCGTCTTCGAAAAACGCGGCGCGCCGATGCTCAAGGAGTGGAAACTAGTCAACCTCGCAATCGAGCACGAGCGCAGAGTTTCGAGTTATCACTGGGGAAGCGATTTCGGTCAGAGCGTTTTCATCGGGTTTTGAGCCGTCGGACGTGTTCACGGGGTAGTTCGCGTTCGTAGTGTGCTCGTGAGAGCATATTTTCCAGATAGTAGAGGATCGAAGAAACGCCTTACACGCCACTACGAATGCGAACTACCTCGTGAACAGTTGCCCGCTATTTTGTCATCCGATCCTTTCGTTCTCAGCCTTATTTCCTTCCCGCTTGTAGCGAGAAAGGATCGAGGGCGCCCTCGGTGGACCCGAAGCCATCGCGTCGCCGGAGAAACTCGACGGCAACTTGACGACTCCGGGTGGTTCGAGATCGTTGCCCGCACAGGTTGAACCAGCATTCGTATACGTAACGCCATCCGGACTTACCAACTTATGCGCGATCTCGAACCTCCAGTCTCCGCTTCTTCTTGTTGCAACAATACTTGTTGAAGCTATAGCACAGCGCATTTGTTTACGGATTTTTTTTCGCGTCCGATTTCGCCGCTGGGACCGCGGACGTCCTCGTCCGCAAAAGCCGTCAAACGTCTCGTTCGACGGCTCCGAAATGTCCTGTTCGCTTACTTGGGATAGTTTTTAATCGAGGACATAATTGGATAACATCTGCTCGCTAACGCTCGCGGGGGCGAACCTCCGCGCTCTCCGCGGCTCTGCGATGAAGAATTGCAAGGACGCGGGTTTTGCAATTGCCACGAACGTGGTTCACCGCGCGTCCGGTGGTAATGTTACATTAAATTCGTAGACGGCACGAATATAATATGGAATACATACATTCCCGACCGCGCGTGTGATGCGTATCCATCTGGCGAGGACGCCTGATGGATTTTGCGGACGGGACGTCCGCGGTCCCACCCCCGTGAACAATTACGAACTGGCGCATGTGAGATGGCGTCAGAAAAATATCCACCGTCGGACTCTACGTACAGGCTGTTTGTGGGTTCGCGATTCGAGTAAAACTTGTAGCGGGACAAAGTCGTCTCGCGATCAGGATTGAAGTCGTCCAGTTGTCGAACAGGATAGTATCGTGATGGACAATCCCGAACACTACCTCGATAAACAACTCGAAGCGTTGTTCCAGCATTCCTTCGTCGGCGTGACCAAGGTCGAACTCGCCACCGGAAAGCTCGTGCGTGTCAATAAGCGCTATGCGGAGATCGTCGGCTACACCGTGGAGGAACTCACGGGAAGAGACATCCGCGAATTCACCGTCCCAGGCGATATTGGACTGACTTCGAATTCTCTGCGGGAGATGGGCCGAGGCACGGAAACCGAAGCGAACATCAAAAAGCGATACTTTCGCAAGGACGGTTCGATTGTCTGGGTCAGCATCACCTCGGTACCGCTATGGAAGGAAGATGGGGTTCCGAAATACAACCTCGCGCTCGTTTCGGACATAACCGAAAACAAGAGGATCGAATCGGCCCTCGCCGAGCAGCTTCGGATGACCGAGGTCCTTATGAGCCACCTCCCTGGGATGGTTTACAGGTGCGCAAACGATCGCGACTGGACCCTTGAGTTCACGAGCCAGGGAGCTTTCGCGCTCACCGGCTATCCCGCGGAAGACTTCGTTTCGCGCAAAGTTTCTTACGGCGAAGACGTGATAGTTCCGGAGGATAGGGAACTCGTCTGGAACGAAATCCAGCGCGGGCTTTCAGAGAACGGAAGGTTTCAGCTCAATTACCGGATCAGGACGAAATCCGATGAGATCAAGCACGTCTGGGAACAAGGTTCGGGCGTTTACGACGAAAACGAAAATCTCATCGCGCTCGAAGGATTCATCACCGACACGACGAGACTTCACATCGCCGAAGAGCGGAGACTCGAACTTGAAAGGCAAGTGCAGCACTCGCAGAAACTCGAAAGCCTCGGCATCCTCGCCGGCGGGATAGCGCACGATTTCAACAACCTCCTCGTCGCGATTCTCGGGAACGCCGACCTCGCGCTGATGGACCTCCCGCCTTCGTCTCCCGCTACGGAAAGCGTGCGCGAAATCGTCAAGGCGTCACGCCGCGCGTCTGAACTGACGAGGCAGATGCTCGCGTATTCCGGCAAGGGAAAGTTCGTCGTTACAAGCCTCGATCTTCGAACACTCGTGCAGGAAATGACCCACCTGCTGCGCGTTTCGATCTCGAAAAAAGCCAGCATCGAATTCAGTTTCGCCGAGGAGCTTCCCCTTATCGAAGGCGACGCGACCCAGCTTCGGCAGGTCGTGATGAACCTTATAACGAATGCCGCGGAAGCCATCGGCGATGCCGACGGAACGATAGTCCTCACCGTCGATTCGCTTCATTGCGATCGCGCGTACCTGAGCAACTGCGAGCATTCCCTGCAAGTGGGCGCCGACGATGAACTCCCGGAAGGCATCTACGTCTTCATCGAGGTCTCCGACTCCGGCTGCGGCATGGAAGATGAAGTCAGATCGCGCGTTTTCGATCCTTTCTTCTCGACGAAATTCGCAGGGCGCGGGCTTGGAATGTCCGCGGTCTCAGGCATTGTTCGCGGGCACCGCGGCGCGATTCGAATCGTCAGCGCGCCGGGAAGCGGTTCGTCGTTCCGGGTACTTTTTCCCGAGTCCGCCAACCAGAACGCTACGATAGAGCATGAAATCCTGGAGGCGCCACCTGACGACTGGAAGTGCTCCGGCACGATCCTTATAGTCGACGATGAGGAAAGCGTAAGAAGGCTTGCGTCGCAGATGGCAGAAAAACTCGGGCTTGAAGTGGTCGTCGCAAACAACGGTCGGGACGCACTCGGAATTTACGTCGAACGCAGAGACTCGATATCTCTCGTCCTTCTCGATATGACAATGCCCGGAATGGACGGCGAAGAAACCTTTCGCGAATTGCGTAAGCTCGATCCCGGCGTTAAAGTGATACTTTCGAGCGGCTATAACGAGCAGGACGCCAGGAGCAAATTCGCCGGGCCAGGCTCTTTCGCTTTCGTTCATAAACCTTATACGTATTCGGAACTCGGCGCAGCGATAAAAACCGCCCTCAGTTTTTCAGCGCCAGAGACCGAATGAATCGCATTTCATTTTCCACCGGAAACAGGAACGATCCTCGGTGTAAATTCGCGTCGAATTGCCGCGAAGAAGGGGGTGGAATTCAATCAAGCCCGAGAGCGCGACCTTCGCGACGGGGGTCCGCCGTTCCGATGCGACGTCCGTCCGGGAGGATCATCGCGCCGTGAACTCCGCCGAGAACGTCCTTCCATCGCGCAGGCGAGAGCAGCGCTTCGTCGTGGCCGAGATCTTTAAGGGCGCTCGCAAAACTGCTTCCGAAACCAAGGCTCAGCGGGAACTCGACCTCCGTCGCACCGCTCCGGCCCTGACGATTCATGTACCGCGGCGCGGCGATCGCCTCCGGAAGCGACTTCCCGCCTGAAATCACGTTCACGAGCACGAACGCCACCGCGGGGATGATTCTCGATCCGCCCGCGCAGCCGACCACGAGGAAAGGCTTTCCATCCTTCAGGACGATCGTCGGGCTCATGCTCGAGCGCGGGCGTTTGCGCGAGAACACGCCCGGATGGATTTCGCGCTCTTCGCTGTCCACGCGATTCAGCGCCGGCTTTTCGTCCGTCCCTGGGTCGGCGTCGAAGTCGGTCAGTTCGTTGTTCAGAAAGAAGCCATAGCCCGGAACCATGATCCCGGAACCGAACTCGAACTCGATGCTCGACGTGCAGCTAACCATATTCCCCGCGGCGTCGACGACCACGAAATGGGTCGTGCAGCTTCGCGCGAGATCGTCCGCTTCGTCCGGAAGTCGGAACGCGTCCTCATCGATCCCAGCGAGCGTCGGCACAGGTATCGCTTCGCCCGTCGCGCGTTCGCGATTCATCAGCGAAAGCCGGTGCTCGATCTGCGATTCGCCCAGCAGGCTTCGCCACGGAACGTCCGAGAAACCGTCGTCCGAAAGCAGCGCGCGGTCGGAAAACGCGAGCGCCTCGCATTCGCTGATCGCGTGCGCGACCTGCGGGTCGTACGCGTCGATAGTTCCGCCTGCAACGCGCTCGATATATTCGAGGATCAGCGCGAGAGTCGCGCCTCCAGTCGACGGCGGCGGCATCCCGTAGACGCTGTACCCGCGGTAATCGGACTCGACGGGTTCGCGCTCGATCACGCGGTACGCTGATAGATCGTCGCGAGTCATCGTTCCGCGAGCGATGCGGTCCCGCCGGACGGTATCCGCGATAATGCTCGCGAGCCGGCCTTCGTAGAACTCGTCGGCGCCGCGCTCCGCGAGAAGGCGGAACGTTTTCGCGAGATCGCACTGAAACGCGATCTCCCCCGGCGCGAATGGATGGCGCTCGTCATAGAAAAACGTGCGCACTACCTCGCGATATTTCGAAAGCCGCTCCTTCTGACTTTCGAGCGCGAGCGCGACGCGATTCGAAATCGGATGTCCGCGCTCCGCGAGAATGATCGCAGGCTGGAGGACGTCGGCAAGACCCATGGTTCCGTGCTGCGCGAGAACTTCGTCGAACAGCGCGAGCGTTCCCGGAACGCCGACGCCGCGACCTCCGGTGATCCGCGTGGGATAATACGGAAGCGGCTTTCCGTCTTCATCGAGGAAGCAGCGCGGGTCCATTCCGCTTGTCGCGGTTTCGCGGCCGTCGTAGGCCTGTACCTTTCCGGACGCGGCGTCGTAGTAGAGCAGAAACGATCCGCCGCCTATGCCGGAGGACTGCGGCTCGACGACATTCAGCGCGAACTGCACCGCAGCCGCGGCGTCGATGGCGTTACCTCCCGCGCGGAGTATCGCGAGTCCCGCCTGAGTCGCAAGCGGATGCGCGGTGCTGACCATCGCCTTCGACGCGATTTCGCCCCACGCCGCCGGGCGGTACGTCGCTGCATTCCCCGCCGCGCCTTCGAGATCGCTCTGACCGACGCTGTAGACGTCCTGCGAGGTGAGCGCGTCGTCTTCCCGATCGCGCATTCTCGCGCGGGGGAACGCGCGAAGTACGTCGTCGATCGCCTCGCGCACTTCCCGCGCGGCGTCTTTGTCGACCTGGATCGTTCCTGTGGCGTGGTAAGTGCATGACGTTAGTGTGAACGCTATCAAGACCGAAAGTGCGCGAATGTGCTTCATAAATGTTCTCGGAATTATGGATTCTAAGGTGCCGGGCACTTCAAACTTTGATAGTTGATACTCCCATTATCAATGATATACGTTGTTTCAATAATTCAAGTACCCGGCACCTGCGACGGAGACATAGAGTGAAAATCAATCTTTGGAACAAGACGGAGCGTTTTTTCAAGCTCAAGATGAAGGGCATCCACAAACTCAGCGGCGAGAAAGTCGAGATGGAGGTCAATGTCTTTGTCGGCGGGTATTGCGACATCGGCTCCTTCGAGGAAAAGTACCGCGATTTCGAACTCACGATGATCGAGGGCGAGCCGCCTCCGCCGGTGCACTAGGTTAGGGATTAGGGGACAGGGAGCAGGGAACAGTTTCCCAGTGGTCATAGACCATATAAGTTGTGTGCGCGCGGCTTGCGGGCGGTGGCGACACGCAGTTAAAATCTATCCCGATGGAAAACGACACCGACATTCTAAGTTACGCAAAGTACGTGATCGAAGTCGAGAAGGACGCGCTTGCGAAGCTCGTGAACCGCATGGACGCGTCGTTCGAAGACGCAGTGCGCGCGATCCTCGGATGCAAGGGGCAGACGATCGTCAGCGGAATGGGAAAGGCGGGGATCATCGCGCAGAAGATTTCCGCGACGATGGCGAGCACGGGCACGCCGAGCATTTTCATCCACCCCGCGGAGGCGATTCACGGCGATCTCGGCAGAATTCGCAAAGACGACATCGTGATCCTGCTTTCGAACAGTGGGACGAGCGAAGAAGTCGTGAGGCTGATTCCCCCGATCAAGAAGATCGGCGCGCGAATAATAGCGATGACTGGAAGTCCGGAAAGCCCGCTCGGCGAGCACGCGGACATTGTGCTCGACGTGGGAAAGATCGACGAGGCGTGCCCGCTCGGAATGGCGCCCAGCGCATCGACGACGGTGCTGCTCGCGCTAGGCGACGCGCTCGCGCTGACGGTGCTGAAACTCCGCGATTTCGACCTCGAAGACTTTGCGCTGTACCATCCTGGAGGCGCGCTAGGAAGACGCTTTCTGACGGTCGACGAAGTGATGCGAAAAGGCGAGGACGTGCCGACGGTGCGGACGGGATCGAGCGTGAAAGACGCGCTGCTCGCGCACGGCGCCGCAAAGCGAAGAAGCGGCGCGATAGTGATCGTTGACGCGGGCGGCGCGCTCCGCGGCATATTCACCGACGGCGACATCCGCCGGCTGCTGATGGCGGAATCCGCGCCGCTCGAGAAGCGAATCGACGACGTGATGACGCGCAGTCCGAAGTCTGTGAAGCTCGGCGCGCTCGCCGCGGAAGCGCTGCTGGTGATGCGCGAAAAGAAGATCGACGAGCTGCCCGTGACGAACGAATCTGGTAGACTCGAAGGTCTGATCGACGTGCAAGACCTCATAACCATCGGGATGGTTTAATGTCAAAGAACAGAAATCGAAGAAGGAATCGCGGCGGCGGCGCAAAAAAAGACGCGCAGGCGGGAGATGGCGTGGCGCAGGAGTCCGCGGAACCGCGGTCGGAATCGCAGCCGGTCGAGGAAAGGAAACCGAAGGAGCAGCCGCGTCAGATGAACTCCGGACATGATAATCCTGGGCGAGGGGAGAATCGCGAGCGACGGGAGAAGCCTCGCGATGAGAATCAAGGCGCCGCGCAGGAAGCCGGAAAGTCCAAAGATCAGGAGCACCCCGGAAGCAGGCGCAAGGGTAACGATCGCAGGGGATCGTTTCCGAAAAAGGATTCCGGTCGCGATCGACGCGGAGGCGAGCGCCGGGGAAGGCCGGACCGTCGCGGCGGGAAGCTGAAGGGCATAGACCTCGATCCGCTGCCGGAGGACTCGGAGTTCGTCTTCTACGTGAAGAACGGGCTTACGAGGGAACAGAACCTCTATGAGATGTTCAGGGCAGGCGACAAGGTCGCGAGGATGTGCGTGCATAGAAACGAGCGCGGACGGCTGATTCCTGAGAAGACCCATCTCTTCATCGACGAGGACGTTTGTAAACGCGACACGTTCTTCCAGGGAATCCTCGCTTCGGGCAGCATAGGCGAGCGCGAGACCCGCGAGCTTTGTTCGTACAGACCGAAGATGACGTTCGTCGAGAAGATCGCGGACGGCATGAACTGGTACGTCTACGGCGGAAGCAACGAGAATTCCGAGAAGGCAAAGGATCAACCATATCAAGGTCCGGAGATCGACCTCACGCCGCCGCTTCCGGTGATTCCGGTGAAGGAAAAGAACGAGGACGATAATCCGTGGAAGGATTACATTCCTCCCGAGGAGATGACCGATGAAGAGCGCGCCGCGGCAGAGGCAGCGCAGACCGGGCAGCCTGATGAAGCTGGCGGGGCGGAACAACCGACGTCGTGACCAAAAATATTTTTAATTTTTTCTTGTTTCGAGTTTCCGGAGGTGATCTATTTTGCGGACTCGATTACGAGTAACTGATCTTTAAAACTTAAAACTTATCAAGAGCAGCCGAGGGATCGGCCCGATGAAGCTGCAGCAACCTGCCACGCGGGAACTTCGAAAGAAGCCGACGCGGAGGCAAGGTGCTAAATCCTACCCGGATTTTTTGGGAAAGATAAGGTGAACTGAGCTTGTAACTATCAGGCATCTTTGACTTCCAAAGGTGCCTGTTTTTTTTTGCACCCGCGGAAGTCATGTCTCCTCCCTCGCAGCGCTGCAAATCGTTCCGACTCCGATGACTGCGAAAATTGGTGACGTGTACGAATTTTTCGTAATATTTTGTCGGCGACCATTCTTGTTGGGTTGATCCCGCAAAATATTACATTAAATTCGTACACGTCACCAATAAAAGGGGGAGACAATGACAACGGTACTTTCAGAAGCAAAATTTTTAGAACTCGAATCGGGCGCGTCCTTCACGCGTTCGAAACCGCGGGTGATCCGCGTCGGCCTTCTCGGTCTCGGCGCCGTAGGACAGGGACTCGTGGAGTTGCTCCGCAGTCAGCGCGAAACGCTCCGCGAGCGGCACGAAGTGGTGTTCGTCATCGACCGCGTGCTGGTCCGCGATCAGTACAAGACGCGCCGGGAAGTGCCGCGGGGCGCTGTGCTGACGGCGGATATCGACGAATTCCTCTCTGGCGACTACGACGTCGTCGTCGAGGCGATTGGCGGGATCGAGCCGGCGGGGAGTCTGATCCGCGCGTGCCTCGAACGGGGGATTCCGGTGGTTTCAGGGAACAAGACGCTTCTCGCGGAGCGCGCGGACGAGCTTCACGCTCTCGCCGCGCGGGCTGGGACGTCGCTGATCTACGAGGCGAGCGTCGCCGCGGGAATTCCAGTGCTGCGCCTGCTTTCGACTAGCCTTCAGACTACGAAGGTCCGCAGGCTGACCGCGATCCTCAACGGCACTTCGAACTACATTCTGACGCGGGTTTCGCAGGGACTTTCCCTCGAAGCGGCGCTCAAGGAGGCGCAGGATCTCGGGTTCGCGGAAGCGGACCCTGCGTTCGATCTCAGCGGACGCGACGCGGCGCAGAAGCTCTGTGTACTCTGGCGCGGGCTTGGCGCGGGGAGCCTCCGGGAATCCGCGATCCGCGTCGAAGGAATCGACCGCGTTTCACTTGACGACGTCCGGCTTGCGAAGGAGCTTGGGCTCGCGCTTAAGCCGGTGGCGTTCGCGCAACTCGCGGAAGACGAGCAGCTTGCGTTCGTCGCTCCATCGGCGGTGTGCGCGCAGCATCCGCTTGCGAGCGTTGTAAGTGAGCAGAACGGAATCCGCCTCGAAGGAGACACTATCTCCGACCTCTTTCTCGCGGGTCCAGGCGCGGGTGGCGTGCCGACCGCGAGCGCGATCGTCGATGACCTTCTCGCGCTCGCAAACGAAGTGGCGCGGAAGTCGAGTCGTGACGGGCGCACGCAGAACGTACCGTCGGAACTTCCGGCGGGAGCGTGGAAGCGATTCCTGCGCGTCGCTATCGACCCTGAGAAGACTACGGCGTACGAAGTCATCGAATCGTTCGCCAGCTTCGACGTGAAGCCTTCGAGGGTTATCAAGGACGGCGGAACTCAAATCGCCGCGATCACGCCTACGCTCGATGACGCGGCGGCGGAAAAGATCGAAACGAAACTGAAAAGCATCGATGGAATCATCGAGGCAAGGATTTATCGCATAGTCGAATAAAGACAATTTACACGAAGCAAATTTACCGGAGGTGAAAATGATTATCTTTGGCCAGAGAAGGTCCGTGCGTATGGAAATGCGCAGCCCTCTCCCGTGAGGAGAGGGAATCCTTGATTTCTTCGCGTCCTTCGGACGCGGGCGCGGACGAGGACGTCCGCGGTCCCAGTATTTTTCCGACAACTGACTACCGACTACTGACAACTATTAAATTAGGAGAACATAATGCATTTCGATACAAGAGCCATCCATTTCGCGCAGGATTCAGACCCCACCACCGGAGCGATCGCATCGCCGATCTACCAGACGAGCACTTTCGAGCAGGAGGCGCCCGGCGTCAACAAGGGTTTCGACTACAGCCGGACGTCGAACCCAACGCGGCAGACTCTCGAGCGCGTGCTCGCGAATCTCGAGGGCGTGGAGTACGGCGCGGTTTTCGCGTCGGGCATCGCGGCGGAGAACGCGATTTTCCAGGCGCATCTTAATCCCGGCGATCACGTCATCACACCCACCGACGTCTACGGCGGGACGTTCCGACTGCTTTTCAACGTCTACAAACCGAAGGGTTATCACGTAACGCGCGTCGATCTGTCGGACGAGGACGCGCTCATCCGCGCGATCAGGCCGGAGACGAAAATCATCTGGATAGAGACGCCGACAAATCCGAAGCTGCTGATTTTCGACATCGAGAAGATCTCGGCGATTGCGCGCGCGCACGGAATTCTCACCGTCGTCGACAACACCTTCGCCAGCCCGGTGCTCCAGCAGCCTTTCGCGCTCGGCGCCGACCTCGTGCTGCACAGCGTCACGAAGTACCTTTCCGGCCACAGCGACGTTATCCAGGGCGCGGTGCTTGCGCGGGATCCTGAGGTCTTCGCGCCAATCAAGTATCTTCAGAACGCGACGGGCGCGACCGCGTCCGCGTTCGACTGCTGGCTGACGCTGCGCGGTCTGAAGACGCTTTCGCTTCGGGTCGAGCGCCACGCGCAGAACGCCCAGAAGATCGCGGAGAGTCTCGATGGTCACAGCGCGGTCAACAAGGTCTACTATCCCGGACTCGCGTCGCATCCGGGGCACGATATCGCGCGCAGGCAAATGAGCGCATTCGGCGGCGTGCTGTCGCTCGAGCTCGACACCGACCTCGAAACGACGAAGCGCTTCGTCTCGACGCGAAAGTACTTCAAGCTCGCGGAAAGCCTAGGCGGCGTGAAGAGTCTCATCTGTCACCCGGCGTCGATGACCCACGCCGCGATTCCGCGGGAGGAGCGAATCGCTTCCGGCCTCGCCGACGGCCTCATCCGCCTCAGCGTCGGCATCGAGGACGCGCGGGACTTGCTCGAGGACATCGAGGAGGGCCTCGACGAGTTCGTGATCCGCGCGAAGAAGCGCGAGTTCGTTTTCTCGGGAGCCGAATAACCGCCGCCGGTCTTCGGACCAGTGGGAGAAGGAATCATTTTAGAAAGGACGAAAATGACAACGACAATAAATCCGGAATCCGAAGCCGCGACGACTGTCGTCGCGGAGGACGAGGTCTTCGAGTACGTGCCCGCGGTGCGGAATGCGGATTACTTTCGCGAAATGCAGCGCTGGGACCGCTCGATTCGCTGCGAAGGCGCGCTGCGAGAAATCGCGGTGAATCCGCAGATGAGATTCGCGCTGCATCTCTGTCCGTGGGGGCTTGAGAACGCGGTGCTGTTCTTCGCGCGCTGGACGGACTTGCAACTCCTCGATCAGATCGTGCTCTCGGGAATCGCGCCGCGGGACGAAGACTTCGAACACGCGGTCGTCTGCGAATTCGAGCGAGTCCGATGCAAAAGCTGTCGGCAGAGCTTTAACGTGCTCGCTTCGAAGAAGCTCGCGTACTTTCGCGCGGGCGATTCTCTGCACGCGCGGAAGCAGGAGATAGCGCGGAAGCATAGTCATCCGTGTCCGAACTGCGGAGATGGCCTTGGAGCGACTGCGCTTCACGTCTTCGGCGGCGTGCTGTCGCGACTCCTAAGCAACCCCGTCACGGGCTTTTCTGGCCGTGGTATATTGGCAGGGTGAAGTGGAACGACGACCCTTTGCCGAGTGTGGATTCCGCCCAGACTTCGCCTCTGTGGAGTCGGACGAGTTTCTTTACGATCGCAAGCCCGAGACCGTGCTGTTTCTCTCCAGATACTGGTCTCGTGCTGAGCTTGACGAACTTTTCGAAGAGCTTCCTTATTTCGTCCTGCATGATCCCGAGGCCGGTGTCGGAGATGGTGACGATGACTTCGTCCTCGGTCCGCTGTTTCGCGTCGATGGTGATCGTGCCTTCCGCCTTGGTGAACTTGAGCGCGTTCGACAGGAGGTTCTGAAGGATTTCCTGAAGTTTCTGCTCGTCCGCGAGAACGTCCGGTAGATCGCCCTGGACCAGGCACACGAGTTTGATTCCGCTTCGTTCCGCGAGTTTGCGCCAGGTGTTCGCGTTGTCCCGGAGGAACGAAACCAGGTTCACCCGGTCGAAGTTCAGATGCACTACCGCGGCGTCGATTTTCGCGAGGTCGAGCAGATCTCCGATAAGCTGGAGCATCGACGAAATCTGACGGTGCATCGCGTCCGCCATCGGCTTGACCTTGTGCCACTGCACGCCTTCGAGTTCCTCTTCCATCAGCGAAAGGTAGTTCTCGATTATGGACAGCGGATTCCGGAGATCGTGGACGACGTGCCCAAGGAACTCGTTTTGCTCTTGACCGAGTACGTGCAGCCTGTGGTTTGCCTCCTGAAGCGCCTTCTCGCGGTCCTCCGCGCTCGTCAGAGCTTCCTCCAGATCCTTCTTCTGGCTCAGCGAGAGGCTGATCAGCTCCTCGTTCATCAGCGACAGTCGCGAAGTCGAACGCAGGCGCTGGGTCAGCGTCTTGAAAAGCGCGCGGTAGATTTCAAGTTCGTAGTCCTGGCTCATCTCCATGATCGCGCGGAGCTGACTCGTGGCTATCTCGAGAATCGTCACCTCCGTCAGCGCGCGAATCGTCGCGAACGGATTCGTGTCCTCGAAGACGCTGATCTCGCCGAAGCATTCGCCGGGGTGGAGAACCCCGAGCTGGAATTCGTGTTCGCTCTGCTTTTTGAGAACCTCGACGGCGCCTTCCTTCAAAATGCAGAAATGGTCGTTAAGACCGCCTTCGCGCAGAAGCAGCGTGTCGGGCGGATAGCTTCGTTCGCGAAACTTCGACTCGACCTCCGCGCGTAGCGGCTCCGACAGGTTCCCGAGGAATTCCACCCTCGAAAACAGCGCGGTGTTCTCCTTGACGGTTTCCGCGGGCGCTTGTTTCGGGTCCGAGCTGCTCTCCAAGTTTACTCCAGTTCGAGAATCGAGCTTATGGTTAGACCATCGATAATAACCTCGATGAGACCAGTGCGCGAGGGTCTCAGCAACGTGATTTTACATTTGTTGCCGATGCCGACCTCGTCGATTTTCGTTGCGAAATTGCTCGCGTTGACGGGAGTGTCGTCGACTTTCACTATTATGTCCCTTCTGCGGACGCCGTTCGACGCGGCGGGACCGTCCGCCGCCACTGCGGTTACTTCGACGCCGTCGGTCTGTTTCAGGTCGTAGAACGATGCGGTCTCCGACGTGACGCCTTCCGTCGAATACTGGATTCCGAAGTACGGGACGTTCCGCTGGCCTTCGCCGCTGATGATGCGGCTGACGACCTCCTTCGCGCGGTTCGACGGGATGGCGAACCCGATGCCCCAGTTTCCGCCAGTTTCGGAATAGATCGCGGCGTTGACGCCTATGACGTTCCCGTCGAGATCGATCAGCGGCCCGCCGGAATTTCCGGGATTGATCGCGGCGCTGGTCTGCAGGAAGTCGGCTTCCGGATCGGTTCCGATGCCCCGGCGTTTCTTGGCGCTGATGATGCCCGAGGTTGCGCTGTGGCTGAATCCGAACGGATTTCCGATGGCGAGGACGATTTCGCCGACTTCGAGCTTGTCGGAATCGCCCCAGGCTCTGCTCGGGTACTTTTTGGCGTTTTCGCAGTAAAGCACCGCGATGTCTTCGGTTCGCACCGCGCCCTTCACGACTGCCGGCGACTGCTCGCCGCTGGCGAAAGTTATCTGGATTTGTTCCGCGCCCTCGACGACGTGCCAGTTGGTGACGATGTGGCCTTCGTCGTCGAAAATGAAGCCGGAACCGAGCTGCTGCACTTCCCTCGCGGGCGCCGGGGTGTCGTAGCCGCCGAAAAACCGGGACATCAGCTCTTCGATTTCCGTCATCCTGCTCCGGCTGACGTGCTTCGCGCTGATGCTGACTACGCTAGGCGCCGCCGCTGCGACCGCGAGCACCTGCCTGTCGCTCGTGAGCGTGCCGCCCTCGATTTTCTGCGGATCCGGGATGTTACCGAAGAGCCGGTCCATTACCTCGTAATTCGTTTCGACGAGACAGCCGAGAACGAAAAACGCGAACATCCAGGACAGCGCGAAAAACCAGGAGGTCGGACTTCCCGCCCGCGGCGGAGCTTTTTTCGTGACGGAACGCTCCTGCGGGCCAATGAACGTGTGGGTCGCCTGCGTTTCGCCGGAGTTTTCGTTTGCGTAAGTCTTGGTCTGGTGTTCGTAACTCATAGTCTGTCTCGTCATCTCGAATGTTTCTCTGCTCATAATTCTAAACTCCTCTGTCCCGAAAGTCTATCGAAGGAATGGCTTTCGATTTGAGATTTCAGCCCCGCGCCCGTTAGGGCGCCAAGGTTATCGATCCCCGCGCCCGTTAGGGCGCCGAAGTTATCGAGATTTTAGATTTCGGATTTCGGGTTTCAGAAGTCAGAATAGCAGTCAGATCATTCGTAATTCGTAGTTCCAGATAGTCAATTCGACCATGACCATAAGACTCTCAGAGATCGTTTCGTTCATCGAGGAATTCGCACCGCCTAAAATCGCGGAGGAATGGGACAAGGGGATCGGACTCACGGTCGGCGATTTCGACGCGGAGGTTTCGAAGGTTCTCGTCGCGCTGGACGTCGATTTCGAAATTCTCGCGGAAGCGGAGTCCACCCGGTGCGAGCTGATTCTGACGCACCATCCGCTGCTTTTCCGCGCGGTGCGTTCGGTGAACTCCGGAACCTTCGAGGGAAGGCTCATAATGGAACTTGCGCGGAAGGGAATCGCGCACTTCGCGATGCACACGAACCTCGACGGCGCCGACAGTGGGCTTTGCGCGAAGTTCGCTGAATTCCTTGGGCTGACATGCGCGAGGCCTATGGCGAAATCGAGCGAGGACGCGCTTCGAAAACTCGCGGTGTTCGTGCCGAAAGACCACGCCGAAAACGTTCGCGCGGCGATGTGCGCGGCGGGCGCGGGCGTAATCGGCGAGTACACGGATTGCAGTTTCCGCACCGAGGGCACGGGAACTTTCCGCGGCTCGGACGCGTCGAATCCATTCCTCGGTAAGAAAGGTGAACTCGAAAGCGCGGAGGAATTCAGGCTCGAGGTTCTGGTTTCAGAGTCGCGGGTTGCTGACGTCCTGAAGGCGATGAAAACGAGCCATCCGTACGAGGAGGTCGCGTACGATCTGTTTCCGCTACTGAATCCGGGGAAGGCGTACGGAGTGGGGCTTGTCGGCGAACTTCCGGAGCCAGTGCGGGCGCGGGAAATCGCGGAGAAGGTGAAAGCCGCGTTCGGGCTTACAGCGCTTCCCTACGCGGGAGACCTTGAACGCGAAGTACGGATGGTCGGCCTCTGCACCGGCTCCGGCGGCGATCTTGTCGAAGGCGCGATACAGGCTGGCTGCGACGTCTACATCACGGGCGACGTCAAGTACCATCAGTTCGACGCAGCGAGGCGCGCGGGAATGATCGTCATAGACTGCGGTCACTACGAAAGCGAGATATACTTCCTCCGCGAAGTCGCAAGAACTCTCGGCGAAATCTGTCCGCTCGACATCGAAATCATAGCAAGCACACTCGACCGAAACCCGCGCAGGATGTTATAGTAACCGCGGAGGAAATTAATGTCTCATCGTATAACGAGCATCGAAGTCGAGGGCTTCAAATCTATAGGTAAGCGTCAGCACATTGACATCAGACCGTTGACGATTCTTGCAGGAGCGAACAGCTCCGGTAAGTCCAGCATCATTCAGCCGCTGCTTTTGCTGAAGCAAACTCTGGATTCTCCCGCGGATCCCGGCGCCTTACTTCTTGATGGAAAGAACGTTTGCTTCACACGCGCGGATCAACTGCTATGTAAACATCGTGCAAAAAATTCCACCGATGAATTCTCGATTCGAATTGATCTCAAAAATGTTGGATCAATTGAGGTGTCATATAAGTCCGTTCCGGGAAAAGGCTTCGAAGTACATCGAGAAGTATTCGTGAATAAAAATGAAACGATTGAACTGCGAAAAGACACGAGCAATGAAGACGTTTTAAAGGTTCTAAGTAAACATCCTCTTTATCGAGACGTGTCCAATCGACGATGGAAAACTATTCCAGACCGTTGCTTCCTGGCGATTACGACGGACGACGATCAGATAAGTCGTTCCATCCAGCCAGTGTTCCAGAATTTCCATTTAGCAATACAATCAACGAATCATTTACCAGGACTTCGAGGCAACCCAAAGCGAACTTATCCAAGAATGGCGACGGGACTGTTTTTTCCGGGCACGTTCGACGATTATGCCGCCGGGCTCGTCTTTAAGTGGCAGGCGGAGAAGGACGAAAAACTAGCGCGGCTTGGGGAAGCGCTGGCAGAACTTGGGCTTTCCTGGAAGGTTGAGGCTCAGGCGATTGACGATACCGCGATCGAGTTGCAAGTAGGCAGGCTATCAAAAAGCAAACGCGGTGGAAGCAAAGATACAGTCAGTATCGCCGACGTTGGATTTGGTGTTTCGCAGGTGCTTCCGGTGCTTGTGGCGTTCTTGCAGGCGGGTGACGGACTGTTTCCCGATCGACTTGTTTATATCGAACAGCCGGAGATTCATTTACATCCGAAGGCTCAGAGAGGACTCGCAAAACTAATCTGCGATTGCGCAAAACGCGGAGTGAGGCTTGTTATCGAAACTCATAGCGCATTACTGCTCCGCGAGGTGCAGACTCTTGTTGCGAAGAATTACATCGATAAGGACGACGTGATTCTTCACTGGTTCAATCGCGACGAAAATGGAATGACGACGGTAACTAGCGCGGAACTCGATGAAAATGGCGCATTCGGCGACTGGCCTGAGGATTTCGATGAGACGGCACTCGGGTCCGCTAAGGATTATCTAGATGCAGTCGAAATCAGCAGGTCTCGAAAATGAAGAAGAAGGCGAAAGTTTCAAGAGTGCTGGTTATCGACGCATGTGTCGCCAGAGCCGCAGGGGAAAACGATCATCCGGAATCGAGTTCATGCCGAACGTTCCTTGAATCCGTTCTCCAAATCTGCCACAAAGTCGCGATGAACAAAGTGATTAAGCATGAATGGAATACACATGGAAGCGACTTTTCATTGCTTTGGCTAGCGGCGATGACCGACAAGAGAAAGGTGGTTGAACTCGATGAAGTCGCAGACGTCCCACTTGACATGTCGCGATTCAAGCAAAATCAGAAGGTGGTCGTAGAAAAGGATATCCATATTCTCAAAGCAGCGCATGCGACTGGCAGCGAAATTGTCACGTTAGACAAAAAACTTATAAAAGCGCTCGGCGCTACAGAGGAAGGCATGGGACTCCGGGATCGAATCGCTTGGCATCATCCTGTGAATGACGGGGTTCGGAAACTCTGAATTTCATCTTCCCGAAGATTATTTTCGAACTTGACGCCCCGGCCCCTCTGAAGGCAATCCCTGTTTGCCGGTCTTTCGTTCCGCGCCCTGTCTGTACAGGCTGACGATGATCCAGAAAAGCACAACCGTCTGGATCATGGGCGAAATGCTTATCTCCCGGATCAGCGCACAGATGATCATCACCGGAATTTCGAGAAGGAACGACGCCGCGACCGCCCAGTAGCTTGCCGCGAGGCAGGTCGTCAGCGTGAACCCACGCGCGCCTTTACCGGCAAGCATATACGCGATAAAGATCACGAAAAAACAGATCGCGAGCCGGAAGAGGACATAGAAAATCATGAACACGAGAATGCAGAGGGGAAAGTTCGCATCGATCCATTCCTTCGACGACTCCGCGCTGAGGATAGCGCTATCGCCTGCGCCGAGGTAGCCGAGAGCCTGATCGACCGTAAACGTCAGCGGCTTCTGATCGCCGTCGAGGTTCAGATGCACCGCGTCCTTCGAGAACAGGATGTATCCAAGCCCTTCTGCCGCAGGAGGTTCTGGATTTTCCCTCAGATCGACGACGACGACGACTTTCCCATGGTACGTATCGACGCTGGTTTCCCACCTGCGGCTCGTAGGTTCGACATCCGGGCGGTCTTCGATCGAATCGTAATCCTCGCCTCCGTCGTCCTGCGCTTCGCTCGCGGTTCCGACGCCGTCGGCTTCATTCGCGGGTACAGCGTCGCCTTGGCGATATCGCTCCGGGAATCTCTCCTCGTCCGCGGTAGTCACCGGAGCGGGCTGCTTTCCCGGATCCGAAAGTCCCTGGCTCGGGGGGCTTTCCACGGGCGCGGAATCCTTCTGGGCGACGAAAATTTCGCCGGCCTCGAACCGCAGTTCCGGAAGCTCGGTCCCGAAAAGTCCGCCGATCTGGCGAAGCGTTCGCTCGTAGCTCCAGGCCCACCACCCCGCGATTCCGGTGACGATAAGAAGCAGCGGAATAATAAACGCCCACGGGAGCAGAATGTTGCGTCGGATGAGGTCCGGGTACGCGCGGAGCGAAAGCGAGCTTGCGAGCAGAGTCGAAACGCTTGTTTTCGCAGAGTCTGTGGCCCCTCGCGCCTTTACGCGCGAAATATTGGTTTCCGGTTTTGCAGGCGCCTTAGACTCGATCTGGTCCCGCTGGCAGTGCGGGCACATCCGCGCCTGTTCGTGAATCGGCTTCAAGCAGTGTTTACAATGTCGCATTGAATCAGTTCCGCTGAAGCCGCTCGGCGGCGAGTCGTTCGAGGTCGGCGAGCAAATCGCGTATCTCCGCGTTCTCTTCCGTCTGGCGGAGGAGTCTAACCCGCGCGATATCGAGACGTTCGAATTTGCCAATGGAGTTCTCGAGGGCGAAAATGAGCACGATCGCCGCGGTCCTGCGATTCCCGGCATCCGATCCGGTGATGTCCTCCCATAAAATGTCCTGAAACTTGTACGCGAGGAGTTCGTCAACCCCGCCAAGAAGATAGGTGCGCGCCTTCGACCTCGGCATCGCTTTCGCGGCTGCGATCGCGCTCAGGAATTCGTCCTTCGAAAAACTGCCGGGGCTTCTCCGCGCGAGTCCCTGGAACTCGTAGGCGGCGTTTTCGCGGGTCCACGGGAAGTCTGACCCGAAGTTCGTGAAAATGAACGCCTTGAGAGCCTCGACTTTCAGCACCCGGCGTTCAATGCTCTCGATCCGCACGTATTCGCGGAACACGCGCAGCATTTCGTCATCGAGGTCGTCTGGTATAACGGTTTTCGCGATGAACTCGAGGCTGCGCGAACGCGTCGAACGAAACGCCGCGATGACTTTGCCGTCGTCCTTCGAAACGAGGCCTTCCTCGGTGCTGACGAACGTCAGCCGCTCCGAGCGATACGAACCGAAAAGAGTTTCGATTACGATCATTGTGTAAGTGATCTGGCTCCCGATCCTGCGGCTGGAATCGAGATTCCCGTGAATCACGAGATCGCACCGCGCGAGCATTTCGTTTCCGAGGCTGCTTACAAACTCTCTTCGCTCCTCTGCCCACGAGTTCGCGTGGAAGAGGAGGAAGACTGTCACTACAATCGCGATTATCCTGAAATTCATAATCGTCGCCCGCAAGGCGTGGAAAAACGAATTGTGGACTATAACGCAAAGAGCTTTTTCGTACAAGCGGCGCGATGTCGATTGTCGAACCGCTCCCCACGATCATTCGCGCCCGCCGATAAGATCGCGCAGCCTCCTGCGAAGTCTCTCAATCAGCCCTTGCCGATCTCCGGGTCGATCTTCATTAACTTCCGGTTCCGTACGCCTGCCGCCGAAAAGGAGCTGCGCGCCTTCGAGCAGGTCAAGCCCGCCGAGCGCGGTCGTCTCTAGCCCGCCGTGGAACTCCATCCGCTCGGCTGTTTCGGCGTAATGATACGCGATCGTCGCGCTGCGCCTCCCGATCAGTTCCATTCCCTCGAAGTTGACGTACTGCACGTCGTCGGTGGCGCGGTGGTAGTCCTCGTGGGTTCCAGTGAAGAAATAGAGGTCCGGGACGCTATGTTTGTAGAAGCTGTAGTGATCGCTGTTCATCACCATCTTTTCGAGGAAGTTCAGATCGACGTCGTCGTTTGCAAAAACCTGCTCCGTGAATTCTCGCAGCCCCGTGCCAGTGCTTGCGCCGACGATTTCGATGTAGCCGTTACGAAGCCTTCCAACCATATCCATATTCAGCATGAAAACCGTATCCTCGAGCGGGAATTTCGGGTCATCGACGTATGCGCTGCTTCCCATTTCTGCGCCGAGTTCCTCCGCATCGAACGCGATGAAGATCACGGTGCGCTTAACGGGAGTTTCGAGGCCAGCGAACGCGCGCGCGATCTCGATAAGGGCAGAAGTCCCGCTGGCGTTGTCGTCGGCGCCGTTATGAATGTCGTTGTTCGGAAAATCGAAGGACCACGGAGCGCCGCGTCCGAGGTGGTCGCGGTGCGCGCCTATGACGACGTACTCGTTCTTCAGCTTTTCGTCAGAGCCGCGTATCACGCCGATGACGTTCTGCCCGCGAACGAACCCGATCTGCGCGACGCCGCTGAAATTCTGATACCACGTTCCGTCGTCGCCCGCGGGTTCAAGCCCGGCTTCCTCGAACTGTTTCGCGATGTACTCTCCCGCGAGTCTCGCGCCTTCGGTGCCCGTCAGCCGGCCTTCGAGTTCGTCCGACGCGAGGTATTCGACGTGCGCGCGCAGCCGCTCTGCTTCGATTGATTCCACAAACCCCGCAGGCGGATCGGCGGACGCCACCGCGGTAACACAAAACAGAACGAAAGCAGAGAGTGCAACCTTTGGCATCATGGCGGCCTCGAATCTAGTTAAGCAGCGGGGGCGATTACCTCTGCGCGCTAACGCACGCGGGGGCGAACAATCTTTTTAACCACGGAACACGCGAAAGGCACGGAAAACGCGATCTGGATTCCGATTTTCGATCAGCGTCGCCCGGAGCTTCGCGTCACGCGATTTTCTTCATCCGGAAGCTGGCTGTCTTGCGGGCCTTCTTTTCGCGACCGTTTACTTTGCATCGATCGCAGAAATGGAATTCGCCTTTTACCGGGCTCTCCTTCAGCCACACGACTTCGCCGCAGCCGGCGCACGCGACGGTGTGCTTCTTTTTGTGGAGCCGCGTTTTGCGCTTCTCTTCTTTGCGACCGAGTTCCGCGTTGACGATCGACCTTCTCGGCTTGCATTCCCTGCACAGGTTCGGGAGTATCGTAAAGCCGTTTCGTTTGTAGAGGGTCTGCATATCCGTCGTGAACAGGAATGGACCCTCGCACCTGTCGCACGTGAGGACTATGTCCGTGCTCATAATTGCCCCTTGGATGTGGATTACTGAGGATTGCGGAAGTGGTTGAATGCGCAGAGATTTCTTCGGTTCCGTTATTTACAAACTTTAGCACTTAAAACATCCTTTACAAAACATCTTTTTCGAATCGTGGAAATTTTCTATTCGATATAAAAATCGAGCTTTCGAGAGTTTGCGAACATTTCGGTGAGGAAAGCAGAGTGCAGAATACAGAATGGGAAATGCGCGGTAAATGTTCGGTGAAGCACATTCCCTGAATGTAAGTGTTCACGGGGTAGATCGCAGTCTATAGCGGGATTCTGTTCGTAGTGTGCTCGTGAGAGCATATTTTCGCGGTGTGGTGGATCAAAGAAACGC
>JANLHZ010000133.1 GCA_024653775.1 Planctomycetota bacterium | reverse complement strand
AAGATGATGTTTTCGCAATTCGCATCGAATTTCTAAGTTATAGATCCAATTTAAATGCTATTTAAGTGCAATTAGTTGATATACGTAATATTATTGTTGGACGTTCGGTAAGCCGCGTCTCCGGCGCTTACCTATTCTCCAGAAGTCACCTTTTTGCGCTGAATTACTTCTCAGACGCCTCGAAAGTGCCTGGGCGTTCCGATTCGACGTGTATCACCGAACCGATACGCGGAAGATTACATTATATTCGTGTCAGTCACCAAAATAACGTAACATTTATCAGATCGCGTTCAGCAGATCGCTCTGAGACTGAAAGATGCGCACAAACTGCCCGAGGCCGCAGGAATCGAGCTTTTTCGCCTCTTTTTTCGAACTGACGATGACGCTGAGGCTTCCGCCGGAGCCGAGGATGTGGGAGTGGCAGTCGATAAGCACGCCGACGAAGTCCATATTGACGTTCGGGACTTTTTCGAGGTCGATGACCACGTCAAGCCCTCCGATGGCGGATAAGGAAAGCAGAACCTGGCGGATCAGCGCGCGCACCGCGTCGCTCGCAGCAGCTTTTTCGAGAACGCGGAGCGCGACCCTTCCGCCGATCTTCAGCATCCGGACGCCTCCGGAGACGCGGAGCTGTTTCTCGCAGGACGGGCAGCGGATACGGTCCATCGCGATGATTTCATCGAGGTTCACCGCCTCCTTGCATTCGTAACACCTTAGCTTGAACTTGCGGAGTTCAGCGCTATCGACGATTTCGTCGTAGTCGATCAGACCTTCGCGAACGAGCACTTCCGCCAGCGGCACGACCTTGTTCTGCGTTTCCTTGATCTCCTGCTGCTTCTGAAGTCCCTTGCGGATGATGTCGTCGCTGACTTCGCCGGTTTTGAGTTTCTTGCGTGCGCCCGTGTCGAACTGGTCTTTTTCGTCTTCCAGGTTATCGACGTTTATCTTTTCGACGTCCCGAAGCACATGGTCGACGGTTGCGTACCTTGCCGTGCGGTCCTTCTCTAGCATTTTGAACACGATCCGGCATACGCTTTTCGGGACGCTCAGGTTGTAGTCCCTGGGCGACGGCGGAATCTCGCTTTGCTGCTTGAGCATTATTTCCATCGGGGTTTCGCCGTCGAATGGGTATTTCCCGGTGAGCAGGTAATAAAGGATGATCCCGGCGCTGTAAATGTCGCTGCGTGCGTCGACGTCGATTCCGTCGCACTGCTCCGGACTCATGAACCGTGGGCTTCCGACGACCATCCCGCTCGCCGTCAGATTCGAGAACCCGGTGTTCAGTTTCGCAAGCCCGAAGTCCGTAACCTTCAGAATGCCGTCCTTGGTGACGAGAAGGTTTTCCGGCTTCAGGTCGCGGTGGATGATGCCTTTGCGATGAGCTTCGCCGATGCCTTCGAGCATCTGGATGACGTAATCGAGTGTAGTTTCGAAAGGAAGCAGACCTTCCTCGTATATGATTTCATCGAGGGCGAGTCCGTCGACGAGTTCCATCACCATGTAATAAACGCCGTCGATCTGATTGACTTCGGTTACGAACACGACGTTTTCGTGGCGGATCGCGCTCGCGAGCTTCGCCTCGCGCAGAAACCTCTGCACGTAGGTGGGGTTCTCCGAGTACTGCGGCGAAAGCATCTTGAACGCGAAAACCTCGCTGTCCTCGATTCGCTGGCATTTGTACACCACGCCCATTCCGCCGTAGCCTATGCGGGAGATTATCAGATACCCGCCTATGATCTGCCCGATCCACGGATCGCCGCTTGCCTTCTTGCGCAGCTCCTCGGCGTATTCGAGAAGCTCGTCGGGAGATTTTTTCCTCTTGCTCAGTTTCTGTCTCGCCTTGCGCTGAGCCTCCCGATCCTGCTCGCGAAGCTGCTTTTCGAGCGCGCTCTGCTGCTTTTCGAGGAGCACAGGAAGGTCTTCCTCCTTGATAAGTCCTTTTTCGAGGAAGATCATCCCGAGATGGCGCGGGAACGTCGAGTTGCATTGGATTTCGAAGCACGACTCGAGCTGCTTCTGCGAAACGTACCCTTCCTCCACGGCGATCTTGCCGAAAAGTTCGTCGCCACGGGCGCTTGCCAGCACGGAAGGTTTTTTTTCTTTCTCAGTGGTCAATGGACGAATCCGAGGTCATATCGAGGCACGAAATTTTGTCAGATGAATTTAATTTATTGCAACCAAGACAAAAAGTCAATTCACGGACAGGATAGAAAGAAGTGGCGAAGCCGTCACGGCTGTCTCTCGGAGCGGCGTTTTAGCGGCAAATGATGGAGCAAACGATGAAACTCACAAACTCCTACGTCCACGTCGGCTCCGAAAAACCGCTGATCGGCGCGACGATCGACGAATATTTCAGATTCATCGCGGACAAGTATCCGGAGGACGAGGCGATAGTTTCCATTCCCGAGAACGTAAGGCTCACATACCGCGAATTCGCCGAACGCGTCGACCGCCTCGCCCGCGGGCTTCTGACCATCGGCGTACAGCTTGGAGATCGCGTCGGAATCTGGTCGACGAACAACGTCACCTGGCTGCTGCTCCAGTTTGCGACCGCCCGCGTCGGCGCCGTCCTCGTCAATATAAACCCAGCGTATCGGCGTGACGAACTTGCGCACGCCCTGAAGAAAGCCCGCGTGCAGACGCTGTTCCTGATACCGGAGTTCAGGACGTCGAAGTACGCGGAAATGACGATCGATCTCGTTCCCGAGCTTACCGTCGCGGAACCCGGAAACCTCGCGAGCCGCGAGTTTCCGGACCTTAGCCGCGTGGTTGCGTTCACTCAGGAGGGGCAGAGCGAGGTCCGCCCGGCCCGCGGATTCACGAAGTTGAGCGAGGTTCTCGCACGGGCCGAGGAGGTTTACGACGAGGAACTCCTCGATCGCGCGACTGACGTCGGATTCGACGATCCAGTGAACATCCAGTTCACCTCCGGCACCACCGGCGCGCCGAAGGGAGTCGTTCTGACCCATCACAACGTCCTGAACAACGGATTTTTCGTCGCCGAGGGAATGCGGCTGACCCATCGCGACCGCCTCTGCGTCGCCGTGCCGTTCTATCACTGTTTCGGGATGGTGATCTCGACGCTTGGCTGCGTCACCCACGGAGCGACGATCGTTATTCCGTCGGAATACTTCGACGCCGCGTCGGTTCTGGACGCGGTCGAGCGCGAGCGCTGCACCGTCCTCCACGGCGTGCCGACGATGTTTTCCGCGGAGCTAGAAGTCCAGAAAACCCGAAAAACCGACCTTTCGAGCCTCCGCACCGGGATTATGGCCGGCGCGCCATGCCCGCCTCTGCTGATGCGAAAAGTCATCGGCGATCTCGGAATTCGCGAGCTTCTGATCGCGTACGGGCAGACCGAGGCGTCGCCCGCGACGCACCAGACCCACCCGGACGATTCGTTCTCGCGCCGGGTGAACTCGGTCGGCGTCAACCTGCCGCACCAGGAATCGAAGATCGTCGATCCTGAGTCCGGGAGAATTGTTCCGGTCGGGACAAAGGGCGAGGTCTGCTTCCGCGGCTACCATGTGATGAAGGGCTATTTCGAAGACGAGGAAGCCACTCGCGCCCAGGTCGACGCTGACGGCTGGCTCCATTCGGGCGACCTCGGCACTATGGACGAAAACGGATACCTCAGCATCACCGGCCGTCTGAAGGATATGATCATCCGCGGCGGCGAGAACATTTATCCCGCGGAGATCGAGAACTTCTACTTCAAGAACCCGAAAGTGGTCCAGGCCGCGGTGTTCGGCATTCCGGACGAGACGATGGGCGAGGAGGTTTGCATGTTCGTGACCCTCGCGGAAGGCGAATCCGCGGGCGAAGATGAACTTCGGGATTTCGCACGGGGAAGGATCGCGCATTACAAAGTCCCGAAGCACATATTCATCGTGTCTGAGTTCCCTATGACAGTCACGGGCAAGATCCAGAAATTCAGGATGGCGGAACTCGCGCTGGAAATGCTCGAAGATCGGTGAGGTCGATCGGTTTCGCCCAAAATTCGCGGTTTACGCTTGTATCTCACAATTCGTTTATGCAAACTGCCTGTAACTTTTTGGGGCGCCTAAGAAAGTCTTTTCCGAACGGAGAGATTCACGTGAAAAATTTGATGACAATCGTGGGGGTTTTGTTTTTCGCGGGGTGCGCGCAGGAGCACCTCCCGATCGAGTACTGGCCGAGGTCGTACGACTACGAAAGCGCCGTCGAGAAAAGCTCTCTCATCGGCGGGTTCGTGACGTCCCGCGTCAGCCAGCAGACCGGAGAACCGGAGGAGCGCGATAGTTACCTTATCCACATTCCAGCGGACGTTCCGACCCGCCCGGAGATCGCGATAATGGCGAATCCGCGTAGAATCGAGAGCTGGCAGAACTTCTCGCCCAAGTCCGTGGGCGGACTTCGCGTCGGGAGCTACGCGCTCCTGACCACCCTCTCGCTGGGCGAGATCGAGAGTTTCTACACCGAAGGTCTCGAAAAGAACGGCTGGACGAAAACCGACGCGCCGAAGCCCGAAAGCGAGGACGTCGGTCTCGCGCTTGCGTTCGTCAAGGACCGCGACTTCCTCGAGGTTCAGGTGGCGGACAACTTCAAAAGCAAAACGAGCAATCAGGACGAGAAAATGGTTTATCTGTTCCTGAATCCGCCGACTCCGCAGATTCTGGAGCTTGTCAAGGACAGCTTCGAGGAGTGGAAACAGCGGGATAGCACCATCAGCGAAAGGTGATTGTTTAAAGGTATAATGATGAGCGACAGCGAAAAGAAAGTTCCGGAAGAACAGAAGAAGGAAGGTCCCGGTTCCGCGTTCCAGCGTAAAACCGAGGCTCCAGCCGCGCCGAAAACGAAGAGGGACGACGGACGCGGGATCGAACGAGACGCGTTCGAACGCACGATCGACCGCGCCCTCGAAAAGGCGTCGGGCAGCAAGGCCCTTCAGATCGGATCGATTGCCGTGCTCGTTGCGATTATCGCTCTTGTCGCGTGGTATCAGTCGAAGGACAACAGCCTCGAAAGCAGCGTGATTTCAGCCACTCTCAAGGCGGAGCAAACCCTTAACGAAAAGGGCGCTCGCGATCTGGACAGGCTGAAGTTCGAGAAAATCTACATCGAAACGCTTCGCGAGATAATCTCCGAGAATCCGGAATCGAGCGCGTTGCCATACACGAAGTACCGTCTCGCCGACGCGCTTCTTCGTATGCAGGAGCCGGACGACACGGAAGCCGCCGTGAAACGCACCGAGGAAGCCGTGGCGATTCTTGGCGAACTCAGCAAACTTGCCGAAGAGAACGAAATCAAAAAGTCATCGACCGAATTGCTCGCAAACGCAGAGAGCAGGCTCGAATGGCTTAAGTCACACACTCTTCCACACGCGAACCAGCCGATACCGCTCGATAGACTTCCAGCGACTATTGTCGAGGCTGGAACGAGGCCGATCGTCTCCGTCAGGACCAACCGGCAGGAATACGTCTTCGAACTCTTCCTCGAAAACGAGGATTGCAAAAACGCGGTCCGTCACTTTATGGAGCTATGCGACGCGAAGGACTCGAAACTCGCAAGCACGTATTTTTTCGAGTACGAGTCGAGCATCTGCGCGGTTTTCGGAGAGCCGTTCGAGAAAGGCAACGCGGTCGACAGGAAGGATTTCGAGAACGACGTCAATTTCAAGGACATACCTGCCGGTCAGCGGATCGATTCGTTTGCGAGCGCCGCGTACGACAAACGCGAGGGCTGGAATTATCTTGCGGGTAAAATCGAAGGCTCTGAAACCGCGTACATCCCCGTGCCCGGCGTTTACGTTCCCGACGGGAACGCGAAGGAAGACGAACTGAAACAGCATCCGCGCTCGACAAGCGACATCGGGCTGCTTCTCGTCAGCCGCAGGGTTCTTGCCCACGGAGGCCGGGAATTCGTCATCACTCTTCATGGCGGAAACGCGGCTCAGTTCGCACGGAACTACATCGCGTTCGGACGAGTCGTCAGACCGAGCGCGAGCACGAGTCTTGCAAGCCTCGTCTCCTCAGGCGAGCGCATCGTTCAGACAAGGATCGTCTCGACTCCGGGCGAAGCTGAAGTCGGCGCGATTCCGTACACTGTGGCCATGCCAGACGTTCAACTTCCGATCGTTCGGATCGATACCGAACGCGGCTCGCTTTTCTTCGAACTGTTCGAGGACGAAGCGCCCGTGACTGTCGCTAATTTCCTCGACCGCGCAGAGAAGCACTATTACGACCGCACGAGGTTTTTCGACTGCGGCGGCGTGAACGTTCTTTCCGAGCTTGGCAGCGCGCCGAAGCCGGACGTCGTGACGTTCGGAAGTCCGGCGCCCGACGGAAGTTACGAGGATCCGCAGAGAATTCCGCTGGAGCTTTCGTGGCGAAGAGCCGGCGCGAACGGCGGACGACTGTTGATGCGATCTCCGAAAACCGAGGCGAATCCGGACAACCTTCGCAGCTCGACCCACGTCGAAATTACTCGCGGCGATCTTTCCGCAAGAGATTCGAACGACACGATTTTCGGTAGGATCGTCGGTCCCGGATACAGACTAAGAGTCGAGGCCCCCGCCGGCGAAGGCGAAGCCCCCGCGGCTCCTGCGGGATTTCAGCTTGGCGATGAAGTTCCGGTGGCGACGCTTCTGAAAGAAATTGGCGACAGCGATCGAATCACTCGTATCGAGGTGATCCGCAAACGCGGCCACGGCTATCGTTTCGATAGAAAATATTAATCGAACGACCGCGTCGATCAGAATTTAGCGGGGTCGGTATTTTTGACTTCGGGAGTTTTTACCTCCTCGGTTTTCTTTTCGACCGATTCTCTGAACGATCCGAATTCGACCACCGGACTCGATTTTCTAAGTTTAATAAATAGTATTCCGCATCCGAACAGCAGCAAAATACTTATCCACTGCGCGGGAGTGTAATCGAGTCCAAGGAATTCATATCGTTTGTCTACAATTCTCAGGAATTCGAATCCGAATCTCACGGGCGCATATAGTATCGGAAGCAGCAATAAATAGAATCCCACGAACCGCGGCTTCTTACCCAGATAATAAAATAGAATTGCGAATAAAATAAAAATGAGCATCTCATAAAGGCCGAGGTCGTGTCTCGCGCCGTCGAAAATCAATGGAGAATTGTCCACGCCTATCATCTGTTTGCCGTCCTCGTCGAACATAGGCCAGCCGTGAAGAATTCCTTCCGCGTCCCGCCAACTCCCCGGCGCGAGGAAGAAATCGGTTTTCGTTCCCGGATGGTCGTGGGCGGTCGCGCAGCCCATCCTGCCGAATATCCAGCCGAACGTGAAGCCGTACAAGGTGATGTCCATAAAAAGCAATCTGACGCGGTGGGGGACTTTATGAGTGAACCGATCTTTTATTCCGCGACCGATATTTATAAGAACCACGGGAACAAGCAGCAGTAAATCGATAATCGGAACGAGTATCATACTTGCTATTCCACCCGCGGACGCGAGCTTTGCCCGAAACCCTATATTTTCGATTCTTAGTTTCGACGGATTTTTCAGCGGAAAAATCAGAGCGCCGATTACTCCGCCGATGAAGCCGCCAAAGCTTGAAAGTCCGCTCGATGGATTTAGAACGAACCACCAGTCGAAGTACTCGTTTCCTTCGGTATCGACTTTGAAAAGATCCTGCGGATAATAAATAAAACAATGAAAAAGGTGAGCCACGATAAACCCGCTGACCACTACCCATACAACGAAATCGATCGCGCGATCGCCCTCGATTCCGTATTTCTGCGCCCGACGTTTAATGACCGCTGCGCCGGTGATCACCGCGAGACACACGAGAAACCCGAATGAATAGATCACCAGCTTTCCTGGCTCCATCCCGAGCTTCGCGCCAAGGTCGAACGACGGCTGTGGGTAGTAAGGGATGTGGTCGAGAAGAAAATTCATCGGGTTCCTTTCAGGGTAGGTCAACGCTTCAACATTAAAAGTGGATCGCAGGACAATGTTCAAAGGAAAATGAGTAATTAACGACCTCGTGCTACAATGCGTAGGAGAGTTGGCGGATTGGCGGAGCGCTCACGGTGTCTGAAATTTCCACGGAAACAAGATGTACTTCCCATCTGATCGCCGCGATCGTTTTCTCCGCGGTCGCGTGCTTCGGCGGAACATTCAATCATTCGCTCTGGGCGCCCGACGAGCCGCGGGTCGCCGAAATTGGCCGCGAAATGTTCGTAAGCGGCGATTTCGTCGTCCCGACGCTCGGAGGAGAGCCGTTCCTTGAAAAGCCCCCGCTGTACTGGTGGGCGATGTGCGGACTCTACGAACTCTTCGGAGTCAGCGACGGCGTAGCGCGGCTGACAAGCTCCGTAGCCGCGTTCGCGCTGCTGCTCCTCATTTTCGATCTGACGCGAAGGCTGGCAAATCCGGTTGCGGGACTATGCGCGCTTTTTATTCACGCCACGACGCCGGGATTCTTTCTTATGACGCTTCGGTGCGTGGTGGATTCCTGGCTGGCGCTTTTTGTCTTTCTCGGCTACTACGCCTTCGCTAGAATCCTTCAGGGCAGCGAGTCCGATAGATCTCGCGCGGGTCTGGTCCTATTGCTCTATGTCTCGGCAGGATTCGCGTTTCTGACCAAGGGTCCGATTGGAGTGGCGCTGATCTTCGGGCCGATCGTTATCTGGATCGCGGCGACAAGAAATTTCGCGCCATTCAGGTCGTGGGCGCATTTCCCCGGAATCGCGGCGCTTATTGGACTTTGCGCATTATGGCCCTACCTGCTTTTTCAGCGCGGCGGCTCTGAGCTACTCTCGGAATATTTCGACGGAAACGTCTTCGGCCGATTTTTTTCGCCCGAGCGTGAGGGCGATACCAGCGCTCACGCTGAATCGATATGGTACTACTTTCGCGGACTGACGGACATTTGTCTGTATATGCTTTTGCTGCTTCCAGCGGCGTATCGCTGGATACTTGTAAAGCGATTCCCTCCCGAGTGGAAAGCCGGCGCGATCGGTTTTCTGTCTTTCGTTCTGCCGATCGGCGTTTTGCTTTTGAGCATACCGTCCGCGAAGAGAAACTTGTACGCCGTGCCGCTGCTCGCCTCGATGTCCTGCGTCCTTGGAGCATGGATTTCATCGTCTTTGCCTGAAGGCGTGCGACCGAAAATCGACCGAATAACCGAGCGCGTTCTTCTCGGACTACTGATGGTCGCGTCGATTCTGACCGTTGTCGTTTCAGCCGTGCTGCTGCTCGACCCGACCGGCGGCGGAAGGGTTCCGACGGACTTCCGCGAAGGAATTAAAATCGGCCCGATGGTACATCTTCTCGGCTCAGGAGCGCTGACGCTATCGCTTTGCGTTGTCGCCCATCGCCTCTGGAGAACGCGCAGCGAAAAATTCGGTGTTCTACTGACCCTGACTCTCGCCATAGCCGCGACTTCTTTCGCGGTCGCGCGCGGTCGCGTCGACGAACCTCGGAAAAATCTGCGCAGACTGACAGACAGCCTTGTAAATGAAGGCGCCTTGGAACATCCGCTGATCGGATTCAGAATGAACGAGACTTCCAGGTCGATCGTTCCTTTTTACACGGGCAGAATCATCGAGTATACGTTCGGGCCTATGGAAGTGAGAGACCGGATGTTCGGAGATGAATCTACGATGTTGCTCGTCTTCGAAAAAGACGTCATATTGCTGCCGGATGACCTTCGCTCGCGTCTGGTACTTCTAAAGACCATTGATTATGGCGAGCGGACGATTTATAAGTTGTACGCGTTTTCAGGCCACTAGATGTCGCGAACGGATATGTCCAGTTTATTAAAAAGAGCACGGCATAGATTTGCTCGTTGGTTGTACAGGAATCGGCTGTATAACCTTGACTTATTTCAATATCCCGGCGGCTGGCATTATAAAAAATATGGAAATACGGAATATAAATACGGCAAGATTGCGATTATTGGTTTGCCAAAGACCGGCAATAATTGGCTTAGCTATCTGCTTGCCGAAAGCCTGGGAATGCCTTATGTCCATCATACTCTCGAAGGCGTTCCGGGAATCAGCGGTTGGCACTTACCTATATGGAACGAAGCGTTTCGAAAAAAAGACGTTTCTCACGCTGTCTACATTATGAGAGACGTTCGAGATGTAATCTGTTCATATTATCCCTATTCGCAGACCGAAGATTTCAGGTCGAACGTGGATCCGGCCTGTAGATTCGATTCTATGGAAAGTTTCTATTTCGAGTATTTCTATCCCGTGGTTACCGCAATGTATGACTGGTTCAATCACGCGAACGACTATTCGAAAGCGCGCATACCCGTCGTGAAATACGAAAATCTTTGGAACGATGCTCTTCGGGAAATGAAAAGACTGTTTTCAATGTGGGGAATAAGTCATCTCGTATCCGAAGATAATATTGTTAAAGCGATCGAGAATAATAATTTGAATAAACTGAAAGTCGAGGGAAAGAGTTTTCGCCGTGAAATGCCGCCTTCGCATTTCCGTAAGGGTGGCAGTCGGAATTTCGAAAACGAGATGCCTTCGATAGTCCTGGAACACGTAAACGAAAAATTCAGACACTTGATTGTAGACTGGGGTTACGTCCTTTGATCACACTCCTGCGCGATATCTGCATGGTTGATTGCACGGGGCAGAAGGGAATTGAATTCGAACTCCGGGAGCGGATGATCCGATGTCTGCGTTAGCCGCAAAATTGAAGCTTCTCGCGAAGGATACCGTCATATACGGAGTGGGCAGCGTACTTGTAAGATCGGTTAGTTTTTTTCTGATACCGATTTATACGAGAGTATTCACCGTAGCGGATTACGGAATCATCGAAATGATCTCAGTGATTTCGATGTTTCTTTCGGTGATAATGATGATCGGAATGGACTCAACCCAGACCTATTTTTTCTTTCAGCAGAAAGAACACGGTATCGAAGCACAGTCCAGGATTGTATCGAGCGTACTTCAAATTCGGATTGTCGCAGGAATCGTATGCATTGCAATGGCGATGATTCTGTCTCCGCTATTGAATTCACTTTTCTTCGGCGGCGGATTATCCTGGGAATATTTTGCAGTTGCGTTTTCCGCGGCGTGGTTCGTCCAGACCACCAACCAGAGTTCCCAGGTTTTCAGGCTATTGTATAAACCCTTCCATTATTTGGGAATAACGCTGATCCAGGCGGTAGGAACGGCAATAATCGCACTTATATTAATCCTCGTATTCGATCAGGGAATTTTCGGCGTCTATCTCGGCAGTTTGTGCGCGTCGGTTTTCGCCACGGCTTTCGGATGGATACTTGTAAGAAAGCACTTGCGTCTTACAGGATGGAATAGAGGCTGGTACAGACGCTTGATGAAGTTCGGCGCTCCACTAATTGCATCGGGTTTTGCTATGTTTGTTCTGAGCACTTCAGACAGGTGGTTCATTACTACTTTTCGTGATGCCGACGAGCTGGGGCTATATGCAGTTGGCGCGAAGTTCGGTGTGCTGATCGCGCTCGCGGTTGAAACGTTTCGGACCGCCTGGGGGCCAGTTTCCATCGATGCGATGTACAGCGCTGAGGGAAAGGAAATGTATAGAATCGTTGGCCGATCATACGTCGGACTAGGAATTATAGGCGTTGTGATTCTGACAACTTTGTCTCCGCTGCTCGTCAGTATAATCGCGCCCGAGGAGTACTTTGAATCTTATAGAATTGTTGGTGTAATCGCCTGGTTTTCCGTGTTCTACGGGTTTTGCCTTTTCGGATGCCGCGGTATCTGGAAAGCGGAGAAAAACTATTGGTGGACAATTTCGCTGTTTATCGCTTCGAGTCTTAACATACTTTTAGACTCGCTGTGGGTTCCGGAATACGGGATTATGGGCGCAGCCATTGCTACTTCAATTTCATTTCTGGTTCTGAACGTTATACTATTAATCATCAGTGAATTCTATTGGAGAGTGGGCTACCCATATTTTGTATTTCTGCTCCAGATCGCGATTGGCGCGGGCGCAACCTATTTAATTCTATCTCTTTATCGGGATGAAATAACGTACCTGAAACCTTCCCTCGTTTGCGTTCTTACGATCCTTGCGATCGCTGCGATGTCGGTGCCGCCCGATTTCGCATATAGATTGCTTAGACGTATCATTCGTAAACAAACCGGGGATGGAGATGTCTAGGTCTCGCAATGTTCAAGGTCCATCGCTCGATTATTCCGAATTCGCTTGATCGTAGGCCGAAAGTCATTAACCTGATATTTAAGGAGCGAAGGACACTAAATGGCATCGACTGAAGAATCATTGCCTCAAAGTAATCGATTTATATCCGTCGGCGAGATCGTAATCGGCGAGAAGGAGCGGGCGTATATTAATCGGGCGCTCGATGCAAGCCGGCTTAGCTATGGTCCCATCACGGAGAGATTCGAAAGTCTTTTCGCGGAAATCCACGATTGCAAACACGCGATTTTCTGCAGCAGCGGGACAAGCGCGCTGCATATGGCGCTCGGCGTTCTGAAGGAAGCGCGCGGCTGGAGCGACGACGACGAGGTTATCGTGCCCGCGACGACGTTCGTCGCCACTGCAAATGTCGTTTATCACTGCAGGATGCGCGCGGCTTTCGCGGACGTCGACCGGGAAACGTACAACGTCGATCCCGCGCAGATCGAGAAGCGGATCACGAAGCGCACCCGCGCCATCATTCCAGTGCACCTCGTCGGCCTTCCCGCGGCGATGGACGACGTTAACGCCATCGCAGATAAGCACGGACTCGAGGTTATCGAGGATAGTTGCGAGACAATGTTCGCGCGATACAAAGGCAGAAGCGTGGGCTCTCTCGGCGCCATCGGCTGTTTCTCGACCTACGTTGCGCACTACATCGTCGCAGGCATCGGCGGCTTTGCGACGACGAACGACGACGACCTTGCGATAAGGATGCGCTGCTACATGAACCATGGTCGCGACCCGATCTATCTGCGCATAGACGACGATCAGAACGTCGCGAACGCGAAGCTCCATGAAATCGCCGCGCGGAGGTTCAGTTTCATCAGCGCCGGGCACAATTTCCGCGCGACGGAGCTCGAAGCCGCCATCGGACTCGCGCAGCTCGAGGACTTCGGGAGCATTAAAAAGCGCCGGGTGGAGATTGCGCATCGCTTCATCGCGGGGCTCGAGGATCTGAGCGATCACATACAGCTCCCGACGGTTCCGGAGGATCGCGAGCACGTTTTCATGCTGTTCCCGATAGTTTTGAAGGACCGCGAAAAGCAGGATATGATCAACTACCTCGAGGACCGCCGCATCGAGACCCGCGACCTCCTCCCGCTGATGAACCAGCCGATAATCAAGAGCCTCTACGGCGATATCGCGCACGAATATCCCGTTGCGTCGTGGCTCTTGCGCTCAGGATTCTACGTTGGTTGCCACCAGTATCTGACGGACGCTCAGGTCGACCGCGTTATCGCTACGATCCACGAGTTTTTCGCGCGATAAACTTCCTGCACGTTTGAATTGAACGCACGCGCCGGGTATCTGGTATGAGAGACTGATCGATATTTGCGAATACCAAAGGAAATACAATGAGCAGCGATAAAGTCAAAATCTCCCTCAAGGACGGGAGCGTGAAGGAATACCCCCGCGGCGTTAAGGTCGAGGACGTCGTCCGCGATATTGGCGAGGGTCTTTACAAGGCGTCGGCCTGCGTGAAGCTTGGCGGGAAGTTCGCCGATTTCGGAAGCGGGATCGAGAAGGACACGCAGCTCGTGGTGCTCACGAAGAAGGATCCGGAGGCGCTCGCAGTGCTCCGGCACTCGGCGGCGCACGTGCTCGCAAAGGCGGTCTGCGAGCTGTTCCCGAACGTCCGGCTCGGTTTCGGCCCGGCGCGCGAGGACGGATTCCATTATGACATCGTCAGCGACAAGGCGCTTTCGCAGGACGACTTCGACGCGATCAACAATCGCATGGCGGAGATCGTGAAAGCGGACCTTCCGTTCGTTCGCAAAGTCGTCAGCGCCGACCAGGCACTCGCGTGGGCGCGCGCTAGCGGACAGAAATATAAGATCGAGGCGATTGAAAAACTCGGCGGCGCGGACGGCGACGAGCCTGGGAGTGCGGACGTCTCGTCTGCACGTGGCACGGACGTCCCGTCCGTGGACAATCACGCGCAGGATGCGCGTGCCACAAATGAAATCTCGCTTTACGAAACCGGCGACTTCGTCGATCTCTGCCGCGGTCCGCACGTTCGAACCACCGCGCTGATAGGCTGCGTCGAGGTGACACAGGTCAGTGGATCGTACTGGCTGGGCGACGAGGATAACGACAAGATGCAGCGCGTCCGCGGCGTGGCGTTCTTCTCGAAGAAGGACCGCGACGACTATTTCAATATGCTCGAGGAGGCGAAGAAGCGCGACCACCGCAGGCTGGGGGTCGATCTCGATCTGTTCCATTTCGAGGACGACGCGCCCGGGATGCCGTTTTTCCACCCGAAGGGCGCGACGATCTATAACGCGCTGCTCGACTACAGCCGAAGGCTCCAGCGGAAGGCTGGCTACGTCGAGGTCAAGACTCCGCTCGTTCTTAGCGAGGAGCTATGGAAGCGCACCGGACACTGGGATAACTATCTCGAGAATATGTTCTTCTCGCGACGGCTCACCGCTGTGACCATCAAGGACGGCGACGCGATGGCAGTCGTTCGCGACGAGGAAACCGGCTACACCCTCGCGAAGGACGCGAGCGAAGAGGACGATCGCAGAATGGCGGTCAAGCCGATGAACTGCCCAGGCCACGTGAAGGTCTTCGGCGATAAACGCCGCAGTTACAGCGAGCTGCCCATCCGCATTTCGGAGTTCGGGATGGTGCACCGAAGGGAGCGCGCTGGCGTCCGTCACGGGCTTCTGCGCGTACAGGCTTTCACCCAGGACGACGCGCACATTTTCTGCACTCCGGAGCAGATCGAATCGGAGGTCGTCGGCGCGATCAAGCTGATCCAGAAACTGTACTCGAGCTTCGGCTTCGAGGATATTCACGTCGAACTCTCGACAAAGCCCGAGAAGAGTATCGGAAGCGCGGAGGTTTGGGAGCGCGCGGAGAACGCTCTCGCGGTGGCGCTCAAGACCGCAAGCCTCGACTTCAAGCTGAACCCCGGCGACGGCGCGTTCTACGGTCCGAAGATCGATTTCCACATCCGCGACAGCATCGGGAGATCGTGGCAGTGCGGAACCGTTCAGCTCGATTTCTCGATGCCAGGGCCGGATCGCCTCGACGTCAGCTACATCGGCGCGGACGACAAACCCCACGTTCCGGTGATGATTCACCGCGCGATGTACGGAAGCGTCGAGCGTTTCCTCGGCATTCTCATCGAGCATTACGCCGGGGAATTCCCGGTGTGGCTCGCGCCTGTGCAGGCGACCATCCTCCCGATCGTGAGCAAGGTGAACTACTACGCGCAGCAGGTGGCGGAGAAACTTCTCGACCGCGGCGTGCGCGTTACCGTCGATGAGCGCGGCGAGAAGGTCCAGCGAAAGATCCGCGAGGCCGAGCTGCAGAAGGTGCCGTATATGCTCGTCGTCGGCGAGAAGGAGGCGCAGCTTGGTTCCGTCAGCGTCCGCAGACACGGCGAAGGCGACCAGGGCGTCCTGAGCGTCGACGATTTTCTTGCTCAAATCGAAAAAGAGTTGCGGGTTTGAGCGAACCCAAGAAGCGCTGGTTCCAGTGTCAGTCGCCTTCGCCGATCTCCCGCATCCGCGCGACGTCGGCTTGTAATTCCACCTTGAACGCGGATTCCGGCTCGAGGAAAAGGTAGTGTCTGTAAAGCGACAGCGCGCGCGCGTAGTCTGCCGATTCCTGCGCGCTCACCGCGTTGTCGAGCACGATGAGCTTATCCCGAGAAAACGCGTAATCGCTCTCCTCGAGGCTGTTCAAGGCGAGCGCGTAAGTTCCGTCGTCCCCGATCAGCGGAGACGTGTACAGCAGATACCTGAGCCGCGCGTCTTCCGGCGCGTCCCCAAGCAGACGCTGCTCAAAGCGGGTGAGCCGAGTCTCCCGCGAACTCGGAGGATTATCTTCGAACAGATCGACGATGCCCGCATCGCGGAAGTACTTCCACGCGCCTATTCGCAGTTTCGACTCGAGCGAGCGGATCGTCGACGAAAGCGACTCGCGCGCCGAGACAAGCCCCCGCTCCGCGCGAAGAACCCCGGCGAGGGAAACCGCTTCAAGCTCTACGAGAAGATCGCCCGCAGACGCCGTCAGTCCGTACCGAAGCCTGCGTTCGATTCTGCTTACGAGCTCGCGAAACGCGTCGTGCGCAGCGCGAAGACTCTCGGGATAGTTTGCGCTTTTATAGCTCCTAAGCGGCTGCGGCACGCCGCCCGGCTCGCCTACCTCCTCGAATCCGGAAGGAATCGTCCTGCTGAAATCCTCTCCCGTCACGTGGAAATGCAGATGCGGCATCATAGAATTCCCGGTGTTGCCGCTGTAAGCGATGTGATCGCCGCGCGCGACGACGTCGCCGACCTGGGCGATCGCGCCGTCGTGGCGGAGGTGCAGGTAGTGCGAGAACGTTCCATCTCCGTGATCGATCGTGATGTAGTTGTTCTTCCCGCCAGTGACGACGTTCTCGGATTCATCTTCCTTGACGCGAACGACGGTTCCGGACTTCGCCGCGACGACAGCCGTTCCTTCAGGCATCATGAAGTCGAACGCGTGAAAATTGCGCTCGTTATAATGGGAAACTCTGCCGCCGTTGCCCTGGATCAAGCGGTGGCTGTCGTCGCAGTCCCATGGAAGTCTGTACTCCTCCGCGAGCGCAGGCGTACAACAAAAAAGCAGCGCGGCGATTATAGCTGTTATAGTCATCCTTCTCGTTCCTTTGCGCGGCGGACTTCGCTTGAATCCGTGTACCAGGTTTCAAGCGAAGTCCGCCGCGCAAAAGAACGAGAAGGATGACTATAACAGCTATAATCGCCGCGCTGCTTTTTTGTTG
>JANLHZ010000145.1 GCA_024653775.1 Planctomycetota bacterium | reverse complement strand
ACTGTTCACGGGGTAGATCGCAGTCTATAGCGGGATTCTGTAGTAGTGTGCTCGTGAGAGCATATTTTCGCGGTGTGGTGGATCAAAGAAACGCCTTACGGCGCCACTACCAACGCGAACTACTCCATGAACAGTTACCTCTTTCCTTATCCGCGGCGTGCGGTCAGTTCCCGCTCTGATTCGGAGTCGTCGCCGGCTGGGGCTGGTTCGCGCCCGCGGGATTGCCAGCCGCGGGAGTCTGCTGCTCCAGAGGGGTCTGGAAATCGATGGTCCTCCGGCGCACTGGGTGCCAGCGATAATCGAGCGGGAACTCGATGTCGAAGCGGTCCTGGTTGCGCGCCCACTCTTCCCACATATACGGATCGCTCGGGAGTTGCTTGTTCCCCGTTATCGCGCGGAGCGATTCGTACGCCGAGGCGCGAATTTCCGGCTCGCGGTAGTCGAGCAGCGGAATCAGCGATGGCACGAGTTCCACACCGACGAGTTTGGCGTCCGCGTGGCTTTTGATCGTAAGCAGCGATTCGAGCCGGATTTCGTCGTTCTGCGCTTCGTCTCTTACCAGTTTTATCAGAATCGGGACGTTTTTTGCGATCGCGCCGGGAGAGGTGAAGAACACGATCTCCTTCGCAGCGACCGCGCGTACCGCGTCCGTCTCGTGGGCGAGGAGTTCGCGCAGCGCGGCTTCGGCGCGGGGATCGTCCGAGAATACGCTCAGAACCCTCGCGACGAGCATCACGAGGTCCACGTCGTCATCGGACAGAATCCGAACGAGCGCGGGAACCGCATCCGGATCGCGGAAGTGTTCGAGCGCAAGAACCGTCGCGCGACGGATCGATTGCTGCGAATCGCTCAGCGTGTACGCGACGAGCTGTTCGGTCGCCCGCTCGTCGTCGATGTTGATCAGCGCGTAGATCGCCTGCTCGCGGACGAAAACGTGGGTGTCAGCAAGCCTGGAAACCACATGGTAGAAATACTCGTCGTTCTCGTCCGCGCGCGGATCGAGAATCCTACCCATCGCGTAGACTCCCATCGCGCGCACCACGGGCGGCTGCTCGCCGAGGTTGTCCATCATAAGCTCGTCGACGAGCCGGAGGTTCGTTGACGGATGTTTCAGCCTTCCGAGCGAGAATAGCGCGGCGGATCTGACCTTGTAGTTGTCGTCGCCGATGCCGTAATATTCGAGGTAGCGGACGGACTCCGGCACTTTCTGCGGATCGATGACTTCGACGTTGTTTTCCACAGGCCTTAAAAATCCGAGCGCCGCCGAACAAACTCTGCGCTCCAGAGGCTCGCCGTAGATCATTCCGTTTATGATGCTTTCGTAGTGCTGTCTTACTTTCGACCCGATCTTGTACGCCTCCGAGTCCTCGCGATACCTGTCCGCGGCGTTGTGCGCCTCCTCCCAGAACCCGAGGAACTGGTCGAGTTCCTGGATCACCACCTCGGGAAGCTGCGGGACGATTTCCTCGCCGCCGGCAAGAACCGTCATTTCCTGCGGTTCTGCATAGCCGACGACGACGCTGCGCTGGGACACGCATCCCGCGGAAAGCGCGGCGAATGCGCCAAAAACGATAATTGTCTTTTTCATGATGAGACTGGTTTTGGTGTCTTGATATTCGCCCTGGGAAGGCGATCCGGAACACGGATTCTAAACGGCATACGACTTAATACAACATCTAACGAACAAAAGCCGGAGTCGTTGGAATGAGGAATTAGGAATGAACTCCCTACTCCCTGCTCCCTGACCACTATTTTCTTTTCGCTTTAACGAGCGCTTTGAAACAAGTACGGTATGGCGTTTCCATGGACGAACGGAACTTTGCAATGCACGGACCAGCAATTCTCGAAGTATGCCAAGGCGCGACGACATAAAGAGAATCTGCCTCATAGGGTCGGGACCAATAATCATCGGCCAGGCATGCGAATTCGATTATTCCGGCGTACAGGCGTGCAAGGCGCTTCGCGAGGAAGGCTACGAGATCGTCCTCGTGAACTCGAATCCCGCGACGATAATGACCGACCCAGGGTTCAGCGATCGCACGTATATCGAGCCGCTGACGCCGAGGATGGTCGCAAAGATTCTGAAGAAGGAAAAGGTCGACGCGCTGCTCCCGACCCTCGGCGGCCAGACCGCGCTCAACATCGCGATGGCGCTCGCGAGGGAAGGCGTCCTCGACGACCTCGGCATCGAACTGCTTGCCGCGAGCAAGGAGGCGATCGAGCGCGCGGAGAATCGCGAGATGTTCAAGGAGCTGATGATCAGCGTCGGGATCGACGTCCCGAAAAGCGCGCTTGCGCACAATCAGGCGGAGGTCGAATTGGCGCGCGAGTTCGTCGGACTTCCCGCGGTGATCCGTCCGTCCTACACCCTCGGCGGAACCGGCGGCGGCATCGCGTACAACAAGGTCGAATTCGAGGACATCTGCAAGGAAGGAATCAAACTCTCGCCCACGAACGAGGTGCTCGTCGAGGAATACCTTTCGGGCTGGAAGGAGTACGAGCTTGAGGTGATGCGCGACAAGGCGGATAACGTCGTCATCATCTGCTCTATCGAGAACCTCGACCCGATGGGAGTTCACACCGGAGACTCGATCACCGTAGCTCCCGCGCAGACGCTGACCGACAAGGAATACCAGCTCATGCGTGACGCCGCGATAAGGTGCATCCGCGCGATCGGAGTCGACACGGGCGGAAGCAACATCCAGTTCGCGGTGAATCCGCGGGACGGCAGGATGACGATAATCGAGATGAACCCGCGGGTATCGAGGTCGAGCGCGCTCGCAAGCAAGGCGACTGGATTCCCGATAGCGAAGATTGCGGCGAAACTCGCGGTCGGATACCGCCTCGACGAGATCGCGAACGATATAACGCGAAAGACTCCAGCGGTGTTCGAGCCGTCGATAGATTACGTCGTAACGAAGTTCCCGCGGTTCGCGTTCGAAAAATTCCCCGGCGCCGACGAGGCGCTCACCACGCAGATGAAAAGCGTCGGCGAGACGATGGCGATCGGGCGCACGTTCAAGGAGTCGCTGCAGAAAGCCATCCGCAGCCTCGAAATCCAGCGCTACGGCCTCGGCGCGGACGGCGCCAACGAGGAGGAGGCGGATTTGGAGGAGATCCGACGGAAACTTCGCGTGCCCGGCGCTACGCGGCTTTTCTTTATTCGCCAGGCGTTCCTCGCGGGATTCGACTTCGAAGAAATCCGGAATCTCACGGAAATCGATCCGTGGTTCATAAGACACATCAAGGAAATCATCGATCACGAGAAGAAACTGAGCGCGCTCGAAGGCGATATCTCGAAACTGACTCCAGAGCTGCTTTTCGAATCCAAGCGCCAGGGGTTCAGCGATCGTCAGCTCGCGTGGCTTTTCGAAACGACGCAGAAGGAAATCGTGGAGCTACGCGAAGGTTTCGGGATTCGTCCCGCGTTCAAGCTCGTCGATACCTGCGCGGGCGAGTTCGAGGCGTTCACGCCTTACTACTACTCGTCCTACGAAAAGGAGACGGAAGCCGATCTTGGCGACAAGCCGAAGATAATGATCATCGGAGGCGGTCCGAATCGCATCGGCCAGGGGATCGAGTTCGACTACTGCTGCGTTCACGGAAGCTTCGCCATCCGCGAACTCGGTTATGAAAGCGTGATGGTGAACTCGAACCCGGAAACCGTCTCTACCGACTACGACACCAGCGATCATCTGTTCTTCGAGCCGCTGACTTTCGAGGACGTCCGCGCGGTAGCGGAGTGCGTCAGCGGAAGGAACCGACCATACGCGAAGCTCGCGGCTCCGGACGAAGGCGGCTGGGCGGAACTATTCAGCAAGAGGGAACTCGACGAACTCTCGCGGCGCGTAAAGCAGACGGACGCGGAGAGTTTCGCTATAGCGTTCGTCCGCGAGTTCAAAGCCTCACGCCTCGCGTTCACTATCGACGAACGCAAGATGATCCGCGTTTTTGAGCATCGCGCGCTGAGGAGCTTCCCGGATCGCAAGGTGTTCTACCTGCTCTCCGATGGTCGAACGTCCGCGTTGCTCGAAGAACTCACCGGACTCGAAAGATCGCAGATCGACGACGCGCTCGCGCTGATCTGCGATCGAAGGCCAGAGAAGAAGGATCGTTCGGCGGGGAATCTGAAGGGCTGCATCGTCCAGTTCGGGGGGCAGACGCCGCTCAACCTCGCCCGCGGCCTCGATAACGCCGGGATTCCGATCATCGGGACGAGCGTCAGCAGCATCCACCTCGCGGAGAATCGCGAACTCTTCGGCGACATAATCAAAGCCCTCGGACTGCGTTCGCCGGAAGGAGGCACCGCGACCACGGTGGAAGGCGCGATCGATCAGGCCCACAAGATCGGGTATCCGGTTCTCGTCCGTCCGAGCTTCGTTCTCGGAGGCCGCGCGATGATGGTCGTTGACGACGTGCACCAGCTCAGACAGTACGCCACCGCCGCCGTGCGCATCGGGGAAGGCGAGCCGATTCTGATCGACAAGTACCTGGAGGAAGCGGTCGAAGTCGACGTCGACGCCGTGTGCGACGATACCGACGTCCTCATCGGCGGAATTATGGAGCACATCGAGGAGGCTGGAATCCATTCCGGGGATTCGACCTGCGTGCTTCCGCCGATGACGCTTCCCGCAAAGATCATCTCAGCGATCGAGGACGCGACCCACCGTCTTGCGAAGGCGCTCAGCGTCCGCGGCCTTATGAATATTCAGTTCGCGGTGAAGGACGAGCAGGTTTTCGTGCTCGAGGTGAATCCACGCGCGAGTCGGACGGTGCCGTTCGTTTCGAAGGCGATCGGCGTTTCACTTGCGAAGATCGCGACGAAAGTGATGATGGGCGTTTCGCTTCGCGAGCAGGGAATGACGAAGATCGCGACGCCGAAACACGTGTCGGTGAAGGCTCCGGTGTTTCCGTTCGCGAAACTGCCTGGTACTGACGTGCTGCTCGGGCCTGAAATGCGCTCTACGGGCGAAGTGATGGGGATTTCGAAGACTTTCGGAAACGCCCTCGCGAAGGCGTATATGAGCGCGGGCACGCCGCTTCCAACGTCGGGAAGCGCGTTCATCAGCGTCTGCGATCGCGACAAGCGCGCGGTTATCGACATCGCCCGTGGGATCGCGGACCTCGGAATGCGCGTCATCGCGACAACGGGCACCGCCAAAGTCCTCCGCCGCAGCGGGGTCGAAGTCGAGGAGATCCCGAAGATCACGAGCGGCCTTCGGAGGAACGTCATCGACCGCATCATGGACGGCGAGATTTCGCTGCTGATCAACACTCCCGCAGGCAAGCAGTCGAGGAAGGACGAAAAGCGCATCCGCCGCGCGGCCTACGTCCACGGCGTTCCGCTGCTTTCGACGATGAAAGCCGCGCAGGCCGCGCTGGTCGGAATCCGCGCGATGCGCGACGAAACCCTCGAAGTGGTTCCGCTGCAGGATCACCATCGCACCTGATTATAGTTCCGGGACAATAAAAAAGCTCTACCCGGATTTTGTCCATTCGGTTCCGTCGACAAAATCGGGGTAGAGCCTAAAGTCAGGACGCGCGTCAAAATAAGTTTACGGATTTCGCGCTCAGATTTACGTCAGGTTCGCATTGCGCGATTGAGTCAAACCGCAGTCGTAGCCATAGTTCCGTCGAGCCATTATCTCGATGCCATGGGACGATTGAGCGCGATGTGAAGATGTGATGTGAAAACGTCAACTTATTTTGACACGCGTCCTTATAGCACACACCTGGAATTTGGCGAAACCTCAGAATGATCGCCCTTCTTCGAATAACGACATCGACCAGCCAAGTCCAGTAACCGCTAGGAAGCCCTGATAGCCGAGGGCAAGAATATCGGGCGCGTCCTTCGCGGACATTTTTCGAAGCGTTTCTTTCGCTGGCGTATCGCCATCGTTTGCTTTATTTATCAGCCGTGTCAGGAGTCCGATCCTTGTGGTATGTCGCACGTTAGGATTCCTGGTATTGGCGAGCCAGTTTTCAACGGTTGTCAACGTGACGCAGAGCAGCCTTGCGATGAAATAAGAGGAATCGGAGTATCCGAGTTTTCGAAGTCCATCCGCGATATTTTCGATCCGCTGCTTCGGCGTCAGGAACGAAGTTTCATTAGTCATGGTTACACCTCCAAGTAAACGAATCATTGCTGAAAAACGAAAGGATCGAGCCAATTTTAGGCTAACGCGATTAAATATCAATACAAATTTATAGTCAAAATTTGACTATTGAAAATAATACATAAATTATTTTTTATGTGTCTGTTAATGATTCCGGTTGTGTCGACAAATTCAGGGTAGAGCCAATTTTGCCTCCTGGATTTTCGTTTTTTAAATTTTGAATTTTCAATGATGCAGAGAACCTAATAATTCTAATCTGCGTAACGTGCGCATCTTGCGGGGACGGTCGATCAAATGAAGAAGATAGTTCGAAAATCGAATGACGTGGATTTCCTCTGCATCGACGGCGAGTCGTTGTCGATCGAGGACGTTGTCCGCGTAGCGAGGAATCGCGTGCGGGTGAAAGTCGCGGACAGCGCGAAAAGTCGAATCCGAAGGTGCAGGATGGTTGTCGAGGCACTGCTCGAACGAAGAGAGAAGGTCTACGGGCTGACGACCGGATTCGGTAAGCTGCGGGACGTCGCGATCGAGCCGGAGGATGCCGCGGATTTGCAGGTGAACCTTCTTCGCAGCCACGCTGCGGGGACGGGGAGACCTTTCGACGAGGACGTCGTCCGGGCCGCGATGCTGCTCCGCGCGAACACGCTTTGCAAGGGCAACTCCGGAATTCGTCTCGAGGTGATCGAATCCCTCGTGACCATGCTTAACGACGACGTATATCCTTACGTCCCGAGCAAGGGTTCCGTCGGAGCGAGCGGAGACCTCGCGCCGCTTTCGCACCTTTCACTCGTCCTGATATGCGATCCTTCGGGGAAGTTCTATCCGCGGGAGTCGAGGAAGTCCGTGCCCGCAGGTTCTCGCACCGTAGCGGGCGAAGCGTCCGCGTTCCCGGTGGTGTTGAAGCCGCCTTCGGAAGCGTTCGTGCCGATGCCGGCAGGGCGCGAGTTCAGGGAGGTCGCCAATCGCGAAGGCTGGACGTTCGCGCCAGTTACCCTCGCGGCGAAGGAAGGGCTTGCGCTCAACAACGGAACCCAGTTCATGGCCGCGATCGGATGTCTGTCGCTCCACGACGCGGAGCAGCTTATGCGAACCGCGGAACTCGCCGGCGCGATGAGTCTCGAAGCCATCCGCGGCATTCGCGACGCCTTCGACGAACGTCTGCACCTCGTTCGCCCTCAGAGCTTCCAGCCCGAAGTTGCGCGGAGCATCGAGCGGTATATCGAAGGCTCGCAGATCGTTGACCTGTACCTGAATTCCGCGAACGTCTACCGTGCGAGGATTCATCTCGCCGAGGCGCGGGAGCATCTTCTGGAGTCTTCGAGGCAGATCGAGCTTTCCGGAGGCTCCGCGCCGCAAAGTTTCGAGGCCATTCGCGGAAAGCTCGTCGAACTCGAGAACGAGGTCGTCGGCGTGTATCCGCGTACGAAGAAAAATGCTCTCGACGACGAATTCATCGCGCTTCTTTCGAGTAAGCCTGCCCGGGAGCAGATCGAATTTTTCGACCAGAAACTCAGCCCGATAAGAAAGCGCGCGATCGAAACCCTGCGCGCGCTCGAAAATCTCGAAGCCGCGGAATTCGCGCGGACGAACAAGGTTCGGACCAGCGTGATCGCGGCACTCGATCAACTGAACGAAGCCGTGCCGGACTCGCCGATCGTGCAGGACGACTACAGCTTCAGATGCTTTCCGCAGGTGATTTCGTGCTCGTTCCGCGCGCTCGAACACGTTCGGGACGTTGTGCAGGTCGAGATCAACTCCGCGACCGACAATCCGCTGATCTTTCCGCCTGAAGCGCCCCGCGGGGCTTCCGACGACGAGTACCGTAAATTCCTGCGAGGAAATCCGGACGCGCTTTCCGGGTCCATCATCGGCGGCGGCAACTTCCACGGCGAGCCGCTGGCGATCGGGCTTGACTATCTCGCGATCGCGATTTCCGAGGCGGGCAACATTTCCGAGCGAAGGATCGCGCACCTCGTGGATGAAAACCACAGTCGCGGGCTTCCTCCGTTTCTGATCGAATCGAGCGGCCTGAACAGCGGCTTTATGATCGCGCAGTACACCGCCGCGGCGCTCGCGTCCGAAAACAAGATCCTCTGCCACCCTGCGAGCGTGGATTCCATTCCTACCTGCGCGGGCACGGAGGATCACGTCAGCATGGGCACTATCAGCGCGAGAAAGATGCGCGAGGTTCTCGGAAACGTCCGAGACATAGTTTCTATCGAGCTGCTCTGCGCGTATCAGGGACTGAAGTACCGCCAGCCGCTCCAGCCGGGAAACGCGATCCGGAAAGTCGTAAGCCTGCTCGGCTCGAGCGGCGTCGAGCGGCTGTCTCGTGACCGCGCGATCTACCAGGATTTCGAACGCGTGTCCGAGATAATGTCGAGTCCGGAATTCCTGGAACTGCTGATTCCGTGGTAACGATTGTTTTGAAGGCGAGCTTGTAGACAATTCAGATAGAACGTAAATTTCTATCGCCTACGTAAACCAAGGTCCACACTAATCAAAAACGGGGATACAAAATGTCTGAACAGGAACTCAGGGTCAGAGCGAAGGACGGTCTCAACAAGATCGCATATCTCGATGAATTCGATGCAGGCAAGGCAATTCTCGACGATATTCTGTCAGACCCGGATTGCCCGGACAATCTTCGGGTTGAACTCAGCCGCGCGGCGTCGCTGGTAGCAGCAAAGTCCGGAGATACTCTCGACGAAGACACGGTCGAGGAACTTTCCGACATCATCGACGACATTGACGAGGAGCTTGATGACGCCGATGACGATGATGACGACGACGACGAGGAGGATGAAGACGAAGACGACGACGATGAGGACGACGACGACGAGGAGGACGAAGACGAAGACGACGACGATGAGGACGATGAGGACGACGAAGACGAAGATGACGAGGACGAGGACGAGGACGAGGACGAGGACGAAGACGAAGACGAAGACGAAGACGAAGACGAAGACGAAGACGATGACGATGACGATGAAGACGACGAGGAAGAAGATGAGGACGAGGAAGACGAGGACGACGAAGATGAGGACGACGAAGATGAGGACGAAGAGGACGAGGAGGAGGATGAGGATGAAGATGAAGATGAAGATGAGGACGACGAAGATGAGGGCGAAGAGGATGATGACGAGGACGAGGTAGAAGATGAGGAAGAGGACGACGACGAGGATTACGACACTCCGCCGAGTATGGAGGAGATCGACGAGGAGATCGCAGACTTCGAGGATACCGTCGCGGAGATTCACGATGAACTCGACGGCGTAACCACCGGACTCGACGACGTATCCGCGGAACTCGGTGAGGACGTCGTGGGCGGAAGCGACAGCGCCACATCGACCGCGACGAAATCAAAACGCGCGAAGAAGGCCGCCGCGGCGGTCAGCGGCCGCAGAAAGCAGGACCGCGTCCGCGCGAAAATCCATCAGGATCTTTCCGGCAAGCCGAAATACATCGTCAGCGTCCTCATCGACGGCGAGATTTCGACCACATGGTTCGCGCACAAAGCCGATACGCAGAAGTTCGTCGAATCGATGCTTCTGCAGGGAATCCACCACGAAAACATCGGCGTCTACGAGCACGAGCCGGTCGAGATCGACGTCAAGCGCCACGTCTTCTTCGAAAACTAGCCCGCGTGCGGGAAAAGTGGCACGGACGTCTCGTCCGTGTGGTTTTCACGGGCAAGATGCCCGTGCCACGCAAGGAATCGTGGTTCACCGAATCGATAATTCCAGCCGAGTTTGATTTGCCCGCGCTGACTGGATTCAGTTCGCTCCGAAAAAGGAGGCTTCCTGCTCCGCGAGTCGCTCCGCGTCGAGTTTCAGTTGCTCGCAGTGTTTGCGTTCTTCGAAGAACGTGTCCGACGCTTCCGCCTTGTTCGCTTCCGTGAACGCTCCGAGAGCCTCGTCGAAAAAGCCGAGGTACTCCTGCGCCACGCCCACGTTGTACCACGCCCGCGCAACGAGGTGGCTATCCGGCGCGTTCTCGCCCTGATAGCGGGTCAGCGCCTCATTGAACGAATGGAGCGCGTCCTGCCACTGGCCGTTCGCGGCGAATTTGATTCCAAGGTCCCATTCAGGAAAGCTTCCGAAGAGTTCGAACGTGCCGTCGCCCTGAAAGAGCAGCACGTTGATTCGCTCGTCCCACGGGGCGATGCTCTGCATGAATTTCTGGACCACGTCATACCTGCACTCGCGAAGCATCGTTTCAGTGTTGATAGACGCGGGTTCCGCGTCGACCGAAGTCTCCTCCCTGCGTCTCTCCGCGGTGAATGCTTTCGAATGAATGATCGAACCTTTGTTGTAGTCTGTGATCTTGAAGGTCACTTCGATAGAGACTTCCGCGACCCTCGTGTAGTGCCGCTGGGTGATGTTCTGGATCTGGTTCGTAACGGGATCGATTATAGGAATTACGATGTCCTCGTATGTCAGGTCTTCGAACGGCTGCGGTATTCTCGTGTCTCCCTCAAGGACCGCGCTCGCGACGAGAAGTTCGCCCCACTCTACGTTTTCGTTGCTGAAAAGAGCCTCGCTCGATGTGAGTCCGCGATCTCTGATAAGCCTTTCCATCGTTCCGGAATCGACTACCTCGAACCTCCCGGTCTGCGCGAGGGCGCTCGAAAGCTGACTGGCGAAGGTGCTGCCATCCGGACCGTTTATCCCCCACACCGCGATCTTTTTCCACGGTCCGAGATTGATTTCCGCGGGATGCGTGACAGTCGTCTGAATCTGAGTCCACGCGCAGCCGCCGAACAGATGGCCAAGCGCTCCGAAAATTACCGCAAGCGCAATGAATTTTGAGTTCACCATAATTTCACCCGGTTCCTCATACCCCAAACATTCCTAACAATTCCTTATTTACGATAAATCGTTCATTCGATCCATCACCCCGAAATCTTTTCTGAACGCCGGAGTCTCGCGTTTCGCGGGAACCCTGGTCTCGCACAAGGGCGGCACGGGGCTTGGCTCGAAAAAGTTCAGAAAATTTATCGGCGTTGCAAGATTAAGCCTCGGGAGTCTGTCTGATACTGTTAAAAGGACTCCGGTCCGGAGATTCAATCCCAAGGTTTGGAAAGGTTTTAAAATGCTCAGAACTCTCATCATCCTCACGGCTCTCATTTTCGCGGCTACGCCGATGGCATTTGCGCAGCGCGCTGGCGGCGGCGGTCGTCCGGCAGGCGGAGGCGGAGGCGGCGCGACCGCCCGTCCGAATCCCGGCAACCAGGGCGGCGGCCAGCAGGCTCGTCCGCAGCCACAGCGTCCACAACAGCAGGGACAGCCGAACGCGCGTCCGCAGCAGCCCGCCCAGGGTCGTCCGAATGCGCAGCCCGGCCAGCCTCAGGGTCCCGCTGCTCGTCCGCAGCCCGTTCGTCCCCAGCCCCCGCAGGCTCGCCCCGGACAGGCTCGCCCCGGACAGGCTCGCCCCGGACAGGGTCAACCCGGACAGGGTCAACCCGGACAGGGTCGTCCCGGTGCGAATGGTAACAACAACCAGCGCGCTCGTCAGTTCCTCCAGAATCATCCCGGAGCGCGCGCCCGCGTTCAGCAGCATAGACAAGGCGCTCAGGCAAACGGCGGCAACGCTCCCAGCCGTCAGCAGGTTCAGCAAAGGCTTCAGAACGCTCGCCAGAACCATCAGAACGCGACTCCTCAGCAGCGTCAACAGCACAGACAGCAGCTTCAGCAGCGTGCTCAGCAGCATCACCAGGCGATGCAGCAGCACCATCAGGCGATGCAGCAGCACCAGCAGAACGCTCAGCAGCATCAGCAGAACGCTCAGCAGCACCAGCAGAACGCTCAACAGCGCCAGCAGCAGCTCCACCAGCGCGTACAGCAGCGCAGGCAGAATCGCCAGGGCGGCTCCGCCGGCGGGAACTGAATCTACCTCCCGGTAAACAACATCAGGAAGGCACGGATCGAATCCGTGCCTTTTTTATTTACTGCTCGATTTTGGGCATCTTCGCTCGTAATTCGTAATTGAGTTACGCCTGTTCTTCGGATAGATGGCGTTTTAGGTCTGCGATTGTTTCCCCCGCAAGCGTCTTTTTGAAATACGGCATGAAAATGACCCCGGTGATGACTTTCAGCATCACGAACGCTCCGTGCCACGTAAGCGGCACCGCGAGAATTTCTCCTTTCGATCCGTACGCGCCGAGAATCGCCACGAACACCAACGTCGGCGCGCCGATACCCGCGAAATTCGTCGGAAGCGCGCCCATCATCGCGTATAGCGGCACCGCGACGAACATCACCGTCGGCGTGACGTCGAATCCGAACGCCCGAAACGCGAGATACCATCCGAAGATCGGCACAAGCATCGGTGGTATTCTCAGGAGATGCGCGAAAAATGCTTCCCGCGGTCCGTAGTTCCGAAACTGCGCGAGAAGCGTGCTCCTGTCGAAAAAACTGACCGCGCCGGTCATCACTTCTCGCTTCAGAAGCCTCGTAAGCGGGCGAATCCACCACATGAAAATTGCAACGATTACTACGCCGACAACGATTATCGGAAGCAGGGTTTCTTCCGGAAGCGACTCGATTGCGACGAAAATTCCGATCACCGAGAACATCCAGAGAATCGAGAGGTCGACAAAATTCGACACGAGAAAATGTCCGACAGTTTCCCTCCAGTCCCGGCCGACGCGCTTACCGAGAATCCAGCATTTCGCGCCGACGCCGATGGTGAAGTGGGCGATGTCGATAAGCTGCGTGCTCGCTCGCGCGGCGAAAAGCGTCACCCAGGAGACTTTGAAGCCGCCCATCGCGAAAAGTCGCTGGTTTGTTACGGATGAGGTGAGAAGCTCGCCGTAGAACGCGACCACGACCCCTGCGGTGAACAGCGCCGCGTCGATTCGGGAGAACGTATTGACGAATCCATCGAAGTCCCTGTAGATCATCCAGCCCGCAACGAGGGTACAGCCGAGCGTCACGACCATGAGGCCGAGGGTTTTGGCGCTACCGTTTTTCACGGGTTTCGGCTGTTCTGCGGGCGCTGTCACGGAGAGACAAAATATAAGTTCGCTTCGGGAATTTCGAGTTATTCGTGGTTTAATCTTGAGAGCGCGGAGTCTGTGCTGCTGAAGTCACGCTCGTGGATTTACTCCCGGATCGCGCCCGAGATGTGTTCGCGGGATTTGCATTTACTCCACGGGTTCCTTCCCTGCCGATATATTGAAAATGTAAATGATGGAAATGTTGGTGAAATCTTTTTCAAGAAAATGGTGTAGATAGAATATCGGACACAGTTCCCGGAGGATCATAATGACTTCCCTATCAAATGAACCTGTATACAACGTAGTCCAGAACGGTATCATTCGTGGAATAAAAGTTGCGATTGAGAACGAATGCTTCGGGTCAGCGGTAATATTGATTTATTCAGGCATCGATACAATGGCGTATATTGCGATGCCTGAAAATAGAACAGAAGTCAAATCAGAAGACTTTATCTCTTGGGTGGATCGATACATAAAATTCAAATGCAATGAACAAGTAACAGGGGAAGAATTGTGGGGAGCTAGATGCGGAATGCTTCACAGTTTTGGTCCTGAATCAAGTAAGTCTCGAAGAAAAGAAAATCCCGTACGCTTAATCGGTTATACTGACCACTCAATCCCCGAAGTTCGGTACGATCCATCAATTAGCACCAGCTTGGTAATGGTGTCGATAAAGGCTTTAGCTGAGTCATTCGTTGAGGGAGCAAATAAATTTATAGTTTGTGAATATGCAAATGTGGAGCGCAGAGAAATAGCAATGGAACGGTTGCTAAAATGGCTCATGTATTTCCGGTTGGCAGTTCTCTCCAAGGAGACAGTAACTCACATTATGAGAACGAGAGCTAAGTTCGAAAACAAAAAGGGCGGATCGAAACCCGCCCTTTGCTATTTTTGCTTTCGAAATTTATTCATCGGACGAGACGTCCGATGAATTGTGCGGACGAGGACGTCCGCGGTCCCAGGATTACGCGTCGATATAAAGCTCGAACTCGTGGGGGTGCGGGCGGAGCTTGACCGCGTCGACCTCGTGGATGCGTTTGTACTGAATCCAGGTTTCGATGACCTCTTTCGTGAACACGTCGCCGTGGAGGAGCCATGAATGGTCATGCTCGAGCGCGTCGAGCGCGTCCTCGAAGCTTCTGGGCGTGCTCGGCACGTCCTTCAGTTCCTCAGGCGAAAGGCCGTAGATGTCCTTGTCGAGCGGCGTGCCCGGATCGACCTTGTTCTTGATCCCGTGGATTGCGGCCATCGTCAGCGCCGCGAAGAAGATGTACGGATTGCTGGTCGAATCCGGCGTGCGGAACTCGAAACGTTTCGCGCCTTCGGAATTCGAATACATCGGGATGCGTATCGCCGCGCTGCGATTACGGCTCGAATACGCGAGGCGAACCGGAGCCTCATAACCCGGAACGAGGCGCTTATAGCTGTTCGTCGAGGGATTCGACAGCGCGATCAGCGCGTGCGCCTTCTGAAGCACTCCGCCTATGGCGTAAAGGCCTTCCTGGGAGAATCCGGCGTATTTGTCGCCGAAGAAGTTGTTTTTGCCGTTTTTCCAGATCGAGAAGTGCGTGTGCATTCCGCTGCCGTTATCGCCATACAGCGGCTTCGGCATGAACGTGACGACCTTCCCGCGGCGGTGCGCGACGTTTCTGACGATGTATTTGAACTTCATCAGCTTGTCGGCCATCGCGACGAGAGAATCATACTTAATGTCGATTTCGCATTGTCCGGCGGTCGCGACTTCGTGGTGCTGCCGCTCGACTTCGATTCCCGCGTTCTCAAGCTCGATGGACATTTCCGAGCGCAGGTCCTGAAGGGTGTCGGTCGGCTGGGTCGGGAAGTAGCCTTCCTTGTGCCTAGGTTTGTAGCTGAGGTTTCCGCCCTGCTCGACGCGTCCGGTGTTCCAGCAGCCTTCGACGGAATCGAGGTGGTAATAGCCCTCGTGGGCGTTCTGTGCAAAACGCACGTCGTCGAAGACGAAGAACTCTGCCTCCGGTCCGAAGTACGCGACATCGCCGATTCCGGTACTTTTGAGGTAGTTGACCGCCTTCTGCGCGATGGTGCGCGGGTCTTTATTGTAGCTTGCGCCGGAGATCGGATCGCGGATGTCGCAGATCAGGATGAGGGTCGGATGCTCGGTAAACGGGTCGAGAAACGCCGTTTTCGGGTCTGGGAATACGAGCATGTCGCTTTCGTTGATCGCCTGCCAGCCACGGAGGGAACTGCCGTCGAAGCCGAGTCCTTCTTCGAACTCTTCCAGCCTCAGAAAGTGACTCGGGACTGAAAAGTGATGCCAGCGTCCGAGAAAGTCGGTGAACCGAAGGTCCACCATAACGACGTTCTTTTCGCGGATCAAACCAAGGACTTCCTGCGGTGATTTCATTTTCTCCCCACTTTCGTGTAATTAAAAAAAGCCCGTTTTTCTTCTCCGACTGATTCAGTCGAAAAAAAAAAACAGGCTTCGCGCCCCTTTTTCTTCTTACTGAACCGCAAAATTAGAAATTCGCGCCCGCTACTGCAACAAACAATTCAGAATTTTAGAATTTAGTCGGGATGTCCGGGACGGAACGTAAATCACGGTTGAGCAGTAGTTTAGTGGTTGGTGGTTAGTGGTTAGTGGGGACTTGATTGAAACTCGATGCTTCAGCCGCGGAGGATCATTTTCGCCAGCGCGGGCTGATCCGCGAGTTTCCGCAGTTCGATCCCGCGGGAGTATGGCAGTCGTCTTGAAACGTACGTCCGAAGGAACGTCAGCTTCGTTTTGAGTGGCACCCGAGGCGCGGATTTCAGCAGCGCCGAGAGGTCCTTGATTCGTCGTTTCGGGCTTGAATACAGCCTCGAACGATGGTGATCGATACAGGCTATTTTCCCGCGCGGATCGTCCGGATCGATAAAAATGTGCTGTATTTTGAGGTCAGGATAGCACGCGCCGCGGGAATGCACGCCCGCGACGAGATTCGCGAGTTGCCGGGCGATTTCGGTAAGCGTCGGTTCGTCCGGCGAGTACCGCGCGATGTAATCGTCAAGACTCACCCGTGGCTCGAGCCCTTCGAGCAGAAGCAGCGATTTCCCGCGGTCTTCGCCGAACGCGACGATCCGCGGCGTTATGAACCCGAAACTTCTGAAACTCTCGACCATCAGTTTTTCGACCGGGGCGTACCCGGAAAACCTTCCGAGCGTTAGATAATGTCCCGGAAGGTCTTTCCATTGCGGTTTTCCGTAGCGCTTCAAATAAAATTTCTTGCCGGGAACAAGTGTCTCGACGCGCAGGACGCTGCGGCGGCTGTTCCTGTTGACGACCACGCCTTCGTCGAAGCGTAGAAGCGAATCGAAGGTCGAAATCCCCCTGGTTGCAAGGATTTCGGAATACTCGGCAAGACTCTCGAAGATTGCGGTCATAAGTCCATTAGACTGAACGAAATCCGTCCGCGGAGTCCTGAACTCAGCGAACGTTTCAGCGGGGGAAAAAACATGCCGGAATTAACTGGATTCGGCCAATCAAATTATTAGAATCTGAAATCCTTCACGCACTCAACTTTAACTTATTTGAAGGAACGGTTTAATTCAGTTCCAGGAGTGGAAATGGAAAAAATCAAGGAAAGAGCACAACGAATCATCGTACTGATCGGCAAAATGTCCCTTGGGCAGAAGCTGACCGTGGCGGCGCTTTCGCTTGCACTTGTAATTACGCTGATACTGCTGATCGCGACGAGCGAAGGTCCTGGAAGGTCGTCGCTTTTCGACTACGAGATTTCGAAAGGCGACATAGACAGCGTCGTGACGGAACTCAGTCGGTCGAACATCGAGTACAGCGTCGAAGGCGGGATGGTGAAGGTCGCTGAGGACGATCGCACTCGCTCGCTGTTCATTCTTGCGCAGTCGGACCGTATGCCGAAGGACACGAAACCGTTCGAGTGGCTTGGCGAGACCAGCTTCACGATGACGGATTCGCAGTACACGAGACGTTTCAACGAGTCGCGCCGGCAGTTCGTCGAATCGGTTATCGAAAGCCTCGATATCGTTCAGCACGCGAGTCTCAGCATTGTCGCTCCGAGGCTGAGTCCTCTCGCTGTGAATAACGAACCGGGAAGGGCGACTGTGGTGGTCGAACTTTCGGGGACAGCGCAGCTTACGAGGGAGCAGTCCCTCGCCATTGCGAGAATCGTCAGTTACGCGGTCGAGGACACGCCCGCGGAGAACGTGAACATCGTCGATACGTCCGGACGCTACTACGACGCGGTTCTGCCCGAGGAAGGCGCCGCGGCGGCTCAGCGCAAGATCGAGCTGGAGCGTCAGCTCGAGGAGCGACTCAAGTCCGACGTGGGAACTCTGCTTCGAAACATCGTCGGAAGGTACAGCGTCGTCGCGAAGATCAATCTCGATCTCGACACCCACCTCCGTGACGAGGACATGGTTGTCGCGGGCGCGCCGAGGATGACTCAGGGCAGGGAGGAGACTTCCACCGCTCAGATGAGACAGGACGAACCCGGGACGATGATCAACGCCAATACGGAGTCAACCGATGGCACCACTACAACCGAGAATTCCACGCTGACGGAAGATCTAAAGGAAATGGAGAACAGCCACGTCCGCGACCGCGTCGAGGACCGCGACGGCAAGTTCAAGAACGCGACGGTTTCGATTCTCGTTCCGCTTTCGGACCTAGAGGCGAAGACCGCGAACAACGCTCAAAGCATCGACGACAAGATCGAGCGGATAAAGGATCTGGTGACGAATTCGCTGAAGGGCGCGTCCGCGCTACCGGATGAAGTCGTTCTCGGAAACGTCGTCGTGGTCGCGTGGGAATTCAACGATCCGCCGATGATTCCGAAGACGTGGTCGGAAATGGTTCTTGAAACTATCGGTCTTCCCGGTCAGGGCGACACGATAGTTCTTTCGATTTTCGCGGTGATCGCGCTGGTTTTCCTCGGATTCATGGTCAAGGGATCGGCGCCGAAGCCGGTCGAAGACGTGATGACGGAACTCGAACTCGAAAGGACCACCGGCGGTGGACTGAAAGGACTCGGTATGGGAGAGCGCGAAGGCGAAATGTTCCCTGGCTTCGACGAGGGTAAGACTCCATCCGAACTGATCCAGACCAACTGGCGGATGGAACAGGTCGCGAAGTTCTGCGAGGAAGAACCTTCCCGCGCCGCGAATCTGATCAAGCGCTGGAGACTTATCAAGGAAGCGGAAGAAATGTAATTCAATTACGAATTACGAATTACGAATGAAGAAAGTAATCGCATTCGTCAAGCCGTTCAAGGCGCAGAGCGTCCTCGATGCGCTTTGCGAACTTGAAGTCGAGTGCCTGACCTTCGGCGAGGTCCGCGGCTACGGCCGGCAGAAAGGCCATCTCGAACTCTACCAGGGCAGCGAATACGCGATCACGTTCCTGCCCAAGGTGCGTATCGAGCTTTTCTGCGAGGATTTCCGTTTGAATGACGTCACCGACGCCATCGTGAAGAAAGCCCGCACCGGCCGCATCGGCGACGGCAAGATCCTCGTGCTGAATACCGAGAAGTCTGACGAAGACGTGAGTTGAGATGTCTGCCAGTTGTAGATTTCCGGTCCCCCTGCGCCTCTTCTCCTGCGGCTACTCTGCAAAGAGTTTTTTGATTGACTTCTCGCTGTCGGTTCATTAGGATTTTGTTATTGCGATCAGCTTGCCAAATCCCCTGTAAGCTTCTTTCTCACGGATAAAGATGAATTTCAAGAGCATCGGATTCCTGGTTTTTCTGCTTGGATGCGTGTCGTCGATTTCGCACGCGCAGATGGCGCCGGTTCAGCCTCTTTCGGACGACGACGTGGGCGGACGCGGGCAGTTCCGTCTTCGGTTCGAACTCGCGGACGAGGATCGCCCCGTTCGCGCAATCACGATCCGCATGCCGGACGGCGAAGGCAAGACTTTCTATTACATGCGCTATCGCATCGTAAACACGCCTTACGCGAAGGACATCAGCCCCACCAATCAGAACTGGACCGACAGCGTAAGAGACAGCCAGAACAGGTTCGTTCCTACTTACCCGGTGTACACGACGATCGACGTCAAGGCCGTCAGCGACGTGGTCGACATCGATCGATCGGCCGCGGCGATCGCAGCCGCCGAAGATTGGGACGCGCCCCGCATATTCCAGGAATATCACGATATCGAAAACCCTGCCGTCGTCGCGGCTATCGCGCACAGGGAGGGTTTCCACAGCGTCTACGAGCTGAAAGACCTTCTGACCCGCATTGGAGTGCCTTGGCAGAGCGTTCTCGATCCGCAGACCGGATTTCCCGACTACCAGCAGTTCAAGCGGCACGAGCAGAAGTATCCGGAGTGGTCTTCGATGGAAGCTCCGATTTTGTGGGGTTCGAGCGCGCTCCAGATGCGCTACGACTTCAAACCTCAGATTCGCGGCAATCAGGTCGTTCTGAGTAGCGAACCTTACACGTACCTGGAGGACGTCGATATTCGCATGCCCTGGGGCGAGATCGTTCACCGCGATAAAGGCACGCCGATTCTGGTTCCGTTTCTGGGCGAGAACGGCGAGCCGGAAATCCTGAAGGACGAGCAGACAGGTCAGCCCGTCGTCAGGCGCGATCGCTACGGCCGCGTGATTTATTTCCGCAGAAACGGCGCGCGGGTGCCTATGCTTCTCGAAACCGGCGAGCTTGCAATCGATCCCGTCACGTCGGAGCAGCTCTGGCAGCCGGTCTACGAATTTAGGAACGAAGTTCTTCGCAAACCTGCGTACGAGACGACTACCGTCACGTATTACGACAACATCATCGCGAACGATCGCAACATGCGGGTCGATAATCGCGGAGTTCCGCAGGGCAGAAGCAACACGATCACCGAAAACGTGATTCAGAAGTTCCCGACGATAATGGGTTCCGTCTCGCAGGGCGGAAGACTCGTCGGGCATCAGTGGTCCACTCTCGAATGCGTCGCCATCTTCGGCGCGACCGATCGTCGCTGGAACAAGCTGACAGTCACCGTCCGCGGACTCGTCAGCAGCGTAGTTTCGATCGATCTCACGCCCTGGGAGCAGGAAGAGAATCTCGTGGTGGAGGTCGCTCGCACCGGAGACGCGTTCTATCGCGACGAAGATCCGATTCTTCTGCAGGAAATCAGTTGGGAGCGTCAGGCTCCGACGGAGATGCAGGGCGAAGGAAGAAGATAGAAGTATCCTTCACCCGGTCTGAGCGGATAGTTTCGCTAGCTTTTCCTTGATCGTGACATCGCTGAACGGCTTGCAGATGTAATCGTCGATATCGAGTTCTTTCGCCCGTTCGATGATCGACTGCACCGACATCGAAGACACGAAGACGACCGTCGTGTCGATGTCGTCCGCGCGAAGGTCCCTAAGTATCGACAGACCGTCCTTGTGCGGCAGCCTTACGTCGATGAAGATCATGTCGACGTCGTTAAGACTGATGGTCATCTGCGCTTGCGATCCCGTGCCGACCTCGAAGATCGTGACGGGTTCTCCTTTTTCGCTGAAGAATTCCTTGATCAGTGACGAGAGTTCGAGTCTCGATTCTTCGTCAGCATCAGCGACAAGCACGTTCATTGTCTTCCCTTACTCTGCTTACGAATCACTCTCGGGCGCCGGTTTAATTCTATCACCATTGTGAGGATAAGTCGCAAATAGTCGCCCTGTGACGCTGATCTCGAATCGACCGGGGCCTGGCGCCATTTATAAGTGTACGAATCGCCCGCGCTGTGATACCGGGTTTGTTTGCCGCGAAGTCATTCGCGTCATCTGTAACCATGAAAGTCTATTCGCCTCCCGGAGCCGGCACGCTGATGTATTCGCAGAGAGTTCCGACTGTGTCCGGGTCGATCGCGTTCCTTTCGGATATGATTCCGTGGTAGCGACCGTACCAGTAAGCCAGCACGAAAAATCCGCCGTCTTCCTCGCTACGGCCGTCGGAACCGCCGTCGAGAGAGTACGGATCGGAGTTGTACTTCAATGCGCTGCGTTCGTCCGTGGCGAACGGTTTCGCCGAGATTTTCGAGCCGCTGCGATTCTGCCATTCTGGATAAGTGAGATCGCTGCGCTGACTGTTGTTCACCGTCCAGGAGCGAACGTCGACCGGAGTCCTTCGAAGCTGTTCGATCGCTTCAAGCGCGCCGAAGAACGGGAATCCGCCGACCGACTTGAACATGAAATCGTAAAGCGGATTGTGCTCGGCGCCCACGGTTTTGTGCGACCTTCGGATGCTCTCGCGAAAGTACGGAAACACCCGGCTGTCCGCCGGTTCCTGCGAAAGAGCGCAGTAATACGCGAGGTACGCGAGTTCGTCGTCCGAATGATTCTGCTCGTTCGGCGGGAACACGATCTTCTGGTAGAGCGCGTTCTTGTGGTAGCCGTGTTCGTCGACGAGGTAGTCGATCGCGTCCTTGTACCTTTCGTCGCCGACAATATTGTACGCGGCGCGCAGGTAGCCGAGGATTTCGAGGGCGTTTAGTCCTCGCTCCATCCACCAGTCGTGGCCGTTCTCGTAAGTGCTCATGTAGTAGTAGTCTTCGAAGAGCTTTCGCCACGGGCGTTCGATGTTTATCGTTTCAGGCGCCCAGCGTCCCCACGTTGTCGGCTTTCCGTCGACGTCGCGAAGATAGAAACCGCCGTCGATTATGTAGTCCGTCATCTCCTTGAGAATTATCCGGCAGGTCTCGCGCTCCTCGTCGTCGGCGACGAGTTCGTAGTAGATCGGGAAAAAGAAATAGTGGCCGTCTATCTCGTCGCTCGATGTATCGCCTTTCCACTGCTCGCCCGGATAGACGTCGGACACGTGCCATTCGCCATGAGGGTGCACGCCGCCGTTTTCGAGGAGATTGTCGTAGCTTCTAGCGGTAAAGCCTGGAATGCCCGTGACGTCGCTGAGTTTCACAAGCGCGCGGAAATGTTTCCGGCAGAGTTCGAGCGCCACCGGGTCTTTCGTAACTGCGTATCTGAAGCATTCCCCCGCGGCGTACATGGCGGTCCATAGACCGTCATTGTCGTTGTCGTGCATCTTGTTGCTTTCGTAATTGCCCGGCTCTAGAATCGAAGAACTCGCGACGAGTCCCATCCGATCATGTCTGTGCTGCGCGCGCTCCGTGAACGCGAGCGCCTTCTCTTCGAGGGTGCATTCGACGTATGTAAGGTGTGTGAAACCTTCGCTCGTCTTGACCCAGCAGCTCCCGTCCGACGCAGCCTTGACCGAGATAACTTCATTCGACTGGAGCCACCTTCGCCCCCAGTAGTACCTCCAGCCGCCGGAATTCAGGTCGTACCGTACGACTCCCTGACCGCTGCCGAAATACACGTAACGATGGCGGATGTCGTAATCCGCTGAGGTTTCGTCGAGACTCGCGGAAACGCTTGTAACCATTTCATACGGGATTCCGTGGGTCTGACCCTTGATCTCCTCTCGCCTGCCTTCACCGTCTGTAACGATGAGCCTCGGAGATTCACCTGACATATCGATTTCAAAAGTCAGCGATGCGGGGCCGCCGTGCGCAGCGCTGACAGTCACGCTCGTCTCAGGCTCGAAGTCGGTCGGCGCGACGCCCGGAAGCTCGGCCTCGCCGTCGTAGAAATAGGCGAGCTCTTGTCTGTACGTGCCCAGATGGGTTCGCTGTCCATCCTGCACGTCCGTGTCGAACCTGGTTTCGATTTCGTCCACCGTCGAGCAGGATATAAGGAAAATGATAGAGAACGCCGAAAGCCTATGTCGCATAAGCACCCCGAAGGCAAAGATTGGAATTGAAACTGGAGAGATTGTGGAGTAAAGGAATGATCTATTATCCGCTGGCATTCTAATTCGGATATTGTGGTAATTCATCGAAAATCGTTAAAAACGTCTCGACCTCTGCCAGGTTCGCGGAAGAAAGTTAAATCCCACGGTAGCTGAAAATCCAGGACTTGAGCGGTACACTTTCGGAATGAAAGTCGCGATTCACGGAGGGTCCGGTTTTATCGGAAAAGCGCTCACCGCGAGGTTTATATCCCGCGGCGATCAGGTCGTCGTATCGACGCGCCGCGACGTAACGGAGTTTCCCGCGACAACCGATGGCCCCATTTTCAGAAAATATTCTCCTGACGTCGCGGAAACCCTCGCCGAAGTGATTTCCGGCTGTGATGCGTTGATCAATGTCGCCGGCGAGCCGCTGTTTAAAAAGCGTTGGTCGAGCGGGCAGAAGCAGAAGATTTTCGATAGTCGGGTCGAGAATACGAACGGGCTTGTCAGCGCGATTTCGAAGCTCGCAGCCACCGAAAGGCCGAAAACTTTTCTATGCGCTTCCGCCGTAGGATACTATGGAACGTCGACTCGCGATCGATTTTCGGAAGACAGTTCTCCTGGAACGGAGGATTTTCTTTCGTCACTATGCCGGGAATGGGAGTCCGCAGCGAATGACGCGGGCAAGTTTGGAATTCGTATCGTAAACCTCCGCTTCGGCATCGTTCTCGATAAGGACGAGGGGGCGTTGCCTCAGATGCTCGGCGCCACATCCTGGCTTCGCATGGCGGTTCCGCTCGGTTTCGGAGGCCAGTGGGTGAGCTGGGTCCACGTTTCCGACGCGGTTCGAATGGTAGAGTACGCCGCCCGTAACGATGGAATTTCCGGCCCTCTAAACGTTACTGCGCCGAATCCGATCAGGAATTGTGACCTGATGAAAGCCGCGGCGTCCAAGGTCGGATTTTTGTATGTTCCGCTCGGCCCGCCAAAACTGTTGCTTAGAATAGTCGTCGGCGAAGCAGCGGGCGCGATCACGAGGGGACAATACGTCGTTCCCGAAAAAGCCATTGATTCCGGATTTCAATTCGAGTTCGATAGCATAGACAAGGCAATCGCCGATTTATACAAAGCCTCCTAAATGTTATGCGCGGAATATTTCTATCATTTGTATTCATCTTCTCGTCGCTGTTTGCTGCGTGTGAAAGTATGGATGTCGAAAAATTGCTCTGGTCATGCGCTATCGAGGAAGCGGCGCTTTTGAATGTATCTTCCGATTGTGCGGAACTCTGTCCCGTTGAAGTTCTGGAGATTAAATCGAGCGCCGCCGGTTATTCAGCAATGGTGAAAGCCAATTATGTCGTGGACGGTAAGTTGAATGAAGTGATTATGCGGTTCCAGAAACCCGCCACCAGCCCTGACTGGGCATTTTTCCATGATCTCGAAATCGAACTGATCAGGCACCGGTTCGACAATAGTCGTCGTATTGAAAACGTGAATAAAATAAAAGTCGTAGGCGATTTGTATCGAACGGAGCAGCTAATAGCCGAACTTGGTTCGAACACGGGGAATTCCGTGTATGATAACGCGCACGCGTCGGAAAGTATTACAGAACTCGAGGTGCGCCGGAACGATCTGATAAGACGCATTGCCGCGATTGAATCAGATTAAATATAGATGCCTACGCGGCGCGGTGAAGTATTTTGACCGGGTCGATGGAAGCCGCACGGAAGGCGGGGATTATGTTCGTCAGAGTTCCGAACAGTATCGAAAACACTACCGCGTATACGTACGTCCATGGATCGAAATATGGATTCACCTTAACTATCGCTTCCGCGAGATAGTACGCTCCGGCTTGGCCGCCGATTATCCCGAATACCGCGGCAATGGAGCTTATGATCATACTTTCGAGAAGGAACTGGCATATAATCTGGGTTTTAGTCGCGCCCTCGCATCGTCTTATCGCTATCTCCCGGAACCTGTGATGAATCATCATCAGGTTGATAACTATAACCATGACTATAGCCACGCCTAAAATCACGAATCCCGAAATTCCATTAATCATCAGGTTCAGTGCGTTTGTAAGGTCGCGTATCTGATTGATCCAGAAATATTGGCACACCGGTAGAACGTCGACGCCGTTCGAATAAAGGTCCCAGTACATTACCCTCGCTACGTCTTCATAATACGCGGGCGTTTTTGAATTTTCCGGAACTTTGAAGTAACTGTTCAGAAATCCCGGAATCGGCAGGTCCCTGCTTCTTTTCAATAATTCTTCTGAAGGCTTCTCCCGAACCTTTACTATGATCGAATTGAGAATGTCCTCCGCATTCGATTCCTGATTGCCGCTGTTTCCACTTTGAATTTCGGGCGCGTAACCTCGATGCATTGCCGGAAATAGCTCACTTACCGATGGGATGGAAATCAGTTCGGGTGGCAGCCCGGTCGTCTGGGCGCTCTCCGAATCCCTGTCGGCGCAACCGAGCAGAAAACTGAAAGGCACGTAGATTCCTTTGAACTCGAGCCTTTTGAAAAAGGCGGGTCTGCTGTGGGTAAGGCGATCCATTTCCTGGTAATGAGCGCGGTCGAGAAAAGGTTCGTCCATAATACCAACGATATTTAGAATCAGGTTCCTTTGCCTCCACCTAAGGTGCAATGGAGTATTTAGTAGCTTCGATACTTTCTGCCGCACTTCTTCATCCGACTGTTTATCGTCTATACCTACCATTATTCGAGCTATAGCCATATCTATCACGGCTACGGCGTCGTTATTCGCATAATGTTCTTCGGTTATAAACGTGCCGAAGCTCTCGTTGACGCCGAAATCCACTACTTCGAGGTATTCCGGTCCGGTCCCTACGACTATAGTCTCGAATTCATTCTGGCCTATAGCCGGAACTATGGCATTGACGTCTTCGATGTTGCACGGATATATGTCGAACTTCTCATTCTTATAGTTTTCTTTCAGAAGCCTGAAGTGTTCGGAAGATAATGTCTTTCCGCCGAACTGGGATCTGGAATAACCGAGTTCCAGAATGTGATCCCACCAGTCGGTAGCTGTCGCGAACTGAATTCTTAGAATTCCGGGATCGTTTTGAAAGAATATGACGTCCGAGCCGGCTTTGGACACGTCGTCGTTGATACGGTTCGCCGCGCCGTCTGAAATTCCTATAAAAGCCACCGGCGCGGCAATGGCGACGCTCGCGACAAGAAGTATCAGTACGGAATAGGCGAGCCTGCTCCAGATCGTTCTGCAAATTTCGACGAAAAAAAACATTCTACGTTACTCCAGACCAGTTATCGATTTCGCGAAAGTGTATGAGAATTGCCCTTCGTTTTCGACAAGAATGTAGCCGCGATCGCAAAAAGGTTCGAGGCAGAATATCCTGCGGTACTTTCCGTTGGCGAAACCTTCGTGGCAACTCTGCTCGTGCAGGTGGCCGTATACGATAACATCCGCATCCCCAGCGTGTCTCAGCAAGCCGGTTTTTGTCGCGCGCAGATTCGAATAGTTTTTCTTTTGAAGGTCACGAACGGTCACTTCGCGAACATTCCCGGCGATCTTTGCCGCAACCTTCTCCGGCATCGACCTGGCGAGGTCGGAAACGAAGCCGCTTCGGACGATTCTTCGGAATGCCTGGTACCGAGTATCCCTTGTGCAAAGTAAATCGCCGTGCGTCAGTCGAACTTTGAGGCCGGACATTTCTCTGTCGAATACGTCGTTTTCGACCTGAACTCCCGTGCGAAGTTGAAAGCTGTTACCCACGAGGAAATCGCGGTTTCCCCGTGTGAAGCAGATATTAGTTCCATTGGACGTAACGCGTTTGAGCGTATCGATTAATTCAATTACAAAGCATTTCTTATAATGGTGGTCGGAAATCCAAATATCAAATAGGTCGCCTAAAACGAATAAGTTCTCAACATTCGGTGGCATATTTTTGAGAAGATATATGAAATCGGTAGCGTTGCGACCGTCAATTGCGAGGTGGAGATCGGAAATTAAGAGATTCATCGGGGTATTGCGGCTGAGATTGATGACTGGCATAAAGGTTATCACCGGGTAACCGGTCGACGGCAACATGGTAATCACCAAAATTTTCGTGGGAACGCAAAATTTGACGATTCTCGCTTGTATATCGATTGTACGGAGTATTATCCTGCGTGGAACTGAATTTGCACCGATTTTAGTCGTCACTCTGTATTCACACCTTTTGTAAATAATCAAATCGAGGGTAAAGCAATGAGGTCAAACGCGAAATCCATCTGGAGTTTCCTGGCGCCGGTCGTCGCCTGCACGATGCTCTTTTTGGCATTTGGTTGCGACGGAAGCGGGACCTCCCCGTTCAACGTTCCAGCCACAGGCACAAATACGAATGGCGGCGGAGGTAACGTCCAGATAAATCAGGCTTCGAATCTCGATCTGACAACCATGACGCCGGGCAGCGGTTCCGCGGTTCCGGCGAACACGGTAATCGAACTGCGCTTCAACCAACCCGTGAACGTTTCATCCGTCACGGCATCCTCGATTTATTTTCGCGCTAACGGAAATCTGGTCGCGGTGAACCATCAATTTTCGGAGGCGAATCAGGTTGTGAGGATTACGCCAGTATCTCCGCTGGTTTCTGGTGCGAGTTACGAGGTAGTGATCAGTCCTTCAGTGACGAGCGTGGACGGCGAATCTTACACAGGGCCGACGAACCACACGTTCACTACGACTTCGTCCGCGGGCGCGGGGAATGCGCCGGATACGGCTGGTCCGATCGTTCTCTCGACGAATCCTGGCAACAACACTGTCGGCGTTCTCCTCGACGTTACGATCAGCGCCGTTTTCAACGAAAGCGTCAATCCTTCGACTGTGACCTCGAACTCGATGCAGCTTCTTCAGGGCGGATCGAGCATTCCCGGCACGTTCAATTTCAGCGCGCGAAACACTATCGTGACGTTCAAGTCGAACGCGCAGCTTCTTCCCTCGACGAGTTACACACTTAACGTTGGAACGGGAATCAAGGATCTGGTCGGGAATTCCGTCCAGCAGTCTGTTTCATCCTCGTTCACGACGGCGACCGCGCAGCAGCTCGACCAGACACCGCCCACGGTTTTGTCGGTTACTCCCGCGAACGGCGCGACGAACGTTCCGACAAATACGACAGTTCTCGTTTCATTCTCCGAGCCGATGAACACGACGACGGTTTCCGCCACCAGTTTCATGGTCCTCGATCCGAGCAATATGCCGGTCGTCGGGACTTTCACCTGGTCGAATCAGAATAAGGACTGCACGTTCACTCCGGCCGCGGGACTTTCGCCCTCGACGACTTATTCGATCAATATGAATTCGACTATCGCGGACCTCGCGGGCAACGGACTCGCGCAGACGCCTTATATTTCGAGCTTCACGACCGCGGCGACTGCCACTGGCGGCGGCGGTGGAACTACCGGAGGACCTTTCCAGGTTGCGACAGTCGTTCCCGCGAACGGAGCTACCAACATTCCCGTCACTTCGACGGTTCAGGTTACATTCAGCAGCGCGGCGAAGCCTTCGACCGTGACCACTAATACGATTCAGGTTACGGACGCGTCCGGCGCGACTGTACCCGGCACGGTGGCTCTCGATCCCACGAACACGATCGCGACGTTCACGCCGAATGCGAACTTCACGAATAACGCGAATTATAACGTCACTGTGACGGGCGTGACCGATCCTTCGGGCGGGCCGCTCGCGACCGATCCGTACGTGAGCACTTTCACCACCGGTTCGGCAGGCTGCTCGGGATTCTGCATCACGAGCGTGTGGCCGCAGAACGGCGCGACGGGAATCCTTCCTCTCGACCCGATCATTCTCCAGTTCAGCCAGCCGGTGGATATTTCGAGGACGCCCACCGGAAATCCTCCCGGTTCGCGGGCGTTCAACAACGCTTTCGATACGACTTACGTAACGGTTGACGCCGGGCAGGGCGCCGTCAGCGGAACCGTCGTTTTCTCGAACGGCAATCAAACTGCAATGTGGTGGCCTGAGAATCCGAGCCAGACCGCGCAGCAGAACCGTCCTCCGGGAAGAATCTATATGCAGCAGGGGCTGACTTACACCGTCACAATCAACGGAGCAACGAAGAGCGCGAGCACCGGCGTCGACCTCAATACTTCGATGGGAGGACCGTTCGTGTTCACGTTCCAGACGGTTCCGTCGGGATTGATGCCGATTCGCACGTATCCGTATCCCGGCAAGACCAACGTAGGTTTGCAGCAGGCGGTCGAAGTCGAGTTCAGCGGACCGGTCGATCTCACCCTCTCAAATGGCGGCTGGCCAATCGAGTGGATGCCCGCCGCGGGTGGAAGCTTCGTCGGTGCGAGCAATCCTACGGGTGCGATTCGCTATCTCAGCCCCGCCGGCGCAACCGCTTCTCCGAACAATGCGTACCTCATTCAGCTCGTTCCGCCTTCTCCTCTTACGCCGAATACGGTGTATCAGGTCACGGTTCGAAACGCGGTTGCTTCTGGTGCAAGTACGCCTACCCAGGTGCAGCCTTATACGTTCACGTTTACCACGGGTCAGGGCGCCGCGGCGGACACTACTTCGCCATTCTTGCAGGATCCGGTGCTTATGAGTCCGTTCGGCACCTACGACACCACTGCTTGCGTACCTTCCGCCAAGCCTTTCAACTTCGGCGGTGTTATCAGTCTCATCGCGACTCAGGCGGAGCCGATAACCGGCGCGCTCACTAATTGGAGCGAGAAGATCGATCCGGACAGCCTTTCGCTCACGAATCTGCGTTACTCGCCGTTCGACACGAACATTTCGCAGAACACTGGCGGCATTCTCTGTCAGGGCGGGAACCTTCTGTTCGGTGGAAACCAGCAGTGTCAGGGGTTCACGCTCGCAGCGCCGATTCCGGGGATTTACAGTGTTGACAACACGACCAGTAACGGTAGCGGTCAGACAATCGGTCTCGTCTACTACATTCCGGACGTCGATCTCAAGACGAGTCTTGGTTCGTCGTATGGCGTGAACGCGAACGCGTTCCACATCGACGTCGCAAGCCGCGCTACTGGAGCCGCGGGTCCGGCGATCACCGATTTCAACGGCAATCCGACCACGCAAAACGCCGACCACGCGGGAGGCGGTGTGGTATTCAGCGTCCAGTAAAACGACGCCAAGAATTCAGAAGCCGTCGGATTTTCGCGAGTCCGGCGGCTTTTTTGTGGCTGTTGTGCAACGTGGTGCCGGAGGCGGTCTCGATTCGATCCAAGCGGACAAGGGCGAGAGTTCCCAGAGGGTCACGGATTGAATTTTCTCAGTAGGTCGTAAAAATAGCCCCTCCCGCCGAGAGAGGAGTGATGAAAGGACATTCAGCGGGAGGGGCCTTTGAAATATGTCTTCAAATCTGGGTCTGAAGGGCTTCCTCGCATAATTGGTAAGGAATCAGGTCGATTTCTCTCACGCAGGTCACGAAGAAGTTTCTTTCGATGAACTGTTTCGCCGAGCGAAGGCATTCGAAGCGTATCGCGATCGGTTCGCCGTCTGAGTCTTGCTGAACGTGGGGAAAGATTTCCCAGGAGTAGTCCGTGCTCCGGGAAGGCGAGCACAGAGAAATTTCAAGGTCCGGGTGCCATAGCTGTACGTCCAGCAATCCACGCGAGGACTTAAACGCGTAACAGTTCTTCGACTGGTCGTACGTTCTCACTTCCCAGTCGTTGATCGCCTCACGCACTATTCGGCAAGCGCCTGAATGGTGTGGAGGGTAGACGATTCGATTTCTTCTGTGATTCACGATTGACTCCTTGGTTCGGTAGTTTGATCAATGATATGTAAATGTGAATCAATATCAATAAATGATGTGAAATTTTTTTCAGGGGCATCGTGGCCGCACGAAGTTAGGCGTCGTGTCAAAATAAGTTGACACAACACCTTAATCTTCGTGACCCGAGTTCGAGAAATAGCCTTGGACGAGAGACTTGTACTTCTCCGGAACGGCGGTGCGTCTTGAGGTCGCGGTTTCCGCCTGCGGAAATATGAAAGTCGTACGTTCGGAGCGGGCGTCAGAATTTTCCGGGTTCAGCGCGGCGCCAACGTCGGAAGCTCCGGAAGAGGCGGAGCCTTGCAAGTCTGAAATTCGGCTGGATGAAATCGTATTGCCGGTGGCTTCGGCGAGTTCGCTGAGGCTGAGTCTCACGATGTGCGCGGACATTTCGAGTTCGCTAATCGCTGAATCCGAGGAATCGGACGCGAAATTCGAGAGCGACCCGGCTGCGCTGCGCGCGGCGGTGGAGTCGCCTCCGGAGAGCGCGTCTGCGAGGGCGTTCGCCTCGTTTTCAATCGATGGCGGGGGAGCAGGAAACCCGGATTCTTCGAGCGCGTCGGCGGCGGATTCTGCTGCCATATCCGTCAGCGCTTGACCGGACTCGATCGCGTTTGCGAGTTCCTCGTACCCGAAATTCTGTTCTCGAAGATCGTTTGCAAGTGCGCGGGCGGCTCTGGTGCGCGTGCGCCGATTTGCGATTTCGCGTTCGATCTGCGCCAGTTCGTCGTCGATCCGGCTGATGTCCGCGCCGGGTTCGCGTATCGAATCGATCAATGCGCTGAACCTCTGCGCGAGAGCTTCCAGGTCCTCTGTAGGCTGAGAATTCGCCTGAATTTCGAGTTCCGAGATCGCCGCGATCAGCTCCTTCTCGCGATTTTCTGACGCAAGCGGAAACGATCCCGCGAAGAGAGTCAGCGCGAGAGTCAGGGAGAAGAACGAAATTCTGATTGCGTCTTTCGCTCCGATGCGCAGTCTCGCGATGCCAGCGATTCGATCGTCCCGCAAATAGCCATTTGAAAGCGACTCGAGATAATCGACGTATTCACTGTTCGACTTCGCTGCTTCACGATTCGATGCAAGCAGCACGAAGTGGTAAACAATCTGCTGAGTTCCAAGGTGGCGGTCGATTGCGAGCGCGCTCGATAGTGCGGATTGCGGATTCCGGGCGAGTTTTAATCCGGATGCGAGGAACGGAATCAGCATCGCAAGCGCGAGCAGCGGCGACGGTGAAAAACCGGCAAGAACGAGCGCGAAGGCGAGAGCGCACACCGCGAAGCTGACGACAGCGGACAGATCGAGCGCATCGCGTAGGAAACGGCGAATGAGCAACTTCCTGTGGACGACAGCGAATCGGTGGCTTGCCATAGTCACTGCTCTTCCTCTTCTTCTTCGTAGCGCGGCGTCGACTCGGAATCCGGCGGCGGCGGTCCGTCTGCACGGAGGGGAGCTTCGGGCTTAATGTCGTCCCAGGAATTAAGTCGGTATCTCGTACCTTCGATGGTGCGACCGGCATCGATGTCGATTTCGAGGCCGGACATATTCGGTCTGTCCTTCGATCTTTCAGTAATGACGATTTTCACGGGCACGTCCCTTGCCTGTGGGATGAGAGTCGAATTCGCGGCGTATCGCAGATAGCTCTGAGGCTCCGGCTGAGGATTGTTGAAGACGCACGCGGGGTCGTGTTCGCTCGCTATTACGTCCCCCTGACGGTCGGCGACGAAGAATCGGAACTGGTCCGTGAACTTTCGCGAGACGTTCGACGAGAGTTCGCGATCTTCCACGCTGGAGAGCCTAAGCCAGCTTGCAAGCGGTCCCGCGAGACTTGGCGCGGCGCGTGGAAGGTCCGCGGGAGTCGCATTAGGAACGCGGTCCTTGAATTCTCCCGTGCTCCGGACTTCTCTTTCCTCGGACTGGCGAATCGTCATCGGGAAAATGAAGCCGTCGCACGCGTTCGTCCTCGCTGTGCCGCCGCGAAGAAGCGAGGCGGGATTCACGCGGCGAAGCGTTTTGAAAATATTCTCCGCGAAAGTTTCCTGCGAAACTCGGCGAAACTCCACGCCATTCACTTCGCACGCGGGCCTGCGTTCGAATCTTCTCGGCACAATGATTCGATTCGGTCCGTACGGAAACAGCGGACCTTTGCGGATAAGCGCCGCGCTCATTTCAGCGGCGACGGTCCAGCCGAGGTCGCAGGCGCGGTCCTCCGGCGCGGACGAAATCTCGGCTGCGCGGGTTCTCGTCTCCGCGGAGACCAGCGCGTTCCGCGCGATCTCCGGAGCGGTGAATTTGCGGTCGTCCTCGAATTCGTTCGCGACAGTTCCTCGCGCCTCGATGAATCCCCGCGCGACGTACGACGCTTCGCTCATTTCGGTCATCGCTGCGGGCGGATAGGTCGCGCAGTCTCTATTCTTGATGGATGACTCTGGAATCTCGCTTGGCGAGCGTCCGGGCGCCGCGCGCAGGTCTTCCTTCAGAGTCGGGATAAGATTGTCGCAGACGTGACGATCCTTGTAATCCGGGCGAATCGGCCACGAGAACCCGGCGGTGTAAACGAAGCCGACGTCCGCCATCGTCCTTCCGGTGACGCTGTCGTAGATCAGATCGTGGACGCTTCTGCGGACGAGATTGCCGTCAACGCTGAACTCGACGTCGATGTCGACGAGCTGACCTATGGGCGGATTCGGATCGCGGAAGTAGCGGAGTCCGCCGCGTTCGATGGGTGGAGGGACGAACCCGGCGAGTTCCATTGCCTCGCTTAGTTGGCTCGGAAGGCACGTCAGTCGGAAAACGGATTCATACAGCTTGCCGCCGGGAGGGACGCAGCCTATGAATTCGATCGTCCCGCGGGGCGTTGCGACGTATGCTTCGAGTACGACCTTCCGTTTGCCTGGGTCGACGTAAACCCCCGGCGCGTGTTTGTACAGGTCGCGGTCGATTCCGGGATACTGGACTTCGAACGGAAGCGGGATCGCGTTCGGATGGTGGGGGATGTCCCAGGGCGAACGGTCCGCCCATGTGTCCCAGAAGTCAGGCTCGAAGTCGTCCGGAGCTTCCTCCGCGAACGGATCCGGCTCGTTCACAGCGATCTCGATATCGGCGCGACCGGAATTCCCTGGCTGGACGTTCCCGGAGGAACCGACTCTGCCCTCGGAAGAATCGACGCCGCAGGAAACCGCGAACATCGCCTGGAGCGCAAGGAAGCCAGATGCAAGGAAGCCAGACTTAAAGAAGATTGTGGCGGTTTGTTTTCGGCGCTGATCTTTCATAGACTTCTAAACGATATTTCGAGGGTAAAGGTTTTAGCCAGGGTAAGTTTACCACGGCGTCCACGGAGGACACAGGGTTTGAATTCCGGAATTCTTTTATCGGCGGTACTCGCGCTGACGACTTCCGCGATGCTCGGCGAAGACTCGCAGGCCCCGCTTGTCGACGTTATCCTCAAAATCGAGGAAGTCCGGTTTAGTTACGCCACGCTGGTGCTGAACGAAAAACACTTCGAACTGAAAGTTAGCGTCGTCAGCGGCGGTGAAAGCCTGAGGCTCGAAGACACTATCGTGAGCGCGTCGTATCCGCTACATGGGTTTTCGCTCTACTCGGACGAGGTCTCCACGCCGACCGTGAAGGAGGGCGATCTGGTGCGGGCGCGGGTTCCGTCCGGAGCGACGAGAATCTTCGCGGAGCACATTGTCTCGAACGAGACCTCCCCCGGCGGCGCGGATATGGGCATAAGCCCGCTGAAGATCGTCGAGATATGGGTCGTGGTCGGTCTTCTATCGTTCCTCGCGTCGATGTTCGCCATTTACAAACAGCCGAAGTACGCGACGCTCCGGAAGTTGATGGCGTTTGCGTTCGTGTACAAGGGAACGATCGCGCTGGTCGTCGTTCTGATGGTCCTGACGAATCTCGCGCAGTTCGCGCCGGTCGCGTTCACGGAGGACGTACTTGATCGAGTCATCTGGAAAAAGGATTTCAGTCTGCTGACGACCATCGTCATCGCGCTCGTGATAGCGGCGATGCTTCACGGCGTTTTCGAATACTATTCCGAGTATCTCTATCGCCTCGTTATGCTTAAAACGACGATGGACGTTCGCTGCGCGCTCGTCTCGAGGATCATCAGATTCGATATGGGCACGCTGTCGCGGAGCCGCGTTGGCGAACTTATCAGCCGGACGACGAACGACATCACCCAGACCCAGATCGCGCTCCGTTTCGTCTTCGGCGAGTTTCTGCGGCAGCCGATAATGGTGGTGATGGGGATATCGTATGCGTTTTTGATGTGCCCTCCGCTGGCGCTGATCGTGTTCGTGGTGTTTCCGCTGTGCTTTATTCCCGTGAGCATCCTTGCGCGAAGGATCAACAGGAACGCGCTCAAGGGCCTCGAAAAGCTCGCGGAGGTGACGGACCACATGCAGCAGGCGTTCAGCGGAGTTCGCATCATCAAGGCGTTCTCGCTTGAAGGACTCGAGGACGAGGAGTTTCGCGACGTCAACAAGGAGCACCTGCGGAGGTCGCTGAAGGTCTCGCAGGCGAAGGCGCTCAGCAAGGCGATCATTTTCGCGATCACGGGCATAGGCGCGGCGCTAATCATTCTCGTCGGCTGCTACCTCGTCTTCGGCGAGTATTTCGGACTGACGATCGGCCGGCTTTTCGCGTTTATTGGCGCGACCGCGATTATCTACAAACCAGCGCGCGCGCTCGTGAAGGAATACAACGACATGCAGGAAGCGCTCGCGGGAACGACTCGAATATTTCAGCTTATGGAGACCGTCGATCAGAACGAGGACAAACCCGGCGCCGCGGAGCTTGAGTCGGTGAAGCGGGAGATTCGGTTCGAGAACGTCACGTTCAGTTACGACGGCGAGAACGACGTCATCCACGGGCTCGATTTCAGCGCGAGAAAGGGTCAGACCACCGCGCTCGTCGGAAAGAGCGGCCATGGCAAATCCACGACTCTCGATCTTCTAGCGCGGTTCTACAATCCCCGCGGCGGATCGATCACAATCGACGGAGTAGACCTCCGGAACCTTACGCGCGAGTCGATACTGCGCTGCATTTCGATCGTCACGCAGGACGCGTTTCTGTTCAACACCACCATCCGCGAGAATATCAGGTTCGGAAGGCTCGAAGCGACCGCGGAGGAAGTCGAAGCCGCGGCGAAGGCCGCGAACATCCATAACGAGATCGTCGACTTCCCAAAAGGGTACGAGACGTTCGTCGGGGAACGCGGCACGAATCTCTCCGGCGGGCAGCGACAGCGGATCACCATCGCGCGCGCGATTCTGAAGGAAGCGCCGATACTCCTGCTCGACGAGGCGACGAGCGCGCTCGACTCGGAGAGCGAACGGCTGGTGCAGACCGCCCTCGATGAACTTATGAAGGGACGGACGACGTTCGTCATCGCGCACAGACTCTCCACGATTATGCACGCGGATCAGATTCTCGTCATCAACGAAGGCAAAGTCGCTGCCATCGGAACCCACGACGAACTTCTTTCGAACAGCGAACTCTACCGCGAACTCGCGCAGCGCGATATGAACGCGTGAAACGACGACGTCGCTCTATGGATCGCGATTCATTAGGATGTGTACAATAATAAGTTACCGAAAATCGCGCTCGGATTTGCGCCAGGTTCGTTTTGCGGGAGAGAGCGAAACCGGAGGCGTAGCTATAGTTCCGGTGAGGATTTCGCGACCGACTGCGAAGCGAAGATGGTGTGAAGATGTGATGCGAGATCGGTAAGTTATTATTGTACACGTCCTTAATCCACGATCGCGTCCGCCTCGATCTCGACGAGCATCTCTGGCATTATCAGCCGGCTGACTTCGACCATCGACGTTGCGGGCATGACGCTGGCGAAGAACTCGCCGTGTGCGCGGCCGATCTCTTCCCACGAATCGATGTTCCTGACGTAGATGCGCGTGCGAACGACGTTATCGAGTCCCGCGCCGGCTTTCCTGAGCGCGCTTTCGATGTTTCGGAGCGTCTGGATCGTCTGTGCGTACGGATCGCCGACGCCGACGATTTTGCCGCTGGAATCCGTTGCGGTGGTGCCGGAGACCACGATCGAGTTTCCCACGCGCACCGCCCGCGAGTAGCCGACGATGGATTCCCACTTTGCGCCAGAGGAAATATTGATTCTCTTCATTCTGCTTTCCCGTTTTGAATTCCGCATTCCGCACTCTGCATTCTGCACTCACTTCACTCGCTTTCCACCGACAATTCAAATTCATTCTCACAGTCCTGTGAAATTTCTCACGTAACTTTCGACTGAAAATTACTGGCGCGTAATTTCAAGAAACGACACAATCGCTCCGTTATCACGAAATATCACGGAGCGAAAATGCCAAATGTCGGAAACATTCCACAGTACGGTACGACTGGTTGGGA
>JANLHZ010000093.1 GCA_024653775.1 Planctomycetota bacterium | reverse complement strand
GGCGTTTATTCGATCCACCACACCGCGAAAATATGCTCTCACGAGCACACTACGAACAGAATCCCGCTATAGACTGCGATCTACCCCGTGAACACTTACTTGAAAAGCGATAAACAAACTCGAAATCTATCATGATCGGCGGATAAACGATAAATTATAAAATAAGCAACCAATTTATCCTTTATCTGCGTTTCACACTGATACTCGCATAGTGTCGAGAGTTTTCCAGACGCCGGCGTCGTGGAAGACTGAAGGGGGCGTCAGTTCAATTTGGAGGTTATCGACCGATTATGAGAGATCGTACTCCCAGTGAACAAGCTGTATCGCCCAACCGAGATAACCGTCGAAATCCGTCAGTCGAGAGAACTTCAGCCGTGGGGCGGGCCGACCTTTGGCCAGATCCAGCAGCCCGCGGTTGGTTTTAACGCCGTCGATAGACGTTTTGATTAATTTGGCTATATGCGAAAACACGCGCCCGCCGCCAGACCAATCCTGCCCGAGACTCCGGCACTGATACGTGTCCGACGAAAGTCTGATTCTTAGCCAAGGCTCGCTGACAAGCACGTCGATCACCGTTGCGCGGAACTCCTTGTTCGACATCAGCGGTCCCGTCACTTTCACCGTCGAGGTGCCCGCGAGAGGATATCCCGCCGCGATTGCGACTCCGAGCCTGGCGTCGTCGATTTCCGTGTGACCTACGTTTGAATGTGCGGGCGGCTCCGTGATCGTTTGTTCGACCCGCGCCGCGCAGGCAAGAAAGATCTTGTCCCGCGGAACCCGGACGCACACGCCGCCTGGCATCAGGAAATCGAAGCCGTCGTCCGCGAAATCAATGCTCAGCGATTCTTTCAAAGGTGGAAGGTCTAGAAGTGAGTCCATCGGGATCGCGATCGTCTTCAGGCCAACCGAGGACAGCTTGTCCGCGAGCGCGTCGCAGACGTCTTTATGAAGGTTCGAGCTTACGAAGCCGGGATGCCTGCGAAGCCTCCGTGTCGCCTCCGCGAGAGGTATGTTGAGCGTCTTCGCGATTGCGCGCGCGCTCTCGATCAGTTCCGCGCCATCTTTCCGCGAAAGTAGCGCGTAGAGTCCTTCGCCGGCGGGACGCGTCATCTTCAGGCTGAGATCCGCGCCATTATCGCGAATTTTCGCCACCTCCTCGATTCCCGTCGCGGGCGGAAATTCCAGCGGCTTATCGAGCGCGGCTCTTCCGCGGATCCTCGACTCCTCGATGTCGAACGATTCGGACTCCCGTCTCGTCGCGAAAAATCGAATCGAGACGCCGGCAAGGGTTCCGACGACGAAACCGGCGGCGTGCATCGCGGCAATCTGGGGCGCCTCGCTTCTTCCCGCGAAGAATATCGCGTGTCGGAAAGCGAAATAACCGACGAGTATGAACACGGGAATGAGTTTCGTTCCCGAGCTGTGATAATGGACATGGAAAATCCGGACCGTGCTTTTGGGGTGCAGCACGACGAACATTCCAAAAGCCGCCTCGAGCGCGCCCGTCGAGGCGAAGAACGGCGCATTCGGAAAAAAAATCAACGCGCACGCGGAACCGATAATCAGATACGAAAGAGCGGTAACGATCCTTCCCGCAGTATTCTCGAGATTGTCCGCGACGACCCACAGCGCGAACATGTCGAAGATGAGAAGGAAGATGTTGCCGTAATAGAAAACCGAAATAAGAATGCGGTCCACGTAGAGGGCGGTTGCGCCGTAGAGCGGCGTCTCTCTAAAAGCGGGGTACGTGTCATAGCCAAGTAGCGAGGGGACGCCGTTCCAGTGGCTCGCTGCCACAAAGAACGTTATCACAACGTGAACGATGATTAGCGCGCACGTCAAAACCGGGAAGCGCTTGATCCGACCTTCCGCATCGCCATTGTTGAAAAGCATGGAGTTTCCTTTGCGCGAATCGTCGCAACTGTATTAACCTGCGGGGAAGCGATTTTCTCAAGGCAATTTTATCATGCGAGAGAAAAGTGATCGAAAGATTCAAAGCCATTCTCCTCGATTTCGACGGCGTCATCGCCGATTCGGAGCATTCTCACGCGAAGGCGATCGAACTGACGCTGCGCGAGATCGGTATCGAACTAATGCCGGACGACAAAAGCTGGTTTCCGGGTGTGTCGGACGAGAACATTTTCCGGAAGATTCTCGCGCGGGAGAATCGCGATCACGATACGAAGGAGCTGAAGCAACGTAAGAAGCAGACACTGCTTGAAGTCTTCGAGCCGAAATTCATTGAAGGCGCAGTTTCGTTTATCGAGAAAGTTTCCTTGGATGCGGAAACGAGGCTCGCGGTAGTTTCGAGCACGTTCCGCGACGAGCTTCGCGCAATGCTGGACGTCCTCGGCGTGACGGAGTCTTTCGAGCTGATTCTCGCTGGCGACGAAGTTACGAATCGCAAACCGGACCCGGAGCCGTATCTAACCGCAGCGAAGAGGCTCGAGGTGTCGTCTCAGGAGTGCGTCGTCGTCGAGGACAGCTTCAACGGCATCCGCAGCGCGATCGACGCGGGAACGTACAGCGTGGCGCTTACGACGAGCTACACCCGCGAGCAAATTCTTGGCGGCGGACTGAACCCGGATTTGATAGTCTCGAACTATGACGAGCTCGAAAATCACCTCGGGCTAGAATGAACTTTTGTTCATGACCCCGCGGAGAGTCGTTGATTTTTGAGGGTCTTGGGTAATGCAATACTATTTAAGGAAAGGATTTCAAAGTCAATTTCTTGTCGAGCCTTTCTACCGCAGAGCAGGTAAGCTCCATCACTTCTTTAATAAGAATCATAGCGTTAAGTTCCCCAAATTCATCTGATTCGAGCAAGTATTTGATCCCATGTCGCTTTTCGCGCATTTCTTTTATTTTCACTCGTTCGTATTCCAACAAATCAGAGAAGATGGCCATTTCCCAACCAGCGTGATTGGCTCGTAATTCAATTCGCGCTGGAATGTCGCCGCTAGTCTTCTTGAGGTAATCGGAATTTCTAAATTTAGTGAGGCTTGAGATTAAATTTTCTGCCTTATTTAAGATTCGATCTTTTTTTGAAGAAATGATTTCCCATTTCACTTTCTGCTTTTGAGTACGATTTGGAATTACAATTCCAAAATATGAGACAGCAGCAAGAGCCCCTGTTGAAAAAAGGGTAAGAACGAATTCTGATGTTATCTCGATACACATTTATTCTTCCCAACAGGCACCAAATTTAGGCGAGATATTTCTAAACCCGCGTTATTCACGATAGGCGGAAATAAAAATACCCAAGGCGCGAACTTTGCAACGGAGGAGGTATCTACGCCCCTTTCCGGAATTGCAAGG
>JANLHZ010000077.1 GCA_024653775.1 Planctomycetota bacterium | reverse complement strand
TTGCAATTCCGGAAAGGGGCGTAGATACCTCCTCCGTTGCAAAGTTCGCGCCTTGGGTATTTTTATTTCCGCCTATCGTGAATAACGCGGGATAAAGCGTTCAGTTAAACTATTCAACCGTAGACTGCACAAACATAGATACACCGAGGATGAAATCGCTTATCGTTATTGGAACCTCCTTGAAAAATGGCCACTTGTATGGATTGAATCACCCACGAGATTTCCAGTGAGCGATAGCATTCTGGGTAAGTACTTTTTGGCGTTTTTTGCTATTGCCACACCCTTGATAGGCATGTTTGGCATACGTCGAGATATCGAAATCCGCAGTTGGTACGGTGACGAACCCGTGTTGTGGCACCATTATATATTGATACTGATACCAGCGTTGCTTCTATGGTGCTACTTCGCTGCGAAATCGGCGACACTGTTCAACAAGAAAACGGATAACGCCGCGTTTTCGTTGTTACTGATTACTGCGTTCAGACCCTGGGATGTATACTACAGCAAACTAGTAAGTCTGTTTTATAACTCAGGATGGATTTTCGGCGTCCTCGCCACAAACATATTTCTCACTGCAATGCTGAATGCGCCTTCTGCGTCGGGTTTCTTGTGTAATATCATCAATCTAATATTATTGACTCTCCTTTTCATATTTATAGGTATCCTGCTCTCAATATTTATGAAACGGACGACGACGTCCATAGCAACGTCAATAATATTCGTGATCACATTTTTCTTTTTCCCGGTCCCTGAATTTATTCTACAGAAATTCGTCGGCCCTGGAATTCTAAGTGAAGTCTCGCAATCGATATGGTTTCAGACAGTCGGCTATCTGACTTTCATCAGTCTCAGCAATCCTTTTCGTTCGGACAATCTCGAATATCTTGAAGGTGTGTTTGCTATATTGCTACTAATATTCGTGTGCTCTGCTTTCTTCGCGAGTCTGGCGGGATACAAACGCCTAATGGACATCTGGATATCAGGGAAGGCACGGTAGGTGACAAAATCTTGCGGTGGATACTGAAAAATGACTATACTTCCTCGTGCACGACTTCCCCATCGATGACGGTTAGTTTGCACCTTGCCTGCGCCCCGAAAGGCATCGAGTCGAACAGCGCGAGGTCCGCGTCCTTGCCCTTCTCGATGGTGCCGAGGCGACTGTCGAGACCGAGGATTTGCGCAGGGCCGAGAGTGACGGAATCGAGCGCGCCGCGGAAAGAAAGCCCTTCACGCATCGCGAGGCCTGCATACACGTTCAGATATTTCAGCGGGCACACGGGATGGTCGGATATCATTCCGAAGCGGATTCCACGCTCCTCGAAAATCCGCGGAGACTCGAAGCTGCGCTGGATTGTCTCGCGTTTGATGCGCGTATGCATCAGCGGTCCGAGCAGCGCCCACGCGCGCGCGTTCACGATCTCGTCCATCATAAAGTGCCCTTCGGTGCAGTGCTCGACCACAAGCTGGAGATTGAACTCCTTCGCCACGCGGATACCAAGCAGAATGTCGTTCGACTGATGGGCGTGGCAACGCGCGGGAATCTTGCGCTCGAGTACGAGCAGCAGCGCCTCGTAACCAAGGTTCTTCTTCGGACCGAGCGCGCCCTTCTTTTTCGCCGCGGTTTCGCGCTCGTCGCGATAATGAAGCGCGTTCGTGAACCACTCGCGCAGGATCGCGGCGGTCGCCATTCTCGTGCCGGGCGAGCGTTTCGCGCCGCCATGGACGCGGATCGGATTCTCGCCCAGCGCGAATTTCATCCCCGCGATTTCCTTTACGAGAACCTCGTGCGCGAGGCCGGGCTTCGTCTTCATAACGCTCACCGCGCCGCCTATGACGTTCGCGCTTCCGGGTAGAACGCAGACCGTGGTGATTCCGGACATACAGGCCTCGCGCACGGCGACATCCCCCGGATTGTAACTATCGAAAGCTCGAAGCTGCGGCGTGCATGGCGACGAGGTTTCGTTATGATCCTGATCCGCGTAGCCGGTCCCTTCGCCGGGCATTCCGACGTGGCAGTGCCCTTCGACCATTCCCGGAATGAGTTGCCTGCCCCTGCCGTCGATGACCCTCCACGCGGCCTTGACCTTTTTCGGCGCGGCGCCAACACTGACGATTTTCCCGCGTTCGCATACGACAGACGCGTTCTCGAGCGATCCCTCTTTCGATGCCGTATGCACCGTCGCGTTTTTGATAAGCAGCATAGTTTTCCGATTGAGTAATAGGTTGTGAAGAGAAACCATACTACAAAAGCTGCGTCTAACTTCAAGGCTACGCGCTTGTAGCTCCGGAGGCGATGGACTAAAATGAACAAACATTACGAATCGAAACTGAATAAGGCACACCCGCGTTCGCAGACCTTGGAGGCATTTGTGATCAGAAAAATCGTATCCGGACTAGTAGCAATGGTTCTTGCGCTGACATTCGCGACATCGGCGAACGCGCAAGTTTCGGAAGAGGAGGTCCAGCGCACAGTCGACGAACTTCTTGAAAGACTCGACCAGAGGCTCGAGCGCGTCAGGCAGGAAACCCGCGAAGACGTGCAGCAGACCGTCGAGGAACTTATTCGCAGCGGACAGCCGTCGAACCCGCCCGTGGTGAATCCCCCTGTGGTGAACCCGCCCGTGGTGAATCCTCCTGTAACCACGCAGCAGCGTCCGCGCCTCGGATTCTGGGTGTACCGCGACATGCCTCCGGGGCTTGGCGACGTGCTTGGCCTCGATGACGGCGTGGGCGCGCTTGTTCGCAGGGTCGACGAAGGTTCTCTTGCGTACGAGGCTGGGCTTCGCGAGAACGACGTGATCATCGCGATCAACGACGTCGCGATAACTTCCGAGGCGGACATCGCCGCGGCGGTTACATCCGCCAGCGTCGGTTCGGAAATGACGATTCGCGTTGTCCATCAAGGCGCCCGCACGGACCTTCGATTCGTCTTCGCCGACGGCGGCGAGATTCTCTCGAGCCAGCCAGTGAGTAGCACGAATCCGCCGCCGCCGGCGACTAACCCGCAGCCGAGCACCCAGCCGAGCACGGAGCCGGCAGTCACGGTGAATACCCAGCCGGGGCAGGGCTGGCTCGGCATACGCGGACAAGCCATCGAAGGCGAAGGATTCCGCATAATCGGCTTCGCGGACGGAAGCCCCGCGATAGGTTCGCTGGAGGTTGGAGACGTCGTCGTCAGAGTCGGAAGATCGAACATTCGTGGCCGCGACGACATGGTATCCGCGATGGAAGCGGTCACGATCGATGAAGAGGTGAGCATGGTCGTCAGGCGCGGTTCGAGGCTCGTGCGCGTCCGAGTCACCGCGACGGAAAAGCCTTAGCCGGGTGTTTGGATTCCTCGTCCGCACATGGCGCGCGCCAGTATTAGTGGCTGGAAAACGTCGGGCATAATCGTACAAATAATTCGTAGACGGCACGAATAAAAAGTTCACTTAGGGCACCGACTTTTCAATTGCGATTGTCTCAGCGGTGGGAACGATGGCAGCCAGAGCGTGGAAAAGCGTCGTGTTCCGCATCTCGAATTCCGACTCTTCCTTGCGGTACTTCGCGCGAAGTTTTTTCAGGTCCGCGACGTCCGCAGGTTCGAGTTTCGCGCCCCGGACGAAAGCGCGCAGTTTCGTACAGGCGCCGAGTAGTTCGAGAATCGACGACGCGGCGGGTCTGAGAGACTTCGCAAGCTCATCTTCGCTTTCGAGTATCCGCCCCGCGGCTCCCTCAAGCGTTTCGAAGTAGCCGAGCAGGCGGCTTTCGGATTCCGCGTCTTTGTCCGCGGCAAATTTTTCGGATGCGTCCAGAATTTGGAGATGATTGTCGCAGGCGTTTTCCGGTTCCGCCCAAATCTTCGTGAATTCCCGCGCAACGGCTTCGAAGTCGCAAAGATCGACGGACGAACCAATAGTTTCCAGGATCTTCGCACGGGCTTCCGCCGGGGAGTATTTCCGGGGGCTGCTCGCGTAAAGCAGCCCGCTGCAAATCGCGGGGACGCTGAGACCTCGGTTCATCATCGGGTTGAACGTTATCCCGCGGACGTGCTCAGGAAGGTTCGGGTCGCGGCCTTTCAGCGGCGCGAGGTAGACGTCCCTCCCGCGACTCGGAAAATCGTTCACGGGGTAGTTATCCCAGATGACGATTCTGTGCGGGAACCGCTGCGCTACTTCTGTCGCCTCGGCCTCGGTGATAGTGAGGTTGAAGACGTTCGTTCCGGTCCAGAATACGAGCGCTTCCGGGTGGAGCTTCCCTGAAAGCTCGTCCGCGTACGGCGTATTGAAATCCCCGGTGTACTCCGTGGGGCAGACGTAGAAGACGAGGTCGCTGACGCGGCTTTCCACGCGCGCGATCACGGCGTTCGCCACTTCTGCCTGCGCCGCGGCGAGGCTGACGAACTTGTCCTTGTCGCCAGTCAGGCTGAGCTGCGCGCTGATGTCGTCGAAAAGGAGCGCGAAGTTTCGAACGCCGACGTCTACGAAGGCGTCGAACTTCTCGCAGATGAGGTCGATTTCCGATGGCTTCGAATACTCGATGTCAAGCCCGGGGCTTAGCGTGTACACGAAGTCGCCCCCCCGCTCCCGGCACAGCGTCACGGTGCGCTCGAATTCCGCGAGCTCCTCCGCGGTGTACGGCTCCCGCCACGAGTCGCGGTGCTTCGTCTCCATCTTCGGCCCGTAAACGTACGTGTTCGCACCAAACTTAGCGGCGGTCGCGATCATCTCGCGGCGATCCTCGTGGGACCACACCGGGCCGTAGAATCCTTCGACTATTCCCCTGATTTCGAACATTGACATTCTTTTACCACAGAAGGCGTAATTTCAGATTTCAGCCACGCGCCCGATAGGGCGCCAAAGTTATCGAGGTTTTAGATTTCAGATTGAACATCCCACTTCTGACTTCTGCATTCAATTCTTAATTCGTAACTCTCGGTTCCGCGAAGGGAGCGCCATAACTTGCCGCTATGTCGAGGCCGAGTACGTCGCGGGTCGTCTTCGGATCGATTATCCCGTCGTCCCAAAGGCGCGCGAAAGGCGCTTAAAATAGAAATGTGCGACAGTCGACCTTCTTATAGCAAAGTCTCACATCGACATCACTTCGACCTGAGTATTTCTATCTCGCGCGCCATTTACGATCTCTTCGATCCGCTCCGCTGTTTTATCGCTGATCCATTCCTCGCCGCATTGGTCGCAAATCGACGCCTGTACGCCACGGAGAACAACAACAGACGAGCCAAGGTCCGCCGAAAAGGTGGTTTTTCCAGGTTTCTTCTGGCCGCCGCATAATGGGCAACGGGTATTTTCAGAGGTCTGTATCATACTCACGGCTTTTTTCGCGTTTTAAAGTCTTCTTCGAAGTATTCCTCAGACGGGCGGTACACGGTAATAATTTACACCATCGGAGTGTTGTTGTCTAACGCCGCGACCACATGTAATGGAGAATCTTCCGTTGTCCACAAAAAAAGGGCGCTTTCAAAAGGTTGATCGCCTTCGTACTGTTCGATGACTTCACCATGCCTTAAAGTGTCGAGCACATGTTGGCGCGAGATTCCACGTTCCGCAATTCGAATCAAGGCATGTTTACGCCATTCGACGTTTCCTGTTTCCATGACTTCCCGCAGTATTGTAGCGTCCATCGCAGCGCCTCACATCCTGAAAACGCCGACGCGGGGGTCCGCGAAGGGCGCGTTGTAACTCGCAGAGATGCCGAGGCCGAGGACGTCGCGGGTGGTCTTCGGATCGATGATCCCGTCGTCCCAGAGGCGCGAATTCTTGTTATCTGACGGGATTGCCATGCTAAGGAGTCTTTCGACGTTCTCTCATCGCATCGAGTTTCTTGCGCCAGTACGCGATGAGTTGTCTGTCGCTCATCTTGGCTGTCTCTTCGAATATTTTCTTCGCCGCCTCTCGTTTCATCTGGACGCAGTCAAATTTCTTCGTCGTCTTCATACGTTATGACCTCCGAAGGAGAATGTATCCCAATTTTACCATATCCCTCGATGACATTCACGGCATTAAACTGTTCGATTTTACCGTAATGGACGATGTGCTTGAAATTCCAGCTTACCAGCAGGGGACACCGCATTACCGTCGCAAAAGCAACATGGAGAGCGTCGTTGGACGATTTCCGCGTTAAAATACCCGCCTTCAAATACGCCTTTTGAAGCAGAACAGCGTCGTCGACATCCGCCGGCTCCAATGCGCCCGCAGACGTTTTTGCAAAGAACTCCCTGATTTTGCCGGGAGCAAAAGCAATCTCCTCCTCTACGACGGGAGAAATGCATAACCTGAATCGCCCTTCGCGAACTTGACCGAAAAAAGTCAAACTTGGTCCGTCAAACTCATCGTCGAAAACTCCTCCGTACACCGAAGTGTCGGCATAGACAAGTATTTGCTGGGTTGCCATAGATAAGCTCCCTCACATCCTGAACACGCCGACGCGGGGGTCCGCGAAGGGCGCGTTGTAACTCGCAGAGATGCCGAGGCGAATCTCTTCAAGTATCGTACTTTCCTGCATAGATTAAGAGCTATCAGGTTCGCGCAATAATCATGTAGTAGTAATACATTGACTTTCTTTGAATTTATCCTACTCTTTTTATATAGGTCATCCCGCACAATGGAGATTTAAATATGGTGAATTTGGACACAGAGTCTATTCGCGTTCTGATGAGTTCGCACTTGTCTCATTTGCGTTCAATAAAAGACATGGAAATGAAGTGGTTGACAAGTTTTTCCGCAATTTCTCTACCAGGATTAGGGTATCTGCTAGCGACTAGTGCCGGAAGTGTCGGTACGGAAATGACCAGCCTTTTGATCGCTTTGGTTTTCTATTTCTGTTTAACCTGTTGGATTCAACTAGTGTTATCGAAGGAAAGAAATTCTTATTATAAAGTCCTGAGAACAGTTATACGATCTCAAAAACTTCTCGGCTTCTTTGACGCAAACTTTTTACCATCATACATGGCGGATGCGCCTTTTCCCAAAGGTATCGGAGAATTCAAGAATATTGATAGCACACAAAGATGCGGAAGTTTTCTGCATCGCCAGCTATACACGATTTTCATATTTTCGCTGATCGTTGTAGTTTGTGTGATTCGCGGTCTGAACAGCAATGCATTCTTTTTACTTGCGATGGACATAGTGTGGTTGATCGTACTATTCAGATTCGATGAGCGAGATTTGTATCGAGATGCGATCAACGAGAAAGAACTATATGGCGCCGACAATAAGTGGTACTTATAAGAAAGCGCTCACTCCCACTTGATCGTTGGAGTAAAATGGCGTTGTGCTAGGTATGTATGTTTTGTCGAGCGCGAATGGAGAATTTTTCAACATGCTTTCAAGACGCGTTCTCACTTGTTTGCCTTCAATGACTTTTTTTATTTTCAGATTTTGTTCATCAAAGAAGCGCTTTCCAGCTTCTTCAAATAATTCTTCGATAGACATTTGTCTTGGGTTTGTTAACCAGGCGTTTATCAAAGTCGGCCAATCTTTTCCCTGCGGATGATATTCGCAATGTCTTAAATGTCTATGTACGACATCTAGATGAAACCACCTGAAGATTGTACTTTCAAAATACTCATTCATCGTTAGTCGTAGTGTTTCCGCAACTGCGGGAACGAAAGACTCAAGAAGGACTCGATCAAGACCCTGCCACCCTTCTGGCGAATCTAAATCCCATTCTATCCAGAATTGTCCATCCCAGTCAGAAGGGAGTTTAAGTCCGGGCGGCTTTAATAGGAAGAATGGAAATTCTCTTTGAAGAGGCACCCCTGATCTTTCAGATGCATTCCGCCGAAATTGAGAATGAAGGTTTTTTTTAGACCAGATGTAGCGGGCGATTCCAGCTTCGGTCATCACATTGGGGTTCGGTATGTCTCTATATTTGTCCCCCCTGAAGTCAATAATAACGTACTCGGCTTCTTCGATGTGAGTTACAATTTCGTCCCAGAGTAATCCGAACTTTTTATGTGAATCGTCAACGCGCCTGCAGACTAATCCCAAGAAATTGCAAATCTTTTGGATTCGCAGATGTGTTTCTTCCCATCCACCCTCAGAACCCATTGGCATCGCAATGAACACATCTCTACCCGATCGAAGCCAATTGGACTGATTAGTTAAATTTCGAAGTACCCAAGTAGCTGCCTTGCTGTCGCGTACCGGTTCAGGTAAATATTTTTGCAACCAATGTGAATAGTCGTCTGGGTTAATATTTTCCCATAACATTGATTGCAGTGGGGGTACGATACTCTGAATAGGGCTCTGAATAGATCGTTCATTAGGCTTTGTATACGTGCTATCAAAGTCCCTACTTACCGCAATCTTCAAGTATACTTCACACACCATTTCATCATTATTATCTAAGTTCTGATACTCGCATAGCGACTTAAATCTCGTTTCCTCCAAAAGTTCATTTCCAGAAATTTCAAGAATGAGTGTCGTCGGAGAATATGAGGAAAGGTGCTTTTTAGCGTATTGTTTAAGGAACTGCCCGACCGTCAGATCTTTATCTCTAAGAACCACGGACTGCTTTTTATCACGAATAGTATCGACTAATTCGAACTTCATCGTTCTTTCCCAATTCTACGTAAACTTTCCATGTAGTTTCGACAATTCTAAGTGATTGCATAAAATAGTCAACGACAATTAGCAATTAGACAATTAGAGTATCGATAAGGTGCTGTTGCTCCCTCACATCCTGAACACGCCGACGCGGGGGTCCGCGAAGGGCGCGTTGTAACTCGCAGAGATGCCGAGGCCGAGTACGTCGCGGGTGGTTTTCGGATCGATGATGCCGTCGTCCCAGAGGCGCGCGGTCGAGTAGTACGGACTGCCCTCGACCTCGTACTTCTCGAGGATCGGGCGTTTGTATTCGTCCTTCTCCTCCTGGCTCCAGCCTTTCCCGAGCCTTTCGAGCTGCTCTTCCTTCACCTGTGCGAGGACCATCGCGGCCTGCTCGCCTCCCATCACGCTGATGCGAGAATTCGGCCACATCCATAGCTGCCGCGGGCTGTACGCGCGTCCGCACATGCCGTAGTTACCCGCGCCGTGGGAGCCGCCAATGATGACGGTGAACCTTGGCACGGTGCTCGTCGCGACCGCGTGGACCATCTTCGCGCCGTCCTTCGCGATGCCTCCCGCCTCGTACTTCTGGCCCACCATGAACCCGGTGATGTTCTGCAGGAAGATCAGCGGAATCCGGCGCAGGTTCGCCATCTGGATGAAGTGCGCGGCCTTGAGCGCGCTCTCGGAAAACAGGATGCCGTTGTTCGCGAGGATCGCCACCGGGAAGCCGTGGATGCGCGCGAAGCACGTCACGAGGGTCGTTCCGTAGCGTTCCTTGAATTCGTGGAAGCGCGAGCCGTCGACGATGCGCGCGATGACCTCGCGAACGTTATACGGAATTCGCGTGTCCTTCGGGATGACGCCCAAAAGCTCCGCGGGGTCGTACAGCGAAGGCTCCGGCTCCGTACGGTCCGGGTAGTCGGGACGCTTTCGGTTGATGTTCTCGACGATGTTCCGCGCAAGATGGATCGCGTGTTCGTCGTCCTCGGCGTAATGATCTGCGACACCGCTTCGCTCCGTGTGGACCTCCGCGCCGCCGAGATCGATCGCGCTGACCTCCTCGCCCGTCGCGGCCTTCACGAGCGGCGGGCCGCCGAGGAAGATCGTGCCTGTGTTCTTGACGATGACGACCTCGTCGCTCATGGCGGGGACGTAAGCTCCTCCTGCGGTGCAGGACCCCATCACGATCGCAAGCTGCGGAATCCGCGCGCGGCTCATCACCGCCTGATTGTAGAAGATGCGTCCGAAGTGCTCGCGGTCGGGGAAGACCTCGTCTTGTAGCGGGAGGAACGCGCCGCCCGAATCGACGAGGTAGACGCAGGGGAGATTATTTTCGAAGGCGATTTCCTGCGCGCGGAGGTGCTTCTTCACCGTCAGCGGGTAGTACGTGCCGCCTTTGACGGTGGCGTCGTTCGCGATGATCATCACCTCTTTTCCGTGGACGCTTCCGATTCCGGTAACGACCCCCGCGCTTGGCGCTTCGTTATCGTAGAGTCCGAAGGCGCAAAGCGCGCCGATCTCGAGGAAAGGCGAGCCTGGATCGAGGAGTTTGTCGATACGGTCGCGGACGAAAATCTTGTTCTGCTCGCGGTGGCGGTTCTGGGCTTTCTCACCGCCGCCCTTTTTTATGCGATCGAAATTCTCCTGAAGTTCCTTCAAAAGCGCTTCGTTCGCCGCGGCGTTCTCGCTAAACTGCGCGGATGAGATGTCGATAGTTGATTCGAATACGTCCATATCTTCTTTTTGGAAACTTCTGGACTGGTGATGGGGCCCGAAATATGGTTTCGATCAGATAATTTACACTCCACGCTGGCTGACTGGAAGTAGATAATCTTTATGCGCAACGCCGTGACGCTTCTTGTGATGTTCTGCCTGATAACCGGCTGCACAGGCGTTCGTTCGCAGGCGATGTCGAGATACGAGGATTTTGCAATGACTTCCTCGGCGGAGAGAAAGTCTTCGATGGCGGTGCAGGTTATCAAAGCTCCGGTTGCGCACAATTTCGCCGTCGACTTTGCGACGCAATACGAGATGGATGAACCAGCGTGGGAAAGCCTTAGGGAAGTTGTCGGGGAGGTATTCGAATCCACTGGGCAGTTCGAAAAAATCAAAGTACTGGATGATTCGCATCATCTTGAAGAAATACTGGAAGATAAATTCGACTACTGGCTGATGATGCGTGTTTCAAACCCTGAACTCGGATTTGTCGAACGTAATTCTGTCAATACACCAAATATTTTTTTGAATCTCCTTACCGGATATCCCGCTCATTTCGTCAGGGACGAGGTTTATTCGCTGAATTTTGAAACCGAATTCGAACTTGTATCTCTTCCGGAACAGTCATCGATACTCACAATTTCGAATGGCGTATGCACGGCTGACGGAGACCTCAGCTATTATGAAAGATGCTCCGGGATTGGAGCCGTTATTCTGACTTCGTTCCTTCCGACAACTTTGCTACCTGCGTATCCAGCTTCAGTAGTCGACAGCCTGGCGCCGTCAGCGCTGTTCGATGCAGTGAAAGAACTGATGGATAAATTCCCCACACCCGAAGTCGAGTCACAGAACCGAAGGGGCGCGGTCCCAAAAGACGAAACATCCGACGACGGCGGGCCTGCATTAGAATGATCCAAACGCTATTAATGAATCCTATATCACCACAGTATTGTTTAGTGCTACTTCTTTTTTGCGTACTTTTTTGCTGCGCGTGCGGTAGCCCGTTGTTTTTCATCGCTGGAACCGCGGGTGTGGTTTCGAAGTCTTTAGAAGGGGATGATGGATCCGACGACGTTACCGCACCGATTGTATTCGCGACACCATTCGGAGGGACGATAAATCGTTCTGCAACAGTTGGACTTACAGTGACCGATGATATCGATCCCGCACCCAGGGTTTACTACACAATCGATGGATCGGATCCGACTACGAATTCCGCTGAATACAATGATCCGATAAGTGCCTCACCGCCAACAATTGGATCGTGGACTGAAGAAACTGCGGCCGCGGAGTGGCCGGGGAGATTCAGTTTTCAGATCCGTGAGTTCAATGATGCGCTGTGGCTCGCGGGGGGACGCATCGCCGGGGAGATAGTCAAAAACGACGTCTGGACTTCCACTGACGGCGTACACTGGACTGAGGTCACATCGAGTGCGTCATGGACGGCAAGGTATCACCATAGAATGATTGTATTCGAAGACAAGTTGTGGATACTTGCCGGAAACACCGGCACGACTTGGAACAATGAAGTCTGGTCCTCGTCTGACTGCGTAAACTGGACGGAGGCGACTGCTGATCCAGGCTGGGATGGAAGGAGCGATCCCGGCGTCGAAGTATTCGATAATAAGCTGTGGGTTTTCGGAGGATACAATGGAACACAGTTCAAAAACGATGTCTGGAATTCAACTGATGGAGTGATCTGGACTGAGGTAGTTTCCGACGCCCCTTGGCAGGCAAGGTCGATGCATGCTACAGCGGTATTTAATGGCAGGATGTGGTTATTTGGAGGACTCAAAGGGAACGGACAGACACAGTATAACGATGTTTGGTCCTCGCAAGATGGTCTTGAATGGGATCTTGAAAATGGAAACGCAGAGTGGAACCCGAGATATAATCATCGCATAGTGCAAAATGGAGGAAGGCTCTGGCTTACTGGTGGCGAGGACGGAACAACGAATTTATTCAATGAAGCGTGGTCTTCATCGGATGGTGTGAGTTGGACCCTCGACGCTCAATACAGCGGCTGGCGGGGAAGACACAGCCATGGGTCGTTTGTATTAGGCGGCAGACTATGGATTGCGGGCGGCTCTACTTTATCATACGCAGGGGACATCTGGTCCGCGTCATTTTTGGGGGAATTCACACTGAAATACTTTGCCGTCGACTCCGCCGGAAATGAATCCGAGGTAAGGACCGAAATTTATGCCATCGAATAGGACGACAAATTCAGTGGGAATTTGAACTCGTTTATTGATTCAACATTATGAGTGGTTCAGAATCTGTTCCCGGGTACAACAGAAAAGAGCGATGGAAGTTTCCTTCGACAAAGTGCTGGACAAGTTCACGAAGGTTCTGAAGAAATCGAACCTTCGAATGACGGAACAGCGAAAAAAGCTGCTCGAACTCATCTTCGACAGCCACGACCATTTCACCGCCGAGGAGCTTTACGATCGCTGCAAGGCGCGGGATCTCGGCGTATCGAAGGCGACGGTGTATCGCTCGCTCACTCTGCTGACGGAGGCGGAGATGCTCGAGGCGCACAACTTTGCGCAGAACGCTCTCGTCTACGAGCACATCTACGAGCACGAGCACCACGATCACCTCGTCTGCACGGAATGCAGCAAAGTCGTCGAGTTCACCTGCGAGGCCATCGAGAAATATCAGCGCGACGTCGCGAAAGAGAACAGGTTCACGTTCGAGTCTCACTCGCTCAACATCTTCGGCCTCTGCCCCGACTGCCAGAGGAAGCAGAAATCGAAATGACGATCGTGGTTTACCGGCATCAGGTTTACGCCCGCTCAGGCCGCCACGATAAACAATATACTTAATATATAAAATAGTCAAAATGATAGCTTTATGAGGCTTTGTTGCATAAATCCTCTTGGCGGAAATCCCTATTACATAGGGATAATCAGGTGCAGAGAGCTAGGCGACAGTTATGAGAAATCTGGCATTTTTG
>JANLHZ010000072.1 GCA_024653775.1 Planctomycetota bacterium | reverse complement strand
CTTCCTTTCGTTAGATTGACCTCAACGATATTTCGGAAGCTGTGCTTTTTTCTTGACCACATTCCGCTCACGATCGCGTATTTGTGCAACAAAGCCATTTCAGACTCCTAATCACTCGGCTGGTCTGACGAACCTGAGCGCCCATTCGTGCTGCGAAGCGATAATGTAGCCTCGGTGGCCGAGCCTGAGCCAGCCGTTGCCGTTCTTATAGTCGATCTCGGCAAGAACGTGCAGCGCGGTCTTATCGCCTTCAGCGGCTTTACTGAGAATGTTGATCAGAAGATCGATTCGCACCTGCATGCTCTTGTGGGGAACGTGAAGACACATCTGCCACCGACTGACTGTCGCCTGGCTGACGCTGAGAAGATGCGCGATGTGATTGGTGGAAGTGTTCATGCCGAGCTTTTCGAGCAAAGATACAATCTCGCGCATTTTGTCGCCCGAAAGCTGCTTCTCCTCTTTTTGAGATCCTTCGGCGTTATTGGCGCCTTGCTCGTCGCCTGAATTAGCTCCATGCTCGTCAGATCGCTCGTGCTCATATTCTTCGTTCATCGATCTATCCTCCTTTGAAGTTTATAAGAATGACAAAAATTGAAAATCAAAGTGCGGCCAGTTCAAGAATGCGTAGGTAGATAAAGTGTAAATCTGTTATTGCTATGTCTATATAATTCATTATGAATTGTATAGACATAGCAATAACAAATATCAAGTATTGTCCTCATAATCATCTATTTTGGTCTTTTTTATTGATCAACAAGACTAAGGTTAGCAGAATTCGATTACGAACGCAAAACAATTCTTAGCGAATCCGTTTGAAATCGTGTAGACTTGCGTTCCTTCGATTTTTACGCAGGCAAACAGCTTTGCAGATGCCGAAGAAATTCGCCTTACTTCAAAATAAGGACGAGAATTACTCCCGTGGTTCGCTTGCCAGATTCGTTTCGCCGATTCTTGGTCTGCCTGCGTTAACGATCGCGCAGAAGCTGAAATCCCGCCGCGGCGTACTGTTCGACGATCTTAGCCTGTCCGACGCAGAAAATTGCAGCAAATCGCTTTCAACCGTCGGCTTTGGAACTTCGGTCGCACCATCGGATGAAATCCCTCCACCCCCACCAGCGACCTCGTTCAAATTCGCGGAATCAAATGCCAGTGTTCTTGTCGCAAGGACCCTCAAAGGCGAAACAGTGAGAATTGATTCCGCGACAATGGTCGGCACGGGTCTGATCCTTGGTTCATCGAATCGCGAAGTTTTCGAGGAGGACATAGAACCGTCAGCGACCGAATCATTCGACATCCACCGGATTGTGAAGGCGGAGGGTGGAAACAGAAACGGTTCGCCGGTCATTGAAAACTCGCGTCTGTCGATCAGCCTGCTGCCGGAAGTGAATCTGGACGAATTCAAGCTCGCGCGAGGACGTCCTCCGGAAAAGTCATTCCGCGCCGGAAAGGACTACCAGTTCTTCATCGACGTTCACCTGAGAACTCCAGCGCCGCGAGTGCTTCGATTTTCGGAAGAGACGCTCATACTCGAAGGAAGTCACCTCGCAGCGACCTCGGTCGAGAGATTTTTTCAACTCGCGCATATTCTCTCAGTGGAGATGAATATTCCCTCTTCTCCCGCTATTCTGAATATGTTGAAGGACTCCCGGAGTGACAGATTCGTTTTCAGAAGCGCCGCGGAGTATCGCGAGTACACCCGCTGGGCGCTCTTTATGTTTGCCTCGTCCAAAGCTTAGTCAGGATTCCAATGCGATTCACGATAATTGCCATCGCGGCTCTGATGTCCATCTTAACGCACGGCACACCTGGCGAGCAGGGCAAAGATTTCACTCGCCCGGAGGAGCCGGCGCCAGCCTCGAAGGAGGAACCGCGGACAGATGGCCCTAATCTACGCAATCCGACTCACGACCCCGCAATCGACCTCGAACTGACCATTTCCTGCGACAAGACCGAGGTAGACCTCGGCGAGGAGTTCACGCTTACTGCCACGCTGACGAATCTCGCGCGGGACAAATTCTACGCAGTCAACGAGCTATGCTACGACCTTAGAAGCGTCTGCTTCCGCGTTTTCGCGCCCGGCCTCGACGGACGACTGATCCGGATGAACTGGGAGCGCGTCGCGAATAGTCCCGGCGCGGTCGCGATTCGCGAGCCGGAGGAGGTCTCGATCCGTCCCGGCGAGAGTCTTTCGGTCTCCGAGACTTTCCCGGCGATCAAAACCGGAGAGCTCAATTTTTCCGCGCGGTACTGCGGCATACGTAGCGCTTCTCCACACCTCCGGGAGCAGCTTGCCTCGAACGTCGTCGCGCTTAAGGTGAAACCTCACTCTTCCGGCATAGCCGAAATGTTCGTCAAGGTTGAAACGAGTTACGACAACTTCACCTTCGGTTTCTATCCCGACAAGGCTTACAACCATGTCTCCGAATTCATTTCCCATGTGATTCATGGGGACTACGATCAGACCAAAATTCATCGCATCAATCCGCAGCTCGGGATAATCCAGGGCGGTCTGATCCAGACCCCTCAGCCCGCTTCGGATTCGATTATCGGACCATGCATTCCGATGGAACGGAGCGATCTCGTCCATGAAGCAGGAAGACTATCGATGGCGAGAATGCCCTGGCACACCGACACTGCTATGTCCCAGTTCTTTATCACCACCGAAAAAGTCGAGCAGTTCGATTCGCCCGGAAACCCCTATACCGTATTCGGATACGTAGGCCACGGATACGACGTCGTACAGCGAATCTCCCGCCTTCCACGCACCGGGGAAACGCCGAACACGGATATCGTGGTACGAAAAATGTATCTCCACTGGAGCAACGACGGATAGCGCGAAAAGATTGGTTGGATTTTTCGCCCGCGCGAATTTATATTACGAGAAGAAAAATCCGAACTTCAAAGCGTCAACCTTGGATAAAGGTCCATATGATTAACAGAAGCGCTCGTGCTTTGATTCTCGTGCTTTGGTTCGCGTCGCCTTTTGCAGCGTTCGCGGAAACCGAGCCGGAACATATCGATTTCCGGCCACTCTCTGATATCGAGAAAGCCAAGGCGGAGGGTCTTCCGATTTTCCTTGCGGCAAACAACGACGGCGAGGCGACAAACGACTCGATCATGCTCACGGGATACGTCAATCCTAAGATCGTCGCGTATTCGAAGAGCTTCTACTGCTTTCTCGGGAACCCGATGGGCCACGAAGCGAACTGGGCGGAACTAGGCGCACCGCAGGACGCGAATTCGTACTACGCTCGCAGGGCGCTTTCCCCTGAGCGCTGCGCTAAATTCCCTGGAATGAAGTGTCAGGACCACAAGGACGTCTGGGACGAACTAACCCGGCGCGGCTATCTACCTGCGAACGGAGGCTTCGTCTGCCCACAGCACATTTTTTTGCTGCCCGACGAAACCGAGATCGTGAAGGATCAGTATTACGACAGCGCGGAAGAGCTGATCGGATTCTTCGAGCAGACGATCGAGCGCGCAAGGCCGATCGTTCGCGAGAAGATGCGTAAGCTGATGACCGACAACAGCCGAACGATGCTTCTCGGACTCGTCGCGACTCTCCGCCCCATCCAGGTCGAGGAACTTTTCGGGCTGCTGGTCGCGTCCGGAGATCGAAGGAACATCGAACTCGTCGAGAGTTTCGCAAACGGCGACGCCACCGACGACGTCGCGACCAGAACCGCGGGCATCGCGGCTCTCGCGGTTCCTGGAAACACCGCGATGATCGCTAAGCTGGAGCCGATGCTGAGGGATCGAAACGCGGTTATTCGCGGAGCGGTTCTCGGTGCGCTGATCAAAATCGGGAATACCGACTCGTACGAAAAGGCGATCTCGCACCTGAAGTCGGAAGCGGACGAGGAGCTCGCGGTGGGATTCGTTATCGAATTCGAAGCGATCGTCAAGATGAACCCCGGGCTGATCGACGACTACGCGAAGATCACGGAGAGCCGCAGCAATCGCGTGAAGGCGATGGCGTTCATCGGGCTGTGGTCGTTCCCGAACCACCGCGCGTCGCTTGACGCGTTCAAAACCGGCGCGGACGACCGCGATCGCGGCGTATTCATCGCGGCCATTCTCGGGATGGGGTGCGTTACCGATGAAACGCTGAAGACCGAGGCGATAGAAACGCTTACGCCGCTGAAGGACGGAAGGGGTCCGAAGAAGGAAGTTGCGGAACTCGCGTTCGCGCGGATCAGCGGCGAAGACAAGGAAGAAGCCTACGCAGAGGCGCGTCAGCAGATCGTTCGTTTATTTCAGCCAGAGCAGCCACAGGGCGGTGGAAGAAGGAGATAACCATGCTTAACTTTTTAACTTTTCTTGAAAACGAATCACTTTTCGACTACGCGGACTCGGCGGGCGCGACGACGATCACCTTCCAGCTTTGGGTGGTAGGCGCCGTGGCGGGACTGTGCGCGATACCGATTTTGATGCTCGTTCCAGCGTTCATCAAGGGCTGGAAACTGAGCGCGAAATTCGGCCTCGTCGTCAGCGGAGCGGCGCTTCTGGCGCTACTCCCTGGGATGTTCCACATCGAAAAGCTCGTCGTGACGGAATCGAGCATCGAGGAAACTTCGGGATTCTTCTTCGCGCCGCACGTCGAGAAATTCGAATTCAAGGATATATCGAGCGTCGATATCGCTCAGGAAATCCAGCGCACGACTACCACCAGCCGCACGAGCGGCACGAGCAGCAGTTACAGCTATCCGAATAGAAGGGAGCGGACGAAGGTCGTCACTGTGTGGCTGATGAAGCTATCCAGCGGCAACGAAATCCGCTACGACCCGGGCACAGTGTGGGAGTACAATACCGACCTCATCATCGACAAGATGGACGCCGCTGGAGTCAAATTCGTCGGCGCGGACGATTCCGGCGAAAGCGACGAGTCCGCGGATGATGAAGCGGATGATGAATCAGTGTCGGAAGACAAACCGGCGGGCGAAGGCGAGTAGCAAAGGTCCGATCGGTTAGGACGCGCGTCCTTATCCCCTGCGCACCACGCTCGTCGAATTGAGGCCGTTTCCGAAATGGGCGCTCGTCAGGTCGACGACGTCGTCGAAGGTCGCGTTTTCGAGCATACTGAGATAGATCGTCGGCGAATATCCCTTGTGGAACCCGTTCGAAAGGCCGTAGGCGCAGCCTTCGACGCTGTTGAAGCTGCGGACGTAGCGACCGAGCGCGAGCTTTTTCTTCCGTTCGAAAGCGTCACGCTCGAGATGCTCCCTGAACTTTCCGCCGAGGAAGTCGCGCAGTTTTTCGATAAGCTTCTCAGGCTCTGGAGTTTCGCTGCCCATTATCGTGTAGGCGTACGTGCGATCGTTTCGGTAGTACGCGAAGAAATCGTCGAGGATCAGCCCTTCCTCGCGCATCGTTTCGTAGAACCAAGTGCCCTTCGAGAACAGCATCGAGTACGCGATCGACAGATTCAGTTCCCGTGCCAGCATCGCGTCTCCCCACGGAGCGGGCGACTCGTCCTTGATCCCGAAATTCACGATCGGCATCGAAACGTCCATTTCGACCTGCGCAAACTTTTCCCCTACGCTCGGACGCTCGTCGTCGATGATCCTTCGTTCGAGCTTCGTCGCATTCGCGGGAAGCGTTCCGAAGAACTCTTCTATCGTCTCCTCGATCTCATTCTGGTCGATGTCTCCCGAAATGAAGAGACCCATATTCGCGGGCTGGTAGAAGGTATCGAAACAGACGCGAAGCTGATCCGTGGTGATCCTGCGAATCGACTGCACGGTTCCCGCGATGTCCGTCTTCACCGGATTGTCGAGGAAGAGATTTTCCATCAGCGCGTTGAAGCCGCGGGTCGCAGGGTCGTCCTCGTACATAAGGATTTCCTGCTCGATGATCCCCTTCTCCTTCTCGACCTGCGCGTCCGTTATTATCAGGCTCGTCGACATATCGAGCAGCAGCGAAAGATTCTCCCGCGGGAGCTTCGTGAAGCTCGTCAGATACGACGTGTTCGTGTACCAGGTGTGCGCGTTTGCTGAAGCGCCGAGCTGGGCGAACTTCGTGAAGGCGTCGCCGTCCTTCTGCTCGAACATGCGATGCTCGAGGAAGTGCGCGATCCCGTGCGGCAGCGGCCCGACGCGCTCTTCGCTCCCGTTCCGCCTGATGACGAACTCGTTGTCGATGCTTCCGAACTCGATCGAAACCAGCGCGAACTTCTTCTGGAACCCGGGCTTCAGGTGCCACTGGATCAGCATTCCGGACGAATGCCGCCACTCGAGGAAGTGTTCGTCGGTTTCCGGATAGTCTTTTCTTTCAAACATCACGTCATTACCTCATATTTCTGACAATGTCGACGATTATATCGATCGCCACGTCGGATTCGTCCTTCGAGATCACAAGCCCGGGGCAGAAGCGCACCGCGGACGGTCCCGCGCCGAGCAGCAGAAGCCCTTTGTGATACGCCTTGTCGACGATCTTGTTCCGGAGCGCTCCGTCCGGAGCTTTAGTCTTCTTGTCCTTCACAATGTCGAACGCGAGCATGAGGCCGCGGCCGCGGACCTCGCCCACGCTTGGATGGTCCGCGAGTTCGGTTTCGAGCCTCGATTTGACGTGTTCTCCGACCTTGGACGCGTTCTCGATCAGTCCGTGCTCCAGGAGGTCGATGGTCGCGAGCGCCGCGGCACAGGAGAGCGGATTCCCGCCGAAGGTGTTCGCGTGGGCGCCCGACTCCCAGCTCATGATCTTTGCGGGTGCAACGACTGCGCCGAGCGGCATTCCGCTCGCAATCCCTTTCGCAAGCGCGACCACGTCTGGCGTGACGTTCTCGTGCTCGAAGCCCCACATTTTGCCGGTGCGTCCGAAGCCGCTCTGGACTTCGTCGAGTACGAGCAGGATTCCGTACTTCTTCGCTAGCTTCGAAAGCCCCGCGATGAATCCCGTCGCGGGTGCGACGTAGCCGCCTTCGCCCTGGATCGGCTCGATGAATACGCCCGCGAACTCGTCGCCAGCGTGATACCTGAATATGCGGTCCTCGATGAAGCTGAGCGTGTCCTTCGCGACGGTCTCCGCGTTATTTTGCCACGGACGGTACGGGTCCGGGAACGGAGCATGCACGATCCCCGGAAGCAGCGGCGAGAACCCGTGGCGGTGGATCGCCTTGGACGCGCTGAGGCTCATCGCGCCGAACGTGCGCCCGTGGAAGCCTCCCATGAACGCGAGAAGCTTTTCGCGGCGCGTGTGGTATCGAACGAGTTTCATCGCGCACTCGATGCTCTCGGCTCCCGAGTTCGTGAAGAACGTGCGCTTTGCCTTCGGGCCGGGCACGATCTCCGATAGCTTCTGCGCGAGGCGGATCTGCTCCTCGTAGTAGAAGTCGGTTCCGCTCATGTGGATGAACTTCGCGAGCTGTTTCTGGATCGCCTCGACGACCTTCGGATGGTTGTGCCCGGTGCTGTTCACCGCGATCCCGGCGGTACAGTCCAGAAACTCGTTTCCGTCGACGTCGGTCGCCCAGACGCCTTCGCCCTTCGCAATAACGAACGGATAACTGCGCGTATATGACGTACTAACGACTTTCTTGTCGATGTCGACGAGCGCCTTGCACTTCGGCCCAGGGAGCTTTCCCTTTATCTTCGGTTTTCTGATTGCAGCTTGCTTGTTTTTCATATCTGCCTCCGCATTCTATGACTTTCGGAGAAGATCAGGGGATCGATATCGCGTTTTCCATCGTGTTGGTGCGCGAACGATCGCGGCAATTTGCCGGCTCCGTCGGAGTCGGGACCTGACGCCTGTCCCGCTTCCCTGTTCCGCGTCTCCAAGGTCTCCATTAAGGATACCCCGTCCGGAAAGCGACTTACAACCCCGGAGAGATATTGTCCCACGACGCGAGTCGATAAGGACGCGTACAATAATAACTTACCGATCTCGCATCACATCTTCGCGCCACTTTCACATCGCGCTCAGTCGTCAAATCCTCGACGGAACTATAGCTACGCCTCCGGTTTGACTCTTTCGCGCAATGCGAACCTGGCACAAATCTGAGCGCGATTTTCGCTAACTTATTATTTTACGCGTCCTAAATTCCAGATTCCTGATTTCTAAATCTGACACGGTTCACCGAACTTTATTTGATTTTTTCGATCGCCTCCCGCGCGGCGCCGCGGACGCGCGTTTCCTGCGCATCGCTCAGACCGTAGCGGCTTCCGTCGATCTCCGCGAGTTTTTCGAGGTGCGGAATCGCGCGCCTTGCTCCAGAGCCGATATTTCCGAGGGCCTCCGCCGCGAATTCGGCGACGGTATATTTACCGCGCTCTGAACCAAGACTCGATGGATCAAAAAAATCATCCGGCGTTCCCATTCCAAGATTGTATACGGCCTGTATCAGCGGCTCCACCGCGTTCAAATCTCCAGGACCGACGATTTTGCTAAGGGCAACCGCGGATTCAAGGTTTAACTCATACTTACGATATGGATCGTGGGAAGGGGACTCGATTGGGCAATCAATGTTAAGCGTTTCAGATAATGCTGGTATAGCTTCCTTTGAGAGCCTACCGAACGAACCTAACGTAATAACAGCGCCGAGGGACGGCCATGCACCGTTTTGATCCGATATTCGATTCTCGGAATCTAGCGCCATATCTATCAATAGGGGGATAAACTCAACCGCGGCTTCATTGCCCAGATTCTTGATGTTATATGCCACGGTAGAGCGCGTTCGCGGCGTAGGAGAAAATAGAAGTCTCCTGAAAACCGGCGCGGCGACGGAATAGGGACCGGTGTATGAAAGGGCAATTATCGACATCTGCTTAGTAGGCCATGATTCGCTGTCGTCGCTAATTATTTTGACAAGTTCGCTCCCTAGGCTTTGAGCTTTCCTGCCCAGATTCGGCAGAGATTCGAGCACCGCCCTTCTTACCATCCATCGTTCGTCGTACAGACGTATCGAAAGTTCTTCCAACACGCCAAAGTCAGTCGAACCGATGGAACCGATCGTTTTGACCGCGCTTTCTCTTACATAAGGATTTTCGTGATTCAGAAGCTCAAGTATGTCGGGTAGAATTGGCAGCGCTTTTGCCCCGACGACTTGTATGTGCCAGTCATAACCTTCGATGTCACTGAAAGATTCGTTCGCTATACACTCCCTGATCTTTTCCAGCCAGTATTCAGGCGGCAACCCTATTTCTTTCTCTCTGATTGCAATAATATATTCGTCAATCTCATCGTCGGAGATTAAAAGCTGTAAGTCGCGGCGCAACTCTTCGTCCCGGTAGATGTATTCGTATGAATCCACTCTATCCGTCATTTCAAACATCTGAACGTAGGCTTCATACATCCACGATTTTTCCAGCGCCAAGGGAAAGATCACAGCTTCATATTCAGGATGTGAACGATAATAGTTTGCATCTATTCCTTCCACCCACTCATCAATGCTTAGAGGCATTCTTTCATAAGTAACAGGCGGGAAAGTATTAAAATTGGTTCCCGTCGGCTGCGCTTCTATCTCAGCCCTTTCCTCTTCACTCATTCCTTCTAATTCGAGCTTCCATATTCTATATTCATCGAGTAGATCATAATAAATCTCCGGAGTGATGAATTCATAATCCGGCATCCCTGTTAGAAACCCAAAGCCACCGATTCTGTCACGTGGGCGGTTACGTCGTCCATTTTTGAACTCATAACCTAAGTTTGAATCCTCTGCAATCGATTCCGGCTCCTCGGTGCCAATGCTATTTTCAGAGGGTTCAAAGCGCTGCGGTGAATTGTCCGAAACAAAGCCGCGCGGTTTATTGATATTCACGGGTTCAGGGAACTTAACTGGAGCACCTTCTGACTTACTATAACTTAATTCACCCGCTACTCTATGCCCCCAATTTATGACATATACTAGAACGCAAACCACCGCAAAAGTAACGAAGAGGGAGAGGAATTGTTTCACAAATGTCATCCTGAACGGCCTCCTTCACTAGTCCCACGGATTACGTAACTCTGGGGGTGCATCTTTTATCATACCATCATTCCCAACCCACTGATTGTAAAGTGTCGGTGTGATCGGATTAATCCGTTGGATTTCACTTTCATTTATAAACGTTCGGTTCCTGTCGCTGTTTGCGTTATCGTTCCCCTCTGAATTGTTACCTATTTCATGAACATTATATGCCCTCCATTCCCATTGACCAATTACATTGTTCCCACATCTAAGATAAACAAAGAAATTTTGTACTATTGCAAAACCTTGAAATGTGGGATTTCCCGTTATTGGATTCTTAGGAACCAATATGTTTACATCATCGCTATCATTAAAATGATCCCATGCGTCAAAAACCTGCCCGACAGAAACATTTGGAGAATCTACCATCCCATTATAGTTCCTATTGCTTCCGTCGGCTTGTTCATACTCTTTTTCATCTTGAACTGGATAGGAGATATTACCAGCTTCTCGTTGAGATTTTGGTATATCTGGAAGATATGTTCCCATTTCAAAATCTGGCGGCGCAAGAAGAGTGCCGCCAGCTCCCTCACCTTCTTTATCCCGTGTTATTCACCGTAGGAACTGAAATTTAATTTCCCGCTGCTGTAGTCATCATTCCAAATTATATCACTTTTCGACGCGGGGAATGCATGG